>JAAKFR010000013.1 GCA_011064985.1 Chlamydiota bacterium
GGAGGTAATACCCCTCTTCGCGATCCCTGAAGAGGAAAAAGAGTATTGGGAGTCGATCGAGATTCAAGGAGAGGTGGAGTGTCTCGAAATGGGAGGAAAAGTACTTTCAGACTCTCAAGATGCAGGATATGTTTTCAATGTTGTCTTCACAGAAAGCAAAACGTGCCGCGTCAACCAAGCGGTGGTCTTGTCAACCTTAAGCCTGCTTTTAAAAGTGTAGGCTCGAGCTGCTGCCCACAAAGATATCCACTCAGAGAAAATGGTCGCCTCATCTTTGCCGAGCACGACCTAGAAACCGTCCAAAAGATCTCCCGCTCCCTAGGCGAAACCGAAGTCAAGGAGAACCAAGAGGGGATCTCCTACAGCGCCCACCAAGTCCGAAACGGCGTCAATCTCTCCCAGATCCAATCCCTTGAAAACAACCACGCCTACCTCAAACTCCCCGGCAACACTCCCATCACTAAGCTCTCTCTTGCTTCCAAAAACTAACCCCTCTTTTTTGAATTTTTCCCTTTGAAAGAGTAGTCTTGGCGCAAAATCTATAAAAATTCAAAGGAAAGACCGATGATGATTTGTACGCACACAACAGTTGAGCTGGAAACACGGTTGCTTTATCTAGAGGAGGAATCTTGTCAGTAAAGCGGAGCCACATCCTAGACCTGACAAGAGGGTAGAAAACCCAAATCCTTTGCATACAAGAGAATTGTGGCAAGCAGTTGAAGCTACCATCGTAATGGTACTCACAAAAAAAAGAACAACGGTAAGAATAGAAATCACTTCAAGTGCCTTTGCAAGGCACTTCTTATCTTTCGAGGCGTCTTCTCGTATCGGTGGGAAAAACGTATCCCCTCTATTTGGGTAACAAACCTGCATAATTGCTCGCAAATCAAAGATTACGAGCATTATAGGTTAGAAGAAGAAAAAAGGGATAGGATAAATAGGAGCACCACTCTTTTCTTTTTTACCCTGAAAATTGTACAATGAGGTTTCAATTTTCAAGGTAAATGATGGATAGACCCCGTTATCTGGAGCAAATTCGGAAGTTTTTTCGGACCCAGCAGGTCGTGGCCACTTTAGGGCCTCGGCAGTGTGGAAAGACTACCCTTGCAAAAATCTACTGCAATGCAGGGTTTTCCAAGAGTCATTATTTTGATCTTGAAGATCCTCAAGATCTTGCTCGTTTAGAGCAGCCTAAGCTCGCTTTAGAACCTCTAGAGGGGCTTGTGGTAATTGATGAAATCCAGCGAATTCCAGAGCTTTTTCCCTTTCTCCGTGTCCTTGTAGACCAGGATCCTAAAAAGAAATTTCTGATTTTGGGAAGTGCCTCTCGGGATTTGATCCGCCAGTCCTCGGAAACCTTGGCGGGGAGGATTGCCTATATCGAACTGCCTCCCTTCTCCTTCTTAGAGACAAAAGCACTTCAATCCCTTTGGCTCAGAGGCGGGTTTCCCCGCTCTTTCCTTGCTGAAAGTGATGAGGATAGTTGGACTTGGCGTGAGTTTTATATCTCCACGTTTCTAGAAAGAGACATTCCCCAGCTTGGGATCCAAATTCCCCCTGTAGCTCTTCGACGTTTTTGGTCTATGCTGGCTCACTACCACGGGAATATCTTCAATGCCTCTGAGATAGGGAATTCTTTTGGTGCCTCTCATGGGACTATGCGCAGGTATCTCGATCTTTTGACTGGCACCTTTATGGTGAGGCAACTCCCTCCCTGGTTTGAAAACCTGAAAAAAAGGCAGGTAAAATCACCCAAAATTTATTTCAGAGATACGGGTCTTCTCCACTCACTTTTGGGGATCGCAGACTTTACGACACTTCTCCGCCATCCAAAATTAGGAACTTCTTGGGAGGGGTTTGCTCTTGAGGAGATATTGCGCACTTTTGAAGGAGAGGCCTATTTTTGGGCAACGCATAGTGGAGCGGAGCTCGATCTTCTTTTACTACAGAGAGGGAGAAGGATCGGATTTGAAATCAAGTATGCCGACGCCCCACGTCTCACGAAGTCGATGAGGATCTGTTTCGAGAGTTTACATCTAGACAAGCTTATCGTCGTATACCCAGGAGAAGTGGACTATCTTTTAGCCGAAAGGATTGAGGTAAAAGGACTAGCAGCTCTCCTCCAAACTTCTCATTTACTGTAAAGCTTCTTTTCACCCAGCTTCTTTCACCTAACGCAGCTCTTAGAGCGCTGTTTTTGGAGCGTAGGGCTGAAATAGCAGATATAAGACTCCAATAGCAACTAATGCAACGATGGTGATTTGCAAGAGATCAAAAGCTATGGAAATGCGACGATCGCACTCTGGGCTTATGCAGCTAGTATTAGCTGGTGTATTGTTATTAGTTGGAGACGCCATAAAAAACCTCCTATATAATTATATTCCCTATATTATTATACACTATCTGTAAATATTTTGTTAAGTCTTATGTGCTTCTGGCTTTTTCCTGGGAGGGCAGAGAATTTTGGGGATTTTCGTTCTACTTGTTCAAGTAGGGCGAAAAGCAATCAAAATCTTCCAAAAACAAGTTCCCTCAACTCTCCTGTTGGAGGGGGAGGGTGATGAGGAAGGTGGTCCCCTCACCTGGGGTCGATTCGACATCGATAGTCCCTTTATGCTTCTCCACGATCCGCTCTACGATGGAAAGGCCGAGCCCTGAACCTCCCAAGCTGCGAGAATGGCTCTTGTCGACGGCATAGAACCTCTCAAAGATCCGATCGAGCTCCTCGGCGGGGATCCCAATCCCCCTATCTGAGACTTTGATGAGGAATTGGTTCGTGAGGTTCTCAATTGAGATCGTGACACGGGCTGGGTAGGGAGAGTATTTCACCGCATTGTCAAGCAAGTTAAGTATCGCTTGGAAGAGAAGATCACTGTCTCCCAGGATATGGAAGGGGGGCTCCCCTACTGTTTCGATAAGGATCTCGGATTCAGCATGGACAGAGCGGACTGTCATCTTAGCCTGCTTGGCTAGGTCGACAAGGTCACACTCCTGTAGTCTGGAGCGGGGGAGTCCCTCATCTACGGCTGCTAAGGTTAGAAGGTTTTTCACCAGTGTCTCCATCCTTCCACAGTTTGAGACGATTTTTTTAGTGATCTCTAAAGAGACATCTCTTGAAAGTTCGGGGTGGTCGTGGAGAGTTTCGGCAAAGCCGCGGATGATGGTGATCGGAGTTTTGAGTTCGTGGGAGGCATTTGCGATAAAATCTTTCCCCATTTCGATCACTTTATGGAGGCTTGTCTTGTCCTGCAGTACGAGTATTGCCCCTCCCTCCCCTCTTGGAACGGCTACCGCATCTATGAAACGTTTTTGTTGCCTCTTAGGTTTAAGCACAAGAGCAACGGGTTGTCCCTTTTTCTGTGCATCTATGATAAGCTGCTCACATTCCGGCTGGTTTGTCAGGGAAAAACTCTTTCCGGCTAGCTCTTGCTCTTGCATGGAGAGGAAAACCTCGGCCATCCGGTTCATATAGATCACATTCATCGCCCCATCGACTACCACGACACCTTCCACAAGAGATTCGAGAATGGCACTCTTTTCGTTTTTCTCTTGTGTGAGACTTGCGATTTGGCTCTCAATTCTGTTGGTAAGGGAATTGAGTGTGTCGGCGAGTTGTCCGAATTCATCTTGGGGACGGATCTGTTTCCCAAGAGGGATTTTAGGGATGTGTTCTGCAAGCCCGAGCTGGTAGGGCCTAATGGCTTGGATGATCTGTTGGACTGGCCTCGTGAGGTAGTGGAGGATAAACCAAGAGAGAAGGCTAAAGAGAAGAAGAATCGCGATTCCTAGGATAAGAAACGTGAGATTTAGGTCGTGGTTTAAATCCTGGAGCTGACCGAACGGGAAAGCGGTACGCAAAACCAGTTCCCTCCCGGCGTAGGTGAAATGGACGGCCATATAGGCCATTTCTTGGCCAAAAAGAGGGGAGTAGCGGACTTCATACCCATCTCCTTTCGTGAATGCTTTGTCGATTTCATACCGGTAGAGGAGTTTCCCTTCCAAAGAGGCAACATCTCCATGAGAGTCGTAGATAAAGCCATCTTTGGCATCAATTAAACTCACGCGGAAAAAGATATACCTTTCCTTGTACTGGAGTCTGTCAATGAGATTTTCAAAAGTAGGAGCTGAGGTGATATAGATGATCAGTTCTTTGGCTTGGTGGCGGAGATTCCTCTCTTGGATGTTCCCAATCAACGTCGTTACAATGGGGTAGAGGAGAATAGTGAAAAGGAGAAAGATGAGGATATAGCTGAATAAGATTTTTTTTCGAAAACTCATGAAGTCTCACCCCATTTAAACCCTGTTACTTCGTAGATTTGTACCGGTTCTGAGAACCCTTTGAGTTCGATAGGAGGGAGCTCATTTGCAAAAAAGGACTCCCCGACATTTGGCTCGGCTAAGGTTGCTTCAGAGATGAGGAGTTGGTTTCCATTTGCAGCTTCACAAAGGCGTGCTGCTAAATTCACATTGGCTCCAATCACGGTATAGTTGAGACGGTCTTCAGCTCCCATGTTTCCAGCAACCACAAGGCCTGAATGGATGCCGATTCCCATTTCCAAAGAAGGTAACCCTTTACTCACTCTCTCATCGTTCCATTTTTTTAAGCTCTCCAAGATCAAAATGGCTGATGAGACTGCGCGCAGAGCATGGTCGGGGTGGGTTGTAGGGGCTCCATAGATGGCCATGACCTCATCTCCCACATATTTATCGATCACCCCTCCCTCTCCTTCAATGACCCGGGAGATTAGGGTCATGCACTCATTTAAGAGACCAATGGCTTTTTGTGGAGCTAAGTTTTCAGTTGTACGGGTAAATCCACGGATATCTCCAAAGAGCATCGAAACAATTCGATCCTCTCCTCCTAGGTGGATTTGGGTCCGGAGAATTTCGTCTGCAACCTCTTTGGAGACCACTTTGTCCAATACTCCACGGATCCTCTCTCTGTCAGCTAACCCCTTGACCATCTCTCCAAAAGAGCGGGTAAGGATCGCCACTTCATCTTTCCGTTTCCCCATGTCTGGCAATTTGATCTCTTTGTACCGGCCAGAAGCTACATGGTTTGTTGCTTCAGCTAACTTTGTAATCGGTTTGATGATCCGGAAGCTGATCCGTCCAATAAACAGGAGGACAAGGGCCATGGTGATCAAAGAGACGATTGCCAGCTGCGAGGAGATTTTTTCTGCGAGTTTGTCTTGGAGATTTAGAAGGGTATCGATAATGGAGCCATCAGTAGACAGGAGATGCAATTGATAAAATATGAGTTTTCCATCGTCATAATCGGCGAGCTTAGTGAAGAAGAACTGTTTTTTATCCAGGTTGAAGATTCCTTGGTTTTTCCCTTGGAACTTAGTGGAGAGCAGTGCTTGGATGGTCTCTTTTTTGAGTGGCTGTCCATTTTTATCAAACCCGATCCAGAAATCTTCATCTACCTGGACAAGAACAATTCGATTGGCTGAAAGGGCGAGCTCGTGAGTGAGGGTGCTGACTGGAGTACCGATGCTAAGAAATGTAGAGTCTAGCAGAAGCGTACTGCTTATGAATGCTTCATTGTTTTTCTTATCGGTTACAAGGGCACTTCCTGCTGCTAGAGTAGGTACGTTTTCTCCCTTCGGGGGGTGGGTTTCATAGAAGAGCTTGTCATCGAAAAGAGGAGAGTTGCGGAATAAATCAGATGAAAGAATCGCAAGCCCATTGCCTACTTGGTCTAATCGAGCCATCCCCTTGGGAACCAGAAGAGAGTGGGTTTTCAGCTGGAATCCTTCTGCTGCAAGAGGGACAAGAGCTTGGATAAGCTCGATTTTAACTGCCCAGAGATAAGGGGCAAGAGGCGTTTGTTGCAAATCCCCAAAAGCGATTTTTGATGTTGTGAGAAGGTTTCTTTTTTCCTCTATGGAAAGAGCGTCCCCAAGCTCTAAGTGTGTTTGTGCTAGCTCTTCATCAACTTTGTCTGGGTCCAGTAGGGCATAGAGAGTGTAGCCTTTTTCCGTTTGCAACTCTTTTGGGAGGGGAGTTCCAATAAAGGAGAGGGGAGGAGCATTTTTGTCATTTGGATCAGTAAGGATGAGTTTTGTAAGGTCTTTGTCTTGCATGGTAGAAGAGAGGATAGGATAAAGGGTGGCGGTTTGGGGGAGGACTACAGCTGTTTCGCCTAAATCAGGAGAGTGGGCTTGTAAAAAACCGATATCGGGATTGTACCCTGCGATTTTGGCAAGACCATTCCAAACCAATGTGGCAGGGGTATCTTTCGAAAAAGCGAGGTTTTTCGAAAGAGATTTCTGTTCGTAGAGCATGAACAAAACGGCATTGAGATCCTGCTTTGTTTTATCCATGAGATTTGCTAGCCATGCCTGTTGATTTTTCACCAATTGAAGGTGACTTTTGATCAGTAACTCATGGACTTGGGCAGTCGTCTCTTGTACATCTTTTTTCGCAAAAAATACCGGGACAAAGTAGAGGATAACCACCATCAAAAGAAGAAGGATACCCACACCTAAGAGAAGTTTAGACCGGAGTTTCATGCCCCCTATCCTACCAGCTAGAGACAGAGAAGGGAAGGGGGAATGGGGCGGTTTGTCAGATTTTCATAACCTGTTTTGGTAATCAGAACAGTATCTTCTAAACGGACTCCACCCACTTTGGGGAGGTAAATTCCAGGTTCAATGGTAATGACCATCCCCTCTTCTAATAAAAGATCACTCTTTCGAAAAAAGGGTGACTCATGGGTCTTTAAACCAATTCCATGCCCTAGACTATGTGGAAAATACTCCCCATATCCATTTCGTTCTATCCAGCTTCGGACAGCCTTTTCAAGGTTTTGGATAGGAGTGCCTGGGCAGCAAAGAGCGAGGGCTTTTCTTTGCGCTTCTCGTACGATTTCATACACTTTTTCCATCTCATTGGTTGGTGTGCCTAAGGTGACCACTCGGGTCATATCTGAGTGGTAGTGGTTCAAGACAACCCCGATGTCTAGAAGGATGAGGCCAGCCTTTTGGAGAGGCTTCTCTTGTGGATGGTAGTGTGGTTTTGAGGTGTCTGCCCCAAAAGAGACAATGGGTGAAAAAGCAAGCCCTTCTCCTCCCGATTCGAGCCAGAAGATCTCAAGTTTGCGTGCCACCTCTTTTTCTGTGATCCCCTCTTCTAGAATAGAGAGGAGATAATCATACCCAGACGACCCCAAAGCAGCAGATTCTCGAAGGAGATCTTGTTCTTCAGGCTCTTTGATCTGTCTTATGTTTTGCAAGAGAGGGTCCACAGGGATGAGCTCGGCTCCTTTCTCCTTTAGTTCTTGAAAAGTAGAATAGAGGGTGTTTTGCGCTCCAAAGCCGATTGTTTTTCCTTGAAGAGGGAGTAGTTCGGGTAGCGTTGATAGGAGGTGAAGAGAGAGGAAGTCGATCTCTTGGCACTCCTCGAAATACCGCCCGTCAATGAAGAAAAAGGCCTCTTTGGGGGAAAGAAAGAGCTTTCCTGTTGAGACCTCTTTCCCTGTTAGATAAAAGAGGTCGGTTGGGTCGTCTATGTAAAGCCAGTCGACATTCTCTTCTTTGAGCCGATTCTGTACTCTCTCAATCCGCTTTTTACTCATGCTAGAATCCCTTGTACACCCCTTCCCTCTTTTGCTGCAAATCTAGCAACTTGCGTTATTATAAAAACCGCAGGGTACACAGAAGGAGATACGGAGGAGATACAGACGTAGCTTATATATTTTTTTAGTAGAATCTTACGTAATTAATTCAACCACAGAGTACACAGAGATCACAGAGAGAGATTTTCTTCTTTGTGCTCTCTACTGTGCTCTGTGGTTGAAAAAATATGTTGTTAGGATGTAAAAATGGGGCACGTTCACGAAATTGTGAACAGTTTTTGGAGGGAGGATTCTGTGAGAGGGGTGTGGGTTGGCTTGCCGGAGGGGGAGACGTCGGGCTCTTGGCAGGCAAAGAGGGCATTGACAAGTGTTTTCCCTTCTTCAAGAGAGGAGACTCCACGAAAGGGAAGCTTTCCAAGTGCTTTTCCCAGCCTGGTTTCGGGAGGGAGGGTCCCCTCCTCCAAGAAGTGGTGGATAAGAGTGGGGAGTTCATCTGTCTCCAAAGAGACAGGGAGAGCATCGACTACAAACGTATCTCCCCCGAAGGGACGGATCCCAATCCCATACTCCTGCAGCTGCTCAAGGCTTTCTTCGAGTAGCTTTTTTTCATGCCCTCCAAACTCGAGATGGATGGGGAGAAGGAGGGTTTGGATAGGTCGGTTTCCTATCTTTTGGGTGATCTGCTCAAAGGAGACCCGGTGCCGGGCAGCCACCGTGTCGAGGAGATAGATCTTCCCTTCATTCTCGAACAAGAGGAACTTCCCCATCTTGGCAAGCATCTTTCTCTCTGGGAGAAGGAATGAGGGGGATGTCTCTTCTTTCGGGATGAGGTCTAGAGTTTCGTAGGGGTGACGCTTTTCAGAGAAGACCTGAGGTGGGGAAAAAGAGGGGGAAGTCTTTTCTTTTGGGAGGGGATAATCGATGGGGTTGTAGGAGTGTGGTTGTGCAGAAAAGGAGGGAGGAGGAGGAGGGAGGCGCTGCCCCGAGAGCCCCTTCTCTACAGCACGGAGTAGAAAAGGTCCTACTTGCGCCTCTTTTCGGAGGCGGACCTCTTTTTTTTGTGGATGGACGTTTACATCAACTAAGTGGGGGGGAAGCGAGAGATGGAGAAGATAGAGGGGGAACCGCCCTGTAGGGAGGCGAGTTGCGTAACCCTCCAACACCTTTCTTGCGATAAAATGGGAAAAAACAGGCCGTCCATTGAGAAAGAGATGCCCCCCTCCCCGATTGGGTCTGTGGACGGTAGGCTTTCCAAGCCATCCTGTAAGGGAGAAAGACTCCTCTTCGAAGGAGATAGGGAGAAGGGAGCTTGCAAATTCTTCTCCTAGCAAAGCTGCTACCCTCTTCTCCCCCTGGTCTTCACCAGATAAGGAAAAGACGGTTTTCTCCTCATGAACCCAAGTAAGGGCGAGGTGGGGATTCGAAAGAGCGATTCGATTCAAAACACGGTGGATCTCGCTTGTGTCCCATCCGACACTTTTTTGGAATTTTTTCCGTGCCGGGACGTTGTAGAAGAGGTTGCGGACAGAGACAGTTGTCCCTTGCTTGCGAGAGGTGGGGGCGATTTCTTCGAGTTTGCCGCCAGACAAAATGAGCTTTCTTCCCTCTCCGGAAGCAGGAGCTGTTACCAGGTTCATCTGGGAGACCGAGCCGATGGTAGGCAGAGCCTCTCCTCGAAATCCAAGTGTTGAAAGGGAGTCTAAATCCTCAGCTTGGATGATTTTTGAAGTGGCATGTCTTTCGATGGAGAGGCGAAGGTCCTCTTCGTTCATTCCAGATCCATTGTCGGCAATCTCAATAAGAGACCGCCCTCCTCCTTTCGTTTCAACCCGAATGGAGGTGGCTCCGGCGTCGAGGGCATTTTCGATCAGCTCTTTCACAACAGATGCTGAATTTTCAACCACTTCGCCTGCAGCGATTTGGTTGATCGTATTCTCACTGAGGATTTGGATTTTTCTTTGTGGCATTTTAAATTTAAATTTGATGTAATAGAGGTTACGCGTATGACAATGAGGCAACCTTATGCAAGAGAGTGTGCATTTTACCCCTAGTTCCATGCAACCCTTTGAAGGGAAACCCCCTCCAAGCCGGTGGGTGCAGGAGAATCTTACCCAATACATCAAACTCGATTCATCACAAAAATTCTTAGGCGAAGTAAAAAACTTTCTCCAAGAACTCCAAACAGAGCAGCTTGTGAAGGGGCGCAACTTTGCCAAAGGGGCCAAACCCTCCTACCAAATGGTGCCAACTCCTAAAAAAGGGGGAAAGGAAGAGTTTGCGAATACTTCCTCTTTTAACGCCATGCAATTGCAAGTGGGCAAGCAGATCGAATCGTTCCAAAGAATGGCTATGATTGTCAAAGAGGGCAATCCCTCTCTTTCTAAAGAGATGGACGACGCCTCGGAGCAGTTGCAACAGATCGCAAAGTCTTTCCCGAAGCTTACTGAAGAACAGGGGATATTTTTGAGCACTCTTACAGAGAATATGAATAATACCCATCTTCCCACTCTCTCCTCTGGCAAGCAGAGTGAATTCTGGCAAGAGCAGATGAACATGCTCCAGAAGATGTTTGAGAGTACTGAAAAGACGATCCTAGAGCTAGGGGATGAGCTCCAATCTCTTGAGCAAAATGTGAAGCAAAAAAGGAACGTGAAAAGTGCAACCCAGTCGTTGTCTAGCTCTGTACAAGCCCCCGTAAAACCGGAGACATTTTCTCAAATGCTCTCTCAGCTCCAAACGATCTACGTCAATCGGCAAAACCTTTCCCCAAAGGAAAAAGAGTCTTTAAATGTCTTTCTGAAAGCCCTTGGGAAGGTGAAGGGGAAAAATGGTGTCTCTCTTCCAAAACTTACTGGAGAGTCTCTTCTACAAGAGTGGACAAATAAATTTGTCCAGGAGCATCCCAATGCAAGTCGCTCGCAGATACAAGGGTATCTCGATCAGCTTCTCGATGATAGTGGGCTTGGAAGTACAAAGGAGCCTTTTTTCCAAGAAATGGGTTCTCATATACGATCGATGATTGAGAAACCTGATTTTCCCGCTACAGAAGGAGAAGGGAAGGTCTCTTTCGCCTCTATGGAAGGAGACAAAGTCGTCAGAAGCGAGCAGTTTTCTACTCAGCTTGCCGAAAAATCCTCAATCGATGAATCGACAACGCCTCCATTGCTCAGTACTCATGAGATGCTGCAGGGAGATTTGTCCGAAGGGATTGGCCACACACAAGCGAAAATCGTGGGGTATCAAGAAACGAGGGACTCTCAAAAAGCATTTGGGGCTAAATTGGGGGCATCAGCAGCCGATGCTGCGAGTAAGGGAGCGGGTCACAACTCTTTGCAGCACCAGTTTGCCCAAGCGATTTTAAAACACTACATGCCTGATCAGGTAAGGTATCTCAGGAATCTTGCTTTTATGCTCTATTTTGACCAGTTCGGAGCGGGTATTGGAAACGACATCCTGACCCATATGATTGGATTTGGTACAGCGAGTAACGATTTCAATATCAGCGGTGGGCTTATCAAGGGAAAAGACGGGAAGTACACAGGATCGCCAAGTTCTGAAACAAATAAGATCAGTACGGCAAAAGCCAAAGCCAAAGATCGGATGAATCAGCTTGAGAAAATCTTGCAATACATCAAGAAGGAAATCCAAGAAATTCAGAATAATCCTAAGCTTACAGCTTCTGAAAAGTCGTCGACTATCAATAAATTAAAGGGTTTCGCTGATGATGCTTCTGTCTGTCTGAAACAAGTGACGAACCTGTACAATATCTACAGTCAATTACACGTAAATCCAGTCTGGAATAAAAAGCACACCAAAAAAATTCCGAATGAATTTACCATATCAGATCCTGCAAACTCCAAGTGGTCTACAACCCTAGCTGATGATGAGAACTATGTTGTAAATGGGAATACTAAGTCGAAACCTCCTGGGGGATTACCTGCCTTTCAGGCGAATGTCACTTCTTTCCAAACAAATTTCTCTGACCAATCACAAACCCAGCAGATGATGCTCCAGATGCGGATGACGGAGATCCAGCAGGAATGGACGGTAGTCTCCACAGTACTCTCGGCTCTCAACCAGCTATACACCTACGTCGCCCAAAACATTTATAAATAATCAAGTTTTTGGGGGTCTTTTCAATGGTTTTTCTTTTTGAGGTAGAGGGTGAGTTGTTCGGAGGCGGCTTGGGTGAGGGTTTCTTTTCTGCTGATGAGGGGGGTGAGGTATTCTCTTGTCATAAGGTCTGAGAGGTCTGCTGGCGACTTCCCGGCTAAGATCCCTCGAGTGAAGAGGACAAGACGCTCTTCCATCCTGTCGAGAGCAGACTCTGGGATAAAGCAGCGGCTTTGAAGTTTGTGACGTATTGGAGTTAAGGGGAAGTTTTGTAAGAGCTCTACGAGGGAGGGGATGAGAGGTTTTTTCCCTTGCTCAATAGATTCCCAATACCAGAATTGGAAATCGTCTGCCCTGTCGGGAAAACAGAGGCCATGGTCGATTGCGGCGATTTTCTCCTCACCTACCAAGATATTGCCTGTATTTCGGTCGGTATTTCCTATGATCACATCTAAAACAACAAGAAGCTGAAACTCATCTGTGGGAATCGTATTGAGCTCTTCTTTGTCTAGACTTGTGAGAGGGATAAATCCTTCAATAAATTCCTGAAATGAGCCGAATTTTCTCTTTGTAGCCCTAGTTTTACGTCTGTTTTCTCGTGCAGAGAAGAAGGTGAAGTGGGAAAAGCTTGCGTAGTAGGTTCTGGGGACAATCCCAAATCCTAAATAGGAGTCAACAAGAAAGGCCCCCACTTCGTGGTGAGCAGCTTCACCAACCCGATTTCCTCTCCTCGTTTTCCGTTGTCCTAAGGGGCCTTGGAGAGAGGGGCCGACTGGGTTGTGAGGGGCGTGGATCTCCTCATCAAAAGGTTTGAACAGCCCGATGATACTTCTGTCTGTCCCCCGCATCCAATAGGCTCCGGAACACCCCATAGTGATTAAGAGGGGGTGGAGCCCTTTTTTTAGGGCTTTTTCGGCCTCTTCCAGGATAGGGGGCTTTCTTTGTTTCGCCACGGCCTTCTCCATCTGCTCGATCACGCGGTTTTGCAGGATGGAATTTCTCTTGTAGGTGTCGAGATGGACATGGAGCTCTTGTCGGTCCCACTCCTTTCCATTGATCTTTTCCACCTTGTTATAGAGCCTGCCCAGAAGAGTGACTTTCTCATTTAAGAAAAATTTGAGGATTTTCCGGTCAAATGGATTGTTTAGCTCAAGTGAGATCGTGAGAAAAGTGAAGAGGACAACCTGTTCTACCCGTTTTTGGGGTGCTCCAAATAAGAAGAGATTCCAGATCCAAAATCTCCGTTGTTCTCCTTTAGAGAGCAGGGGGGTGAGGAGTCCTGACCTAGAGGCTGAAAGCCCTTTGGAGAGAGGAATCCTATTCAGAATTTTAAAGTTCTCTTCTGTATGAATGGGGGAGAATTGACGAGGGTGGTACCTGTGTGTGAGATATCGGTACGCAAAATAGAGCTCCTCTATCCCTCCTTTTTTATAGAGAAAATGGCCGAATTGTTTCAGTTTCAGCCAGGCAAGGTAGCTGTATTTATACACATAAAAGGACAATTTTCGCATATTTCTATAATAACATTATTTTAGAATGGTTGGCTACTAAGGGACGGAACGGGTTTGAAATGTTAAGAAGTCTTAAAAAAGCTAACACAATCTTAAAAAAGGAGTTGATTTTTAATAATTTAGATGATATAATACGTGTATTGTTTAATTTGTTGGAGGTAATAAATGAAATATAATAAAAATCAGGTTCTTGAAGTTCTCCAGAATCTCGACGACTCCCAATTAGAAGCAGTAGCTGCTGACGTATTGGAGAAGATGAATGAGAAGGGGATGAGTCTCAAGGAGGCAACCGGTGTAAGTGAGGAGTCGCTTGAGGAGATGTATGCTCTTGCTTACGGGTACTACAACCAAGGGAAATTTGAAGAAGCAGTCTCTTTATTTAAGTTTTTATCAATAGCTTCTCCAGATACCTATCGGTATGTGCTCGGAATGGCGGCTTCTTTCCATCAGCTTAAGTCTTACAAGGAGGCTGCTACAGGATTCTATCTTGCCCTCAACTTAGAGCCAAACCCGTTTGCTGGATACTACCTTCTCGACGCTTTCTTGAAGCAAGACCTCTTTGATGAGGCAAGGGAATTTATCGACCTTTTGCTCGAGCTTTGCGAGGAGCAGCCCGGCTACGAGGAGATCCAAGGACGGGTAGAATTAATCAAGAAATCTCTAAATGATAAGAAAAAACTTGAAAAATAATCAATTTTTTGTTATAATTATTGGGATTTCTTAATAAATAAGAAGATAATATTATGAGTAATAATTTAGCAAGTCACTCCTTAGATGAATTAAGTTTTAAGAATATATACCGTTCTCTTAATTCAAGCGAGATCATTCCTACAGCTGTAAACTCGGCTCGTCAAGGGCAACCGTCTGTTGTCGCTCAAGCTTCTCAAGTGAAGTTGAAACTTGATGCAGGGAAAAAGTCTCTCTTTGCTGCAGGAGCGGGCCCCACCCTTCCTAAGCCTAAGGGGAAACAAAATGTGCAAACTTTGATGATTCTAGCAGAGGCCTTCGGGAAAGCTTTTAAGGCTATCGCTAGTGGTGTTGTGAGTCAGACTGAAGATTATGTAGAGCTTCAGCAGCTCGACGAAACAATGTCTAACGGAGTACTCAAGACCCAAACAGATGCAATCGACAAGGAAGAGGCTGCCATCACACTCCAAGCCAAAATCACCAAGGAAGAGAAAAAGGAGGCGGGAATTATGGATTGGCTCGAGCCGGTTATGATTGTCTTAGCCGTTGTCATGATTGCTGTGAGTCTTGTGGCTACTTTTTTTGATGGTGGTGCCACAGCTGAAATGATTCCTGAAGAGATTGAAATGACAGGTGAGCTTTTTGAATTGCCTCAGTCGTTAGAAGAGCCTGAAGAGTTAGCTGAGGGAGAGGATGTAAAGGAAGCAGATGACGCTAGCGAAAAAGCAGGCAATGAGTCAAAAGCTCCCGAGTTCATGCAAAATACCCAAAAGATGATGTCTCAAGACATCAATGGCCTTGAAGATGGTGAACAAAGGATTGCTCGCACGTTTTCTAGAGTTGCAGTCGCAGAAGACGATGCCCCTACTAGTTTAGCCAAGAAGATGGTGAGAATCTTATTCAAGCTTGGTGTTGGAGCGGTTTTTGGATCGCCGATGTTGATCACCGGAATTTATAACACCGGTCCTCTGTATCAACAGAGATGTCAACTTGCGCATCTTCAAAGACAAATGGGAGTTGCTACAGCGGTGATGCAAGAGACTGATATCATCTTCAAATTTTTCCAGAAGGTGATCCAAAGGGAAGGATCAGTCCTCCAGGAAGAAGTAGCCGGTAGCGCCCAAGTGGTACAGACCTTTGCGGATATTACAAACGCCTGGAAAGGGATCACTTATGGTTTGGGGCAAGTTGTTTAAAAGTTTAATATAAAAATACCCTAATAAGGAGAAAGTATGAGTAACAATATTTCAGATCAAACAAGGGAAGTCATCACCGATGTCAATTTCCAAACTTTAGAGAAAAATAAGGGTTCTCGGTACCAGCAAACACAACTTGCTGAGTCCCGAAAGACCACACTAGCGCAAACAACGGGAAAAGACGTTGTTCTCCCTGCAAATCCAAAAGGGAACACAAAAACAGACGCGAAGGAAATGGAAGAGAGCTCTTCTCCAAAGCTCCCCTATCCTGGGGCTCAGTTTGGAGGCTTTCAGAAGAAAAAAGAGGTGAGCATGATCGCCCTTATGGGGAAAGTGCTGGCTCTGCAAGCTAAAACCAACAGTCACTTCTGGAGCACCATGTGGAAGCAAGCTTCACAAAGTATGTTGATGGAAGTGAAGTTTGCCCCCGTAATCGGACATGCTGTCAAAAATGCCTATGAGGAGCAGAGTAAAGCAACAAAAGCCCAGGCAGAGCAGTCTTTTTATACTGGACTCACTTCACTGATTGTCTTCGGTGCTGGATTGTTTATGGGAACCCTTATGGAATATAAAGATGAGGCCTCTGGAATTCAACAAGGAGATAATGAGTTTCAGAATAAAACTGGAGACACTGACAAAAATGAGGAAATAGGAAATGAAAGTGTTGAGGGGAAAGGTGAACAGGTAAATTTGAACGATGATGTTGAGGAGGATAGTGAAGTGATCAGCGAAGACGATGAGAGTGAAAAGATAAATCTGGAGGCAGAGATTCAGGAGGAGGGTGAAGTGATCGACGAAGAGAATGAGGATAAAGAGATAGATCCGAACAAAAATACTGATGAGGCTACCGCAGAGATCAACAAAGACAATGATGGAGCGGGGAAAAAAGCGGAGCGTGTGGGGAAAAAGATCTCTGACAAGGCGAGCCAATTCTCTAAAAAGCTCTCTAGCTGGTGGGGAAAAACCTTCCAGGTGATGATGGGGATGGACATGCTCCAGAAGGGGATCAACGGGGTCGCCTTTGAGAAGCTGTACCAAGATAAGATCTCCGTTGACCAAGGCCAGGAAGGGATCTATCAGGCCCTTTCAAAAGAGGCTGAGCAATACGCGCAGTTCTACGGTCAGGCTTTCTCCCGTCAAGAAGACCTTCGTCAAGGTGGTCAGCAAAACATCGACTATGCGATGAGTATCTTAAAGTCTGCCTCTGATACCATGGCCTCTACAGTCGCTTCTATGTTCCGCGGATAACGCTCCCCCTAGCGTATCTTCAGCGGTCCCCCCAGTCTTTGAGGATTTCTCCTCAAAGACTCTTTTGTATTCTCTGTGGTTGAAAACAATATACAGAAAATGGGTTTTTGGAAGAGTTGAGCTACATATGGATGTTGGAAGGCTCCAAATACAGCTCCAGTGCTACTACCAGTGGTGGGTGAAGGAGAGAATCTCCTCACGGAAGGAGGAGAGGAGAGTTGGATTGTCGGCTAGCTCTAAAAGGACTTCCTTTTCGGGGTGATCACGGAGTACTTCACACGAATGGAGCAGGTAGGAGCGGAGAACGGGCTTTGACTGGACTTCTGGGTCTTGGAGGGTCTTTAATGCAAGACGAGCCACGTCTAGTTCCTCAGCGAATGCAGTCAATGCAAAGGCGGCATGGACGGTATCCTGGGTAAGCGGGCGGCTTTGGATTTGCTGGATAAGGAAATCGCGGGCCGTGTCCCCTAAGCTTACAAAAGCGCTTAAGATCGCTTCTTCCTCAAAGACACACTTCTTGCCAAGCATCTCAAAAAGAGGAATTACAGCTTCCTCACCTCCAATCTCTCCAAGGCAGTGGGCCGCTAGGGCAGGGGCGAGGCCGTAGCCAGGGAAAAGAGGGTCGTAGACCTCCTCTGTCTTCAAAAGGTTGAGAAGTTCGGGGACAATTCTCTTGCCATGGGCCACAACTGCTTCCATTTCCCTTATGGGCTCCTCCTCTTCAGTCAAGATGAGATCAGCAAGGAGGCGGGGAAAGGGGCTTTTCTCTTCTTCAATAGAGTAGATCTCTTTTAGCTGTTGATAGGTCGAGCGGGCACGGGCAACTTGCTCGGCTTCTGGAGCTGTGAGCATAAGAGCAGCTAGATCTTGTCCCAATTCTTGCTCAACTTGGACTAAGTAGGCGATGCGGTCTAGCTCAAAATCGGGTTGGGTGCCTACTCCTTCTTCTTCGTAGTAGCGGATCATCACCTGGAAGTCTCCTCCGAAGTGGGCATCCCGGTGCATCAGGATTTGATGATCGAGCTCATCTGTTAAAGAGAAGAGATCTCCTTCCATTGCATCATCTGTAAAAGAGTAGCCATTCGGCTCATCGGAAAAATCATCTGGTTGAGACATCATCTTATGCTTGGATTTGGGTAAAGATTGCAGCAGCGTTATAACTTGAACGGACAAAAGGGCCTGCATATACCTCTTTCAGTCCGATCGATTTTCCATACGCAGCATAGGCTTCGAACAGCTCAGGAGTTACGAAGCTTTTGACTCGGAGTTTGTTTCTGTTTGGTTGGAGGTACTGGCCAATGGTGACAATCTGGCAACCTGCTTTTTGGAGATCTTGGAGGGTAGCTTCCACTTCCTCATCAGTTTCTCCTAAGCCGACCATAAACCCCGATTTTGTGAGGATATGAGGGGTGTGTTCTGAGGCCTGTTTGAGGATAGAGAGGGTTCTTTCATAAGTAGCCTTGTGGCGTACTCGGGAGCTTAAGTTTCGTACCGTTTCGATATTGTGGTTGAAGATCTCAGGTTTTGCTTCTAGCACAGTCTTAAGAGAGGTGCGATCACCCGAGAAATCAGAAGTGAGAACTTCTAAAGTCACTTCGGGGTTGAGTTTTCGCACCTCTTTTAGGATTTTCGCAAGATGGGTCGCTCCCCCATCAGGCAGATCATCTCGTGCGACCATTGTGATTACGACATGTTTGAGGCCAAGCTCTTTAGCCGATTCAGCAAGGCGGGAGGGCTCATCGACTTCGAGAGGTTTTGGGGCTCGAGAGAAGTCGATATCACAAAAGCCACAGTTACGGGTGCACTCTTTGCCCATCGCGAGAAAAGTGGCTGTTTTTCGGGACCAACATTCGAAAAGATTGGGGCATTTTGCCTCCTCACAAACGGTGGGAAGGCGGTTTCCTGAAACGATCTTTTGGGTTTCCCAAAGAGCGTTTCCTTTGGGCATCGGGCGGTGGAGCCACTTGGGAAAACGACCAGGGCCGACTGCCCTGTCAGAGGAATTTTTATCTGGATTTTCAGGGAGGACATTGAGCTTCCGAGGGGCGATTTTTGGACGGCTGTCGAAGGGGGAACGTTTCATGACTTTCCTTCTGGGGGCATGTGGATCGGCATGTCGGTGGCGATAAAGGCTGCCTCCATCCACGCTTCAGCGATGGTTGGGTGGGCGTGGATCGTTTCGCTGATCGAATAGACTGTCAGTTCATTGCTGATTGCCACAGCCATTTCGGCAATGAGGGTAGCTGCCCCGTACCCCATCACTTGTGCACCGAGGATTTGGCCGGTCGTTTTTTCAGTGACGATTTGGGCAAACCCTTCTGTTTCCATCGTTGCTTGGGCTTTTCCAAGAGCCTGGAAGGGGAACTTCCCAAGAGTCACCTCCCACCCCTCCTGGATCGCCTCCTCGAGGGTATAGCCGATGGTTCCGATCTCAGGATCTGTGAAGATGACAGAAGGGACAGCGTTGTAGTGGATCTCCTCTCTTTTTCCTGCCGCATTATCTGCCGCAATCATTCCCTGGTGGGAAGCGACATGAGCGAGAAGCCATTTCCCCGTGATGTCTCCTATCGCGAAAATGTGGGGGACAGTAGTTTGGAGATATTGGTTTGTGGGGACAGTTCCATTGGGATTGAGAGCAACTCCTGTTTTTTCAATTCCTATCGTATCGGTGTTGAATTTTCTTCCAACAGAGACAAGGGCCCTATCAGCCTCGATTTTTCTCCCGTCTTGGAGGTTGGCCACGACTCCCCCATCAGTTCTCTGAATGTTCTCGATGAGACATTCGGTCTCAATTTGAATCCCCCGCTTTTTAAACGAGGAGCTAAGGGCTTCAGCTACGTGTTTCCCCTCTGTCGGGAGTATAGTGGGGAGAAGCTCTAAAATCGTAACCTCCACTCCAAAGGCGTGGTGCAAACAGGCAAACTCACACCCGATTATCCCCCCTCCGATGATGAGGATTTTTTTGGGGAGCTCGGTAATATTTAGAAGGGAGGTCGAGTCGTGGATCCTCTCGTAGTCAAAGGGCATATTCGGAAGGGCGCGAGGCTCCGAACCGGTAGCGAGGATGATCGTTTTCCCCTCTAAGACAGCTTCCTCTTTTCCTCCTGTTACTTTGATTTCATGTGGGGAGAGGAACTTCCCGTATCCTTCGTAAACTCGGATTTTGTTGCTCGCGATAAGACTCGTCAGTCCTTTTCGGATTTTTCCGACCACCTCATCTTTCCGGTTTTTCATCGCCTTATAGTCAAATGAGATATCTCCAACAGAGATCCCAAATTTCTGCGCCTCACGAACCTTTCTCAGTACATCGGCATTCGATATCAAGGCCTTTGAAGGGATACATCCCCTGTTTAGGCAGGTTCCGCCAAGTTCCCTCACTTCGATCAATGCGGTTTTCAGCCCTCTTTGTGCCGCCCGAATCGCTGCGACATACCCTCCAGGCCCACTTCCCAAAACCAGACAATCATAGAACTCTTTTTCCACTCTAAACTCCTTCCATTTTCCCCCCAGTATACCTCAAACCCCCACCCTTTGAAAAGCTGGGACTGTTGAAAGGGTGCAATTAAAAGTGGAGCTGATATCGATAACCTTACTCAGTTGAACTAGGTGGTTCTATTTAAAGACTTAACCCAAGTTCCCATCCTCAGGCACAAAGTAGGTGGAATCCTTAGAACTCAGCTTGCGAGTTTTTTCACGGTCTGAAGTTCTCAATAACAAAAAGTAGTTTGTACTTGAGGTTGATGGAGGCGCTGTTTAGAATACAGATAAAATGCAAGTTGCTTCCTAAACAAAAAATATAGCTGGCTACAGAGAATTAACTCAAACGTGTTTGAATTTTATTTTCCACCACAGAGAGCACAGAGAGAAGGATTTCTTTCCTCTGTGGTGAAATTGATTTTGTAAAACTTAAGAAAAGGGCAGATAGGAGAGATGGGAAAGAAAAACGAAAAGAGGCTCTGTTGGAACTGTGATGGTGATGTTTCCTACCATTTGGCCCAGTGTCCTTATTGTGGTGTTGATCTTTCTCAGGGAAAAGAGAGGGAAGAATCGCCCTTTGATGATTTTGCTAGCCCCTTTCAAACAGCCCCCACACATGATCCTGCCTCTCCTCTCCCTCCCTTTGGGAAGATCTTTGGCCAAGAGGCGGTAGCTATTTCTGAAGAGGTGGAAGAAGAAGAGATTGCTTCTGAGGAAGATTCATCTTTGACAACTAGAAAGGAGATGATCGCTCTTCTTCTTCTGTTACCGGGAGCCGTTTTCTTGCTCTTTGCTCTGGCTCTTCTTTTATTTTCTCATGAGGGTGTCTTGACTCTCCAATGGAACCAGAGCTTTGCCTATTTCTACCTAATTGGCGCAGTTCCTCTTCTCTATTTAGGGTGGAGAGCTTTTAGATAAGCTCCACCACCCTTTTTGATGTCATTCTTTAGCAAAGACTTTTCGTGTATGAGGTTGGTGTTGTTCTACAGCAGTTAATGGAGCGGACCATATTCTCGGTAAAATAGATCCCTCCTTGATCGACTGCAAGAGAATCGATCTCATAAACTCCTTCTTCTAGAAGTACATGAATCGTTGAATCGGAAATCTCTATTTGCTCTGGATGGCAGTAGAACTTCCGAACTTGCATCAGTCCATCTGTATAACTGCAGTAAGCGTAGTATTTTTTAGCAGGCTTCAATTCTTCGCCAAGACCGCAGTAGGCGTAGTATTTTTTAGTAGGCATCATTTCTTCGCCAAGACCGCAGTAGTCGTAGAATTTTTTAGCAGGCATCATTTCTTCGCCAATGCTGCAGTAGTCGTGGTACTTTTTAGCAGGCATCATTTCTTCGCCAATGCTACAATAGTCGTGGTACTTTTTAGCAGGCATCATTTCTTCGCCAATGCTACAATAGTCGTAAAACTTCTTTTCTTGAATTGGCTCTTCAAGAAACTGTGCTCCATTTGCAAACATTGGAATAACTAGCCCCATTAGGGTCATCATTAAGAGTGCTTTTTTCATCTTTGACTCCTTAGGTAAAGTTCGTGATGAGGATGCACTTCATGTGCATTAACAAAACGTTTACAGTAAAGAGTAAATTTTTTCAAGCATTCATGAAGAAAAAAATTCCCTATTATTAAGAGGGTAAATATTGAATTGGCGCAAGTGGTTTAAAATAAAGAATTAAGGTTCATGCAAGCTCTTCAGCAAGGCCACAACATTTCTTGTATTTTTTCCCGCTATTGCACGGGCAAAGATCATTTCTCCCCACTTTTGGATCGGCAATTATGGGGGGAGCGATTGGTTTTTTGTCGACCTGAGAAGGGGCCTCATTGGAAGGGCTTTCTGGCATCTCATCAAAGATCATCCGATTTGTCTCAAGGGTAATTTGGTTGAGCATCTGCTCAAAAAGTCCAGGATGGAAGGCTCTAATTTCCATGCGGAAGAGGTTGCGTCCCGTTTCAATGTGCAGATTACGGGAGAGGTCATGAAACAGGCTGAAAGCTTCGTGTTTGAATTCTACGAGAGGATCTTTTTGGGCTACTGTACGGAGACTTACCTCTGAACGGAGATGGTCCATCGTGAGGAGGTGATCTTGCCAAAGCTCATCGACCTTGTGAGTCATCACAGAGCGGATCGCGACCTGCCCAACTTTGTCGGTATCGATTTGTGGATTCCCTTCTTTGGCTCGTCCAACTTCAGTCTCGTATTTATGGAGAAAAGCTGCTGTGATCTTTTCAGCGGCTCTATTTGCGAGCTCTTCTGCAGAGAGGAGGTCATCGTCGAAGAACCTTTCTTCAAAGGTTACGGGGAAGTGGGCCATAAGAGATTGTCGGAACCCTTCAGGATTCCAACTCTCTTCTACGGATTTTGATTGGAAAAACTCTTGCGCGAGGAGATGGCATACTTCAGATAGAAGATCCTGGGCCAAGGGCAAGAGATTCTCAGATTGGATAATCTCATTACGGAAGCTGTAGATCTCTTGTCGTTGCTTGTTCATCACATCGTCGTATTCAAGGGTATGCTTTCGGATGGTATAATTTCGTCCCTCAACACGTTTTTGGGCCGTTTCGATCGATTTGTTTAAGATACTTGCTGAGATCGCTTCCCCTTCGGGTGGGCGAAATTTCTGGATCATCGCATTGAGTCTAGGCGAAGCAAAAAGGCGCATCAATTCATCTTCAAATGAGATGAAAAATTTGGAGGAACCGGGATCTCCCAACCGTGCAGAACGGCCTCGCAACTGCCTGTCAATCCGACGTGACTGGTGCCTTGTTGTTCCGATTACATGGAGTCCTCCGAGAGTAGTGACCTCTTCTTTGAGTTTGATGTCGGTTCCCCGCCCTGCCATATTGGTCGAAACGGTTACAGCGCCTTTTCGCCCTGCTTGAGAGATAATTTCGGCTTCCTGCTCATGGTGTTTGGCATTGAGGACGGTGTGTTCGATCTTGTTCGAACGTAAAATCCGCGAGAGTTTTTCCGAGACATCGACCGATTCAGTACCGATTAGAATCGGGCGTCCTTTTTCATGGGCCTCTCGGATCTCTTTGAGTATGGCACTGTATTTTTCTCGTTCGGTCATGTAGATCTCATCGTGGAAATCCTCTCGATTACACTGTTTATAGGTCGGGATTTGAAGGACATCGAGTTTGTAGATCTCCTTGAATTCCCCAGCTTCAGTAATCGCCGTTCCCGTCATACCAGCTAGCTTGTCGTACATGCGGAAGTAGTTTTGGAGAGTAATCGAAGCATAGGTCTGGGTCTCTTTTTGGATTTCAACACTCTCTTTAGCTTCAATCGCTTGGTGGAGGCCATCAGAGAATCTTCGACCCGGTTGGGGTCTCCCTGTGTGTTCGTCGATGATGACAATTTTTTCCTCTTGGATGATGTAATCAACATCTTTTTCCATCAAAAGATGCGCTCTAAGCAGCTGGCGGATATTATGAGAACGTTCTTTTCTCTTTGCATCTTCTTCTCCAAGAGCGAGTTTTTTCTCCATTTTCTGGTCAGAAGTAAGAGAGGGATCTGAATCGATATGGGCATACTCTCCCCCGAGGTCTAACATAACAAAATCCGAAGTAGATCCAATAGAAGTCTCTCCCCATTTTTGGATCCCTTTATCGGTCAGCTCGAATTCGCTCCCCTTCTCGTCGACCGTCATAAAGAGCTCTTCAAGAGTGGTGAGTTTCTCTTGCTTATTTTGGTCTGAGTGGAAGTAGAGATCCCACTTGTCGATCTCGGTGCGCAGATCGGGGTTCTCACGGGCACGCCGTAAAATCTTGCTGTGGGGGAGCCCCTTGCTCACAAGCCAAAGGCGCCTGCACCCTTCTCGGATCTTCTCGAGCTCTTTCTTGTTGTTTGGAAGAGTATCGAGGTTGAGATAAGGGTCGAGGATCTTTTTCGCCTCGGTGGCAAACCGGTTACACAAATCGCGTTGGAATTTGACAAGGTCATAGACCCCGTTTTTCAACTCCCCGTACATCTGGAAGCTCTTAGGGGTAGGGCCAGAGATGATCAGAGGTGTGCGGGCCTCGTCGATCAGGATCGAATCGATCTCATCGATAATCGCAAAGCAATATCCCCTTTGGACCTGCTCTTCTCTTGTGGAGACCATAGAATTGTCTCGCAAGTAATCGAACCCAAACTCGGAGGCTGTTCCGTAGATCACATCAGATTCGTAAGCCTCTTTACGTAGATGTTGGGGTGTGTCATTGGTCAAAACACCCGTTTTCAAGCCGAGCCAACGTAAGACAGTACCTGCCCATTCACAGTCTCTCCTACAAAGGTAGTCATTCACGGTCACAAGCTGGACAGGCTTTCCGGTAAGAGCATTGAGGTAGAGCGGCATTGTTGCCGTGAGAGTCTTCCCTTCCCCGGTCTGCATCTCGGAAATGTACCCTTTGTGAAGGGCGATTGCTCCGAGAACCTGGACATCGTAGGGGATCATATCCCATTTCTGGTCGTATCCAGAGACATGGATTTCCGTCCCGTAAAGTCTTCGGCAGGCATTCTTGACAGCTGCATAGGCTTCCGGTAGGAGAGAATCTAGGGATTCCCCTTCCGAGTTACGCTTTTTGAACTCTTCTGTTTTTTGGCGAAGCTCCTCATCCGAGAGGGATAGGTACTGCTCCTCCCATGTGTTCACATCGTCCACGATTTTCCGGAACCCCTTGAGTCCCCGCTCTTGCGAAGTTCCAAAAATTTTCTTTAAAAACCCGATCATACCCTGACCTTCCTTTTTTATGACCTGATTATACCTCAGAATTGTTTAGATCACAATCCTGTAGGGAATGAAGGTTCCCCGCAGCAAATTTACCCTAAGAGATTAAAACAGCTGCAATCAAACAGAAAGTTGTTTAGGCTATACCCTCTCGTGAGTATGATTTCTCAATCATCATCACTAGAACTCCCTTTGCTATTCTGGTCAGGGCCAGGAAGGATTTTCTCGAACATTTTTTCATCAAGGGTTTCTGTAGAAGTTTCTGAATCAGTTTCTGAATCAGATGAATCAAAAAGATTGTCTTGAGGAATAGTCTTCTTTGCTTCATCTCGGAGCCAATGTTTCATTTGGTGAAAAATCCCTTCAATTCTTGATTTTCCGTCTATAGATTGTAAGATTGAAGCGGCTAAAATATGACGTCCTACAAGTTGTTCATGAGTAGCAAGTTGTGGAGTTGAAAGCCCGACAAGTGTTTTGGAGAATTGTGCGCGAATGTTCTTTACGATATTTTCGTCTACTACATTCCAGGAAATCAAATTTTGGAGTGTATCCCCTCCGAGAGAGTTGAGAGAAGAAGTAGCTACAGATTTTGCTGCGCAAGCTGCGATCTTTTTTGCTGAATCTATGGGGAAGGTAAATATTTCAGAGGTTAGTTGTGAGTTGAGTTTAAAAATTTTTTTAAACTTGAGTTGCCCATCTTCTAAATTTTCCAACTCATTTTTAATTAACTGTTCCAATAGATCAATATATGTCGTATTCGCACCGCCGATTTCCAAAATTTTGATCACTTCAGAGACGGCAAATATTCTCAGGATATCCACAGGGTGTTTGCCGGCGGGTATAAACAGTTTTTCAAATTTTAGGATAGATTCTTGTTGTTCGATTTTGCACTTACCAAAATACCCAGAATTCGGCAATCGAATGTCCCTATTTAGATCGGTTATGTATAGATTAAATTTGGATGAGTGGTCTGAATCAAGCCTAATAGTTCGGGCCGAAGGAAGATCGTTTGAGTGTAAGATTCCTTTTATGTTCATTAGGGAGTCTTCGTTTTGACCTTTCAAATAAACAGCAAGACCAACGGCAAAAGCTGGTCCTAAATTGAGAATGCCTAATACGTCGGAAGCAAGTTCTTCAGTACAAGCCTTCCAATACTCAACCATTTTTTGTTTTTCAGAGGGGTTTTTAAAAGTTTTTTCAGGTAAATTGTTTATGGAAGTCGCTATTTTTTCTTTTAATTCGTCCAGTAAGCCAGGAATTGAGCGGAGAAAGCTATGACCACCTATTTCATGACCGATTGAAGACCAAGCAACGATTCCTCCATTTTTTAAATTAGCAGGGAGCTTTACGATCGTCACAGGTTTGTCAGATAAATCGAAAAATATTTTCTTGGGTAGAGGTTTTGTGGGACAATAAGTAGTTGGTCCAGGTACATTTCCCCACGAAGCGAGGGGAAAAAGGGTGCGCTCAACTGTGTTGCCGATTTTGCTAGAAAGCATTTCATGGTGAAGAATGTTGACAACGGCTTGAAAAGCGAGTAAGTCTTTGTAGGCGGATTTGTAATACACCAAATGATTTCTCTGAAGAAGAGCCTCAACCAGTTCAATTAAATACTTGCTTTGAGAGGTCTTATTTGCTAAAAAATTCTCTTCTGGGACAAGTGAAGTGAGTATTTTGATTGTAGGTTCTAAAATACTTTCTTTTTCTTGGGAGGTCAAGGAGTCTAGCTCTCTCAATTCGTATAAATTTTCCAATAAGTAGATAGGGTCAGGTTTGAATAAACTACCAGTAACTGTATACTGCACGTCTGACAGGGCTTGGTTGTAAGCGGGTATAGACATGTAAAGTATTGTAGTACAAGGCACAATTTATGTAAAGGATTTTTTTTGTTGCAGGAAAATGTTTCTCCAGGTTAGAATACGGGTGACGGAAAAAACGAGGGTTACAAGTATGTCAAAAATAGGTACTTATGTGTATACGTACGGTGCTGGGTCAGCGCCGAATCGGAAGATTTGTTTTGAAAGAGAAAGTGGACAAACGGGCTCTTTTTGTGCAAAGGTATATGCTTATAGTAATGGGGAAAAGAAGCAAATAGGTATGCTATCCGATAGTGATATCCTTGTAGAAGGGGCCTCTACTTCAGATAAGCTTAAAGCGATTGCGGAATATCGGAATAACCATTGTAAACCAAATTTGCTTCCGTCTCGTGTTATTTCGGAGTTTGGGGTTGATGAACAGGATAATGTTTTGTCTAACTTAACTCCAAAAGGGTCGTGGCGTGTTACAATCCAAAACCATGTTGGAGATGACCCGCGGTTTGAAAAAGTGGTTCGTTTAACTCTCTTTGACGCCAGTTAGCCCAAATTCAGTGATTTCTCATCGTGGAGTTTGCAAATTCTCCACTACGTCTTGAGTTAAACTAAATTATTTACAATGAGAGCTGGAGAAAACAGGCCCTGGTTGTACTCGAAATCGTATCTTTTTTACTATCAGCATGTTAAAAATCCCTCAGTTCATTGGAAATAAAAGCTATATGTAAATTTCCTGGGCTCGGAGTTCCACTGAACTTGGGTTAGCGCAAAAATTATAGGAACCATGAGGAAAGACCGATGATGATTTGTACCCACACAACAATTGAGCTGGAAACACGAAACGGAACCTTCGTTTGCCAAGGAAAACGATTTACGACGCAAGAGAAAGTGCATGAGCACCTGAAGAGCTCTTGTCTTTTTGATGCAATCAAGGTGGTGGAAGAGACGAAGTCGTATTTCCTCCGCAGAAGCGAGAATGGGTTTGAGAGATACGAGACTCGTGGAAGTTTACGAAAAGCGCTTGCTCGTGAGATAGGAGGAGCCTGGGTGGAGCTCTTAGGGAAGAAAGTGCAGTACCTTGTCGACAAGGGGTGGATCTTCTCCTCTATCCAGAAGGTGAGTAAAGAGGAGTATTTGAGGAGACTAGAGCCTCAAGCAGCCAAAGTGGCCGGCGTAGTACTAGGGATGCTTGCTGTAGCACCAGGAGCTATGGAATTAGGAAGACTCTTAGGATACAGCCAAGTCGCTACGGGGCTT
>JAAKFR010000130.1 GCA_011064985.1 Chlamydiota bacterium
TTTCTATTGAACGTCAGTGGCTTGCGATTTTCAGGTTTTTTATTTTTACAAGCATTCAATTGCCAAATAGCCTGAAAAGGCATTCTGAGGCTATCAAATCTTTATGACCAGAACGCCCTGGGTCTTGCAATGGCTTACGGAGAGCTTTTGGGGATTTTCGTTCCAATTGGATAATCGCGAGCGATGACAGTATATCTGCATACGGCGAGGATGCGATTGTCCAAGTGGGGCGGAAAGCAGCCAAAAGTCTATACAGGGCTGAAAACTTATAAAAGGTTACCGAGGAAGGTGTGGTGGCTGTGGCCGTGGAGCTTGACGGTTTGGATGGTGCCAATGAGGGAGTCGTCCCCTACAAAGATCACATTGCGCCAGCAACGAGTGAGTCCTTTGAGGTAGCGAGCATCTTTGTTTCGCCTTTCGACGAGGACTTCAACCTTCTCTCCGATTTTCTCCTGCATCTTTTCGACGCTGATTTGGGTGTGGAGGGCAAGGAGGCGCTGGTGTCGGTCGTTTTTGACCTCTTCGGGGACATCGTCGGCCCACCTTTTGGCGGGAGTCCCTTTTCGGGGGCTGTAGGTATAGAGGAAGGCGTTGTCGTAGCGAATCTCACACATCGCCTCATAGGTCTCGCAAAACTCCTCTTCCGTTTCGGTGGGGAATCCGACGATCATATCGGTGCCAAGAGCCACGTTTGGAACAATCTCCCGAAGAAGAGCGATTTTTTCGAAGTACTCCTCTTTGGTGTAGATCCGGTGCATCTTTCGCAAAACGCGGGAGGAACCCGCCTGGAGGGGGAAATGGACATGTTCGCAGAGGCTAGGGAGATCGCGGATTGCCTCCATCAGGTTTCTTGTGATGTCGACAGGGTGGCTTGTCAAAAAACGGACGCGGGTAAGCCCCTCGATCTTGTCGAGCTCGTAGAGAAGATCGTGAAAGAGGGCACCCCACTGCGGTTGGTCTTTCCCGTAGCTATTCACGTTTTGTCCTAGGAGGGTGATCTCCCTATACCCTTTTTGGACCAGGTCTTTGACCTCTTCCAGGATGCTCTTTTGGACGCGGGAGACCTCTTTGCCTCGCGTGTAGGGGACAACGCAGTAGGTACAGTACTTATCACACCCCCTGATGATCGAGACATAGGCTTTGTAGGGATCTTGCCTTTTAGCCGCCACATAGTCGAGCTCTTCATAGAAGTCTTCATCGGTCCGCACCCTCTGCTCCCCTGTATGGAGGACTTCGTCTAATACAGTGTCGAGGTCGTGGATGTTGTTCGTGCCGAGGACAAAATCGACGTGAGGGAGCTTTTGGAAGAGACTCTCCTTTTTGGCGTTGGCCATGCAACCGGTCACGCCGATGATTCTCTTTCTCTTTGTTTGCCGTCCCAGTTGTCCTAGCTTCCCCATCACTTTCCTTTCTGCCAAATCGCGGATCGAGCAGGTGTTGAAGATCAGGAGATCAGCCTTATTCTCCTCCTCTGTTTGGGCAAGGCCACGCTTAGCCAAAATCCCCGCCATCACTTCTGTATCGAGTTCATTCATCTGACATCCATAGGTGCGGATGTAAAAAGTCTTGGGTTCCATAAAATTTCCTGGGCTTAAAACCCACGTTCCAGAATAATGAGGGCCGCTTTCTTCGGCTTTCGTAAGTTGTTTCTTATCGAGAATCCATTGAAATCGTCACCTCATTTTTCTGGAACATGGGTTGAAGGGAGTATATCTTATGACAGAGGGGTATTTTTTGGAACTATGGCGTATCTCAAACTTTTACATGTGTTGTTTGTCTTTACCTGGGTAGGGAGCCTTCTCTCTCTTACTAGGATGCTCGGCTACCAGGGGAAGGAGACCCCTGAGGTGCAAATGCGGCTGGGGAGGATCCTCAAACGGATCTATTTTTTTGTCGACCTCCCTTCGATGATACTGGCAGTAACTTTTGGGGTGATTCTCCTCTTTGTCAGGGAGATCGACTGGAAGGCCCCTTGGCTCCACATGAAGCTCACTCTCGCCTTCTTCTTTATTGTGTGTGATGTGATCTGTGGGTTCCAAATCGTCAAAGTGTCCAGGAAGCCGATCGTAGGGCGAGGGATTCCCTATAAAATTTTACACGGAGTTACCGCTCTCCTCCTGATTGCGATCTTATTTGCTATTTATATTTTGAAGCAAAAGGCGGCATGAAAACACTTCCCAAAAAAACCTCCTTCGCTTATGATCTGTCTCTCATTATACGAGGTAGATGATGCAACCGAAAAAAGAAACAAAAACAACTCTAGTCCGAAAAGAAGATGTCAAAAAACAGTGGTTTCTTCTCGATGCTAGTGGAAAAACCCTTGGCCGTTTTTGTGCCGAAGTAACCAAAATCCTCCGTGGGAAGCACAAGCCCGATTTCACTCCCTATATTGACAATGGGGACGGCGTAATTATCGTAAATGCCGATAAGATCAAAGTAACCGGCTCTAAAGGAGCTCAAAAGATTTACCGCTACTATACTGGACACATCGGAGGACTTCGCGAGATTCCATACGCGACAATGCACGCCCGTAAACCTGATTACATCCTCATGCACGCCATCAAAGGGATGATGCCCAAATCGCGTTTAGGAAAACAACAACTGCGCAAACTCCGCATTTTTAAGGGAGAAGACCACCCCTTCCAAGCGCAAAAACCCATTAAAGTCGAATTGTAAAGGTAACGCATGACCAAAAAAATCGAAGAAATTGTAGCAACTGGTCGCCGTAAGCGAGCCGTTTCAAGTGTTAGACTCCGTCCTGGTAGTGGGAAAATCGATGTGAACGGATGCGATTTCGCTACCTACTTTCCAAGTGAAATCCAAAGAAAAATCATTCTCTCCCCTCTTTCTATGATTGAGGCTGATGGTAAGTATGACATGATCATTCGTACCAAAGGAGGAGGCATCGAAGGGCAAGTGATCGCCACTCGTCTTGGCGTTGCCCGTGCTCTTTTGAAAGAGAACGAAACCCTCAAACACAACTTCAAAGCCGAAGGGTACCTCACTCGTGACCCTCGTAAGAAAGAGCGTAAGAAATACGGCCATAAAAAAGCTCGTAAGAGCTTCCAGTTCTCCAAGCGATAAGACTCCCCCTCCTCTTTTCCTTGGAGTAACAACCCTCTTAACCTCGGTTAAGGGGGTCTTTTTTTGGATTGGAATTTTTAGGCGCAATCTTACGCCTTTAAGGCATTAGTTTTTGGAGGATTCCTAACCGCGAAGGGATCTTAGCTATCCCGATTATTCGATTGACAAAACTTAGAAATCAATTGGAGCAAGAGAGCGCAAAGACGCAGAGAAGATTTGGGAAGACTAAAGAGACCTTGAATACTGGCTATTTGCCAAAAATTTTGGGATTGATCTGGTAGCAAAATCGCTTTTTTCATTCAGACACTCTTGATTTATGTCAGCAGGGCTGAGCTATCTTTGCAGATTTTGAAGGTACCATGACAAAAATATTCTGTCATCTCACAATTTCTGAGGGATTTCTGACTAAAAAAAGAATCTTTTAAGCAGAGTTATGAAATCTCCCTGCGTGAGGTCTCTCGTTTACTAGACTTAAGTTACCGTCAAACAAAGAGGTTATGGAAAATCTACGGACAACAAGGCGAGAAGGGACTTGTCTCGAAAAGACGTGGGAGAC
>JAAKFR010000131.1 GCA_011064985.1 Chlamydiota bacterium
CCAACTAACCCTTGGCAAAAAAAGAAGGGAAATTTTCATGCGAATGGGATATCTTGCTAGCAAGATTTTTCATATTATTTTTCATACGAGGTGACCGATGTCTCTTGCTGTACACGCCTCTCCTATTCAGAAGTACTTGGATCAGGAGGAATACGAAAAAGCGTTTGATCGAGTTGAGGCATTTTTTCTACAACAACCCGAAGATGCTAAGGTTTTTGCCGAGATTTGTGAACTACTTGAAGCTTTGTTTCCCCACTTGAGCAAAGAAAATCAGGAAAAACTTCTTGAAAAGGCTTGCAAAGAGATCTCCAGGTTTCCGGGATTAAAGAAGGAGCAACAGCGGATGCTGGAGCTCTATGGAGAACTTTTCTTAGAGAAAGTCCCTGATTTAGAAAATTTGGTGAGAGCTACACGTTGTTTGTCCATATCTCTTGCTTTAGGAGGAGATCTTTCTCTTCATAAGAGTCTCTCTAGACCTTTTTTGCACAAAGCCTTAGAAGGATTTGAGGTCCAACTACAACAAGCAGCTGGAAAAGGAGAAGTAGGACGTTTTCAACAACTCTTAGAAGCTATTTCCATCTGGCATCAGAAGTTTTCTCAAAGCTCCTTGGATATCCAGAAATTCTATGAGAAAGCTCGGCTGGTCTATCGAGACCTCAATGAAAAAAATAAGGTGCAATTCAGCTCTTTTCTTGAGGTAATTGAGAGAGGAGAAAAACTCGTAATTCCTCTGAAGAGCCAGAAGTTTCTTACACAAGGGTATCATAAGAGGTTGGAAGAGGTACGCTCTTGTTTTCAAGAGCAGGGAGAAGTTCGTGTTTTGCAACAGAAAAGAGCTGCGAAGATGCAGGAGTTTTTCCATGAGCTTTTAGACGATGCGATCTTCATGCTCGGAGAGCCTCTATGCCAGTATGACATCCGAGCTATGGGATCTCTTGCACGAGAAGAAGTGTGTCCCTACTCTGATCTGGAGTACTTCATCTTAATTGAGAAAGAAGAAGGCAGGCGGTATTTCCAAAAGCTGGCGCAAATCTTTGATTTGCAAATCCTCTCTCTTGGAGAGACAGATCCCAAACACCAAGAGCTTTTCAACTTTGGGCAGAAGTTTGGCCTAGAGATCGACCACCAGGCCAACCCCGCCTTCCACGACTCTTTGATTGGAAGAGCTGAGGGGCTTCTTGCGTTGCCTGAAGAGCCAAACGAAGATGACCTCAAAGCCTACAAGGCCAAGCTCCGCTCGGTCTCTTTGCATGGAAATCACACATTTGAGACCCCCAAGATAGATCTCACAAAATATGCCCAAAAGCTTCTGGAGATGCGTAGAGTCGATTTTGAGAAGCTCCAGATTCTGCAAGGAGAAGTGTGCGCAATCAAACAGGACTTTGTGGAGCCTCTTTTCCACTTCTTGGGTGACTTGGGGCTTTTGCTTGGGCTTGAGGAATGCAATACCCTTGATCTAATCAAGCAGCTCCCTTTTTTTACAGACTTAAGCAAAAGACTCCTCGAAGAGAGCGTCTCAGATTTGTACCATCTACGGATACGGCTTCATGCCGAATCTGAAGGGATCCAAGAAGAAGCCTCTCTTATTCCCTCCTTGCAACTACCTGTCCTAAAAGAGCAGGAGAAGGAGGCATTACACAAGACCCATCAGCTGGTTCTTCTTCCCCTCTATCAGGCCAATTTAGAAGAAAAAGAGATCGACCTTCTCAAAATGGCCATGCAGCAACCTACAGAGGAGAAAGTGAGGTCTACTGCAAGATTCTTGCAACATGCCTCGATTGAGATACATCAAGAATACTACCAAATGCTAAGCTCCCCTGACCATGTGGAGCTGCAAGCTCTCTACCAAGCACCACAAGAAATACAGAAAGTGCTTAGGGAAATCCCCAACCGAGCGGGATACAGACAGTCTAGAAAAACAGAAGACCAAGAGCTCAGAAGCCGTCTTAGCCTAATCACCACAGAAGATCCAAGCTCAGAAATCAAGATCCGATGCCCTCTATTGGACAAAGAGCTCTACTTAAAACCCGATGCAGTAAAAGATCTGATCGGCTCCAAAGGACATATCCAGAAGGGATACCAAAATAGCCTCCATAATGTGAGTGCACATGGAGATCTCCACTTTAAAGAACTCCCCTACCAACCCCTTATGGAGTATGCCATCCATTCCCTGACTCATCGGATTATGGGAAAAGCAACGCCCGCCACTACACTTGCTCGTATTGAGATCCCAGACAAAAAGCTCGTCTATCCTGTTGTGATCTCAGAGACAATCTCAGGAAAAGAGATCAATCCAAAAGAAGCTCTCGATAAGAAGCATCTCACCTGGCTACGCCTCTGCGAAATCCTCACAAAACCTGGAGATGGAAGACTCTCCAACTATCTTGTACGACAGAGAAAAGTCTACTGCATACACAACGATATCTCCTTTATGGAGCCCGTACTCAAACCTCGTGTTGGAGAACGGAAAGTCACCTTTTGCTCCACGCTGTTTACCCGAGATCAATCCCTCGATAAAAGCGTACTTCAAAAGTTCTGCCAATTGGAACCCGATCTGATCCTCACCAATTGGCTAGAAGAGCTCCAAAAACAAGAAGAGGCCTACCTCTCTCTTTTTCCAGATCCCAAAGAGTTGCAAACCTTCTACGAGCAAGACAAGGACAAACGGTTTACCCCTACCCTCCTCCTTGCTAAAGGAGCGATCTCTACCTTGTGTATGCAATTCTACCATCTACAAGATGTATTGAGAAACAAAGTACTCGAGCAACCCACTCTTTTACTAAGAGAATTGATAAGCTTGCAAAATACTGAGAAAAATCGGGTGGGGCCCCTTGTAGAAAGGCAGTACGAAAAAACTTTTAGCAAGTCCTTTGAAAAAAGACTTGAAGCCGCCACTGCTACCCGCACAGACCAATCGATGACCTCACAAAAAGCTATGCAGCTCAACTACAAGACAATCCCCACCTTTGAAGAGATCCAAAAGAGAAGAACCTATTCGTTGCAAGAAGCTCTCCAAGAGCTTTGCCTTCTAGAAACACAGAAACTCTGGAACCAGGTCTCTATCACCAAAAACTCAGAAAAATATTCCTTAGAGGCTGATTTTAGTTCTATAGAAGACCCCGAAAGGGAGAAGCTCCTCCTCAAAGCCCTCCAATTTCTCTATGAGGCAAAAAAACAGAAGCCGACTTCTATCACCTTGCGAAATACCAAGAATTTGACTCCTGCTATTCTAGGAAAGCTTCTCCATCCTGGTTTACGTGCACTCGACCTGAGTTATGGAGCTTTGGTCTCTGATACAGGCTTTCTATTTAACGCTACAACCCTGTCACAAATTGAGACGCTCTCCCCTCACCTAGAAGAACTCCATCTCGAAGGGTGCCCTGCTCTTAGAAATCCAGTCTTCAAGCTCCCAAATCTCAAGAGACTCAATCTAAGCCACTGCTCCAACCTTGTCTCCTTTAAAGGAGAATATTTTACTCTCCAAGAATTCAAAGTCAACCACTATAGTGGTCGGGCTTTTCTGGACACGAAATAAGTAAAGCTTCTACCTTTATGAACCACCAAACATAGAGGTGAACTTATGACAGCAAAACGAAAGAGGCATACCTTTGCCTTCAAAGGAA
>JAAKFR010000132.1 GCA_011064985.1 Chlamydiota bacterium
GATGCTTGCTGTAGCACCAGGAGCTATGGAATTAGGAAGACTCTTAGGATACAGCCAAGTCGCTACGGGACTTGCTCTCTACAAGTACCCAACCTTAGGTCTTGCTCTGACGATGATGACCAATGTAGAAGCGCAAGCTGTAGACTCAGAGTTCCAAGTCAACACCTATACGACAAGCGAGCAGAGGTACCCAAGCGTAGCACCCCTCAATGATGGTGGCTTTGTCGTCACTTGGAATAGCGATGGCCAAGATGGGGATTTCAATGGCATCTACGGGCAGAGGTATGACAGCAGCGGAGTGAAAAGTGGGGTAGAGTTCCAGATCAACACCTACACGACAAGCCAGCAATTGAATCCAAGTGCGGCACCCCTCAATGATGGGGGCTTTGTCGTCACTTGGCAAAGCTCTGGTCAAGATGGAGATCTCAATGGCGTCTACGGGCAGAGGTATGATAGCAGCGGAGTGAAAAGTGGGGTAGAGTTCCAGGTCAACACCTACACGACAAGCTACCAAGACTCTCCAAGCGCAGCACCCCTCAATGATGGGAGCTTTGTCGTCACTTGGCAAAGCTCTGGCCAAGATGGGAGTGGCGATGGCATCTACGGGCAGAGGTATGATAGCAGCGGAGTGAAAAGCGGGGTAGAGTTCCAGATCAACACCTACACGACAAGTAACCAAAGGGACCCAAGCGTAGCACCCCTCAATGATGGAGGCTTTGTCGTCACTTGGCGAAGCTATGGCCAAGATGGAGATTCCTTGGGCATCTACGGGCAGAGGTATGATAGCAGCGGAGTGAAAAGTGGGGTTGAGTTCCAGATCAACACCTACACGACAAACAACCAAGGCTCCCCAAGCGTAGCACCCCTCAATGATGGGGGCTTTGTAGTCACTTGGGAAAGCTCCGGCCAAGATGGGGATCTCACTGGCATCTACGGGCAGAGGTATGCTAGCAGCGGAGTGAAAAGTGGGATAGAGTTCCAGGTCAACACCTACACGACAAGCAGCCAATTGGACCCAAGTGTAGCACCCCTCAATGATGGTGGCTTTGTCGTCACTTGGGGAGGCTCTGACCAAGATGGAAGTGCCTATGGCGTCTACGGGCAGAGGTATGATAGCAGCGGAGTGAAAAGTGGGGTAGAGTTCCAGATCAACACCTACACGACAAGCTACCAATGGTACCCAAGCGTAGCACCCCTCAATGATGGAGGCTTTGTCGTCACTTGGGGAAGCGATGGCCAAGATGGGGATGGTTATGGCGTCTACGGGCAGAGGTATGATTCTGATGGAAATCCCATAGAGCTAATTCTGTCCAATGCAACGAACACAACATCGACACTCCTATCAACACCAAGCAGTGTTCTTACAGGAACCCAAGTGGGTTTTACTCCCCCTTCTCCTTCATCGGGAGGATCCTCAACTTCTCCAAGTGGAAAAACGCCGACTTCGATAATGCAGTCAACGCAGCAAACTTCACCAAGCAGTGTTCCTACAGGAACCCAAGTGGGTTCTACTCCCTCTTCTCTTTCATCGGGAGGATCTTCAACTTCCCCAGGTGGAAAAACGCCGACTTCAATGATGCAGTCAACGCAGCAAATTTCAGCAAGCAATTTGGTGAGCTTTTCGGGGCCAATCACTATTTCAGGAGAAATGATCGTTTACGCAGTAAGCTACCCCATCGTTGTCAATGGCCAAACAGTTGGAACTTACACGGTATTTGGAGGAACAGGGGACGTCACCGTATCAAATGTCAATGTACTGATGATCGACCTCGAAGACTATCAGCCTCAAGACGGGGAGGTAATACCCCTCTTCGTGATCCCTGAAGAGGAAAAGGAGTATTGGGAGTCGATCGAGATTCAAGGAGATGCTGAGTGCCTCGAAATGGGAGGAAAAGTACTTTCAGACTCTCAAGATGCAGGATATGTTTTCAATATCGTCTTCACAGAAAGCAAAACGTGCCGCGTCAACCAAGCGGTGGTCTTGCCAACCTTAAGCCTTCTTTTAAGAGTGTAGGCTCGAGCTGCTGCCCACATAGACATCCACTCAGAGAAAACGATCGCCACATTTTTGCTAAGCACGACCTAGAAGCCGCAAAAAATCTCCCGTTCCCTCGGAGAAACCGAAATCAAAGAGTATCAAGAAGGGATCTCCTACGGCGTCCACCAAATGGTCTCTCTCGCTCTCAAAAACTAGAGCACTGTTTTTCTTTGAAATTTCCCCCTTAAGGGAGTAGGCTTAGCGCAAAAGTTATAGAAGCTATGAGGAAAGACTGATGATGATTTGTGCGTACACAACAGTTGAGCTGGAAACACGAGATGGAGCGTTTGTTTGCCAAGGAAAACGATTTGCGATGCAAGAGAAAGTGCATGAGTACTTGAGGAGCTCTTGCCCCTTTGATGTGATTAAGGTGGTGGAAGAGACGAAGACGTATTTCCTCCACAGGAGTGAAGACGGGTTTGAGAGATACGAGACTCGTGGAAGTTTACGAAAAGCACTTGCTCGTGAGATAGGAGGAGCCTGGGTGGAGTTTTCTGGAGAGAAGGTGCAGTATCTCGTCGATAAGGGGTGGATCTTCTCCTCGATCCGGAAGGTAAGCAAAGAGGAGTACTTGAGGAGACTAGAGCCCCAAGCAGCCAAAGTGGTCGGCGTAGTATTAGGGATGCTTGCTGTAGCACCAGGAGCTATGGAATTAGGAAGACTCTTAGGGTACAGCCAAGTCGCTACGGGGCTTGTTCTCTACAAGTACCCAACCTTAGGTCTTGCTCTGACGATGATGACCAAAGTGGAAGCGCAAGCTGTAGGCTCAGAGTTCCAAGTCAACACCTACACGACAAGCGACCAAGATCGGCCAAGCGTAGCACCCCTCAATGATGGGGGCTTTGTCGTTACTTGGCTGAGCGACGACCAAGATGGGAATGGCGAGGGTGTCTACGGGCAGAAGTATGATAGCAGTGGAGTGAAAAGTGGAGTAGAGTTCCAGGTCAACACCTACACGACAAGCGACCAAAGGGATCCAAGCGTAGCGTCCCTCAATGATGGTGGCTTTGTCGTCACTTGGGAAAGCTATGGCCAAGATGGGAGTCTCGATGGCATCTACGGGCAGAGGTATGCTAGCAGCGGAGTGAAAAGTGGGGTAGAATTCCAGATCAGCACCTACACGACAAGCTACCAAAGGGACCCAAGCGCAGCGCCCCTCAATGATGGGGGCTTTGTCGTCACTTGGGAAAGCAATGGCCAAGATGGGAATTCCTATGGCGTCTACGGGCAGAGGTATGCTAGCAGTGGCGTAAAAAGTGGGGTAGAGTTCCAGATCAACACCTACACAACAAACTACCAAAGGGACCCAAGCGTAGCACCCCTCAATGGTGGGGGCTTTGTCGTCACTTGGGAAAGCGATGGCCAAGATGGGGATCTCGATGGCATCTATGGGCAGAGGTATGATAGCAGCGGAGTGAAAAGTGGGGTAGAGTTCCAGATCAACACCTACACGACAAGCCACCAAAGGGACCCAAGCGCGGCGCCCCTCAATGATGGTGGCTTTGTCGTCACTTGGGAAAGCTATGGCCAAGATGGAGACTCCGG
>JAAKFR010000133.1 GCA_011064985.1 Chlamydiota bacterium
ACTCTACCCCACTTTTCACTCCGCTGCTATCATACCTCTGCCCGTAGATGCCATCAGAATCCCCATCTTGGCCATTGCTTGTCCAAGTGACGACAAAACCACCATCATTGAGGGATGCTACGCTTGGATTATCTTGGTCGCTTCGTGTAGGTGTTGACTTGGAACTCTGAGCCTACAGCTTGCGCTTCTACTTTGGTCATCATCGTCAGAGCAAGACCTAAGGTTGGGTACTTGAAGAAAGCAAGCCCCGTAGCGACTTGGCTGTATCCTAAGTGTCTTCCTAATTCCGTAGCTCCTGGTGCTACAGCAAGCATCCCTAGTACTACGCCGGCCACTTTGGCTGCTTTCGAGAAGAAGATCCACCCCTTATCGACGAGATACTGCACCTTCTTCCCTGGGAGCTCCACCCAAGCTCCTTCCGTTTCGCAAGCAAGCGCTTTTCGTAAACTCCCACGAGTCTCATACTGCTCAAACCCATTCTCACTTCTATGGAAGAAATACGCCTTCGTTTCTTCCACCACCTTGATCACATCAAAGGGGCAAGAGCTCCTCATACGTTGGACGCCCTTTCTTTAGGTGGCAGTGGTAAGTCATTCTTCCTAGCTTTCCATAATTAGGCCAGTTAGGAGTATCTGGATCGCTTTTCAATTCCATAAGCAATTGAGAAAAAGCCTTGTGTGCATTCTTTGATAACAGGTAACTATTCACATACTCCCCCCTCTCTTCGTCTGGGGCATGAAAATTTGCATCTAATGAAGTTTTTATTTCGTTCACAGCCTTTGTTGCTGACGAATAATTTTCTCAAGATAACGGATATGGGTACGAATCGAATCGGGTAAGGCATTGAAAGCCGTCCCGGAGACACTTGAAGTGGAAAATTCTGTATCCATGTCAAGGGAGGATGTCAAAAAAAGGCTGTGAACGAAATAAAAACTTCATTAGATGCAAATTTTCATGCCCCAGACGAAGAGGGGGGGGTATGTGAATAGTTACAACATTTCTTTGTTCATGAGGGTTGAGTGGAGTACGTATGCTCGATCGACTGTTCTCCCTTGGGAGCGGTAGTAGGTGGTGGCGTAGCCAAGTTGAAAGCTTTGGTAGGTGCGGGGATCAAAGGTGATGTGTCTCCCCTCTTGGGTTTGGACAGTGAATTTCTTTTCGATGGCTTTGACCAGGATGGCTTCGAGTTCGTTGGTTACTCCTAGCTCAGAGTCATTCTTACGGAATTCGATTTGGTCTCCACAACTGAGGGTTTTTTCGTTGGGATTGGTGAGGTTGTTTTGGGCCCAGGCTTTGACAAGGGTTTCGATGGCGTTTTCTTTTGTGGGTGTCCATTTGAGATTGCCGAGTTTGCAGATGGAGTCGAGGGCCGCGCTCATCTCACCATGGGCGAGTTTTTGGGCAATTTCTCGTTGGGTCTCTTCTTTTTGTCTTTGGATGTTTTCTAGGTGATGGGCTCCATATTTTTGTGAGAAAAAATGGAATCCGACTCCCCTTTCGACTGAGGACATTTGGGCAGAATTTCCTGACAGGATGACTTGGGCACCGTGTTTATAGGCTTTTTTGAGGAGCTCAAGTAATGGGCGAGAGCCGAGTTTTCCTGCTTCGTCTAGGATCCAGACTTCGTTTTTTTGGATGGTGCGGGAGCCGTTTTGTAGAGAAAAGAGGAAGCGGTAGACGTTTTCTGCTTTTGAAAAGCCTTTCTCTTGGAGAACTTGAGAGGTGGCGCTGTCGGGTCCAAATCCTCTCACATGGTGTCCTTCGGATTCGTAGGCTTGCTTGAGGGCGGTTAGGAGATAGCTTTTGCCAGTACCTGCGTATCCTTCCAGCAGAGCGAGTTTTTTCCCTTGGAGGATCGCCTGGAAGGCTTGTTTTTGCTCGATAGTGAGTTTGGAGGAGAAGGTTTCAGAGGGGCTTGAGAGTTTACGGGCTGGTTGTGCTATGAGGCGATCGGCTAGTCTTATGATTTGCTTCTCTTCTTGGATGATTTCTTGGGTGGTGAATTTCCCAAGAGGCTTTTGGGTTTTAGGATCTAGCAGTTGGACGATTTCAGGTTGCTTCCAGAAGGCTTCTTGGACAGACATGAGGTCTCTTGCTTTGTGGGTGTCGAGTTCTTTTCCTTTGAATCGTCGGGTGGTGACAAGGGCATGAGCGTGCCAGTTGTGGTCTGCTGTCTCATGCTCCCCTATCTCCTTGGAGAAGGCTACTTTCTTATCAGGTGGATGGATGTCTAGTTGCACTCCAAGGCCGTGTTTGACGAAGTGTTCTTGGATGAAGGTGCGGGCTAGATGGATTTTGTCTTCCAAGGAGATGACTTTGTCATCGGGAAGGGCAATGACCATTTCTAAAGCAGATTGAGAGTTGCGTCTCCCCTCTTTTTGCTCGGCGTGGTTCCAGAGGGTCTGTGGGGATTGGAGCTTGGGGTCTGCTCCTTCGGGGAGTAGAACTTCGTGGTGGACGGGTGGCTCTCGATTGGAGAAGTTGTAGGTGCGGGGTTCTTGCCACCTAGTGCCTTCAAACTCGATCCGGCTTCTCGAATTGTAGGCGGCCTTGCCGCACGCGTTTTTCCCGGCGCTTCTCTTGACAAACTCGAGCCTGGCATATGCAATGGGCATGGGACCACTAAAGATTTCTGTGTATGGGTCCTAGGTGTAGCAGATGGAGGGGTCAGGGAGCAAGGGTGGGTAAAACTCCATCCTGAGCAACCAAGGATCCAAGGGCCAAAAATCCAACACCAATGGCCAAGTAGCCAAGTACCAATGGCCTAAGAGAGCTTCCGTAGGGCACCCATGCCAACGTCGTCGACGAAGTGGCTGGAGCCGACATCGAGCCCCCCAGGGCCAAAGCCCCCGACAGCGGCCGGGAATTGCTTTCGGACTAACTCCTCACAGAGGGTAAAAGTCCAAGGTTCATGCCCATAAAGCTGTTCTTTAGTACTGACATGGTGCATAAATAGGCAAACTGCAGCCTCTCTAGCTTTAGAAACTACGTAACCCTCATGTTCGGCGACCTTCTCCTTTTGCCTCTCATAGCTCTTATTCCTTGTATCTGGAAGCACATCTCTTGTCATCAGCACCCAATACGATTGTTTCCCAGATTCTTGTCTGAGTTTATTTGAAAGATCCAAGAGGTCATACTTGCTAGCATGCCCTCCATTCTGAGGGTTTTGCACTAAATCCCCTAAGCTCTCTAAAGTAAGCGGCTCATCATTCACAGATGCAGGGATGAGCACAAGAAGGTGGGTCTGCTTTACCCTCTTTTCTGGCCAAAACGGGCAAGGGCTTTTCAAAATCTGCCATATATTGCCCGGGAGTGGGGGCTCCTCCTCTCCGATATCCCCAAAATAGGTTTCCCACTGGGTCCTCCCAAAAGCGATGGATGGAGTCCTTGAGGCTAAAATATGGTAAGCTACTTGACACCAAGCCTTGGATACGGAGGCGCAGTTTCCTAGCTCGTTTTC
>JAAKFR010000134.1 GCA_011064985.1 Chlamydiota bacterium
CCGATGAAGGAGAGGAGGGAGTAAAACCCACTTGGGTTCCTGTAGGAACACTGCTTGGTGAAGTTTGCTGCGTTGACCGTGTCATCGAAGTCGGCGTTTTTCCACTTGGGGAAGTTGAAGATCCTCCCGATGAAGGAGAAGAGAGAGTAGAACCCACTTGGGTTCCTGTAAGAACACTGCTTGGTGTCAATAGGAGTGTCGATGTTGTGTTCGTTGCATTGGACAAAATTAGCTCTATGGGATTCCCATTAGAATCATACCTCTGTCCGTAGATGTTATAGAAACCCCCATCTTGGCCATCGCTGTACCAAGTGACGACAAAGCCCCCATCATTGAGGAGCACTACGCCTGGGTCTATTTGCTCGCCGTCCGTGTAGGTGTTGACCTGGAACTCTACCCCACTTTTCACTCCGCTGCTATCATACCTCTGCCCGTAGACCCCATAGGAACTTCCATCTTGGCCATTGCTTGTCCAAGTGACGACAAAGCCCCCATCATTGAGGGACGCTACGCTTGGGTCCAATTGGCTGCTTGTCGTGTAGGTGTTGACTTGGAACTCTACCCCACTTTTCACTCCACTGCTATCATACCTCTGCCCGTAGACACCCCAGAAATCCCCATCATTGCTTTCCCAAGTGACGACAAAACCACCATCATTGAGGGGCACCGCGCTTGGGTCCCTTTGGTCGCCTGTTGTGTAGGTGTTGACCTGAAACTCTACCCCACTTCTCACTCCGCTACTAGCATACCTCTGCCCGTAAATGCCATCGAAATCCCCATCTTGGCCATCGCTGTGCCAAGTGACGACAAAGCCCCCATCATTGAGGGGTGCTACGCTTGGATCCCTTTGGTATCTTGTCGTGTAGGTGTTGACCTGGAACTCTACCCCGCTTTTCACTCCGCTGCTATCATACCTCTGCCCGTAGACGCCATAGGAATCTCCATCTTGGCCATTGCTTTCCCAAGTGACGACAAAGCCCCCATCGTTGAGGGGCGCCGCGCTTGGATCCGATTGGCTGCCTGTCGTGTAGGTGTTGACCTGGAACTCTACCCCACTTTTCACTCCGCTGCTATCATACCTCTGCCCGTAGACGTTATAGCCACTCCCATCTTGGTCAAAGCTTCCCCAAGTGACGACAAAGCCACCATCATTGAGGGGTGCTACACTTGGGTCCAATTGGCTGCTTGTCGTGTAGGTGTTGACCTGGAACTCTACCCCACTTTTCACCCCGCTGCTATCATACCTCTGCCCGTAGACGCCAAAGTCATCTCCATCTTGCTCATAGCTTCGCCAAGTAACGACAAAGCCACCATCATTGAGGGGTGCTACACTTGGGTACTGTTGGTGGCTTGTCGTGTAGGTGTTGATTTGGAACTCTGAGCCTACAGCTTGCGCTTCTACTTTGGTCATCATCGCCAGAGCAAGACCTAAGGTTGGGTACTTGTAGAGAGCAAGCCCCGTAGCGACTTGGCTGTATCCTAAGAGTCTTCCTAATTCCATAGCTCCTGGTGCTACAGCAAGCATCCCTAGTACTACGCCAGCCACTTTGGCTGCTTGAGGTTCTAGTCTCCTCAAATACTCCTCTTTGCTTACCTTCCGGATCGAGGAGAAGATCCACCCCTTATCGACGAAATACTGCACCTTCTTCTCAGAGAGCTCCACCCAGGCTTCTCCTATCTCACGAGCAAGCGCTTTTCGTAAACTTCCACGAGTCTCGTATCTCTCAAGCCCATTCTCACTTCTGTGGAGGAAATACGACTTCGTCTCTTCCACCACCTTGACTACATCAAAGAGGCAGGCGCTTCTTAGGTATTCATGCACTTTCTCTTGCGTTGTAAATCGTTTTCCTTGGCAAACGAAGGTTCCGTTTCGTGTTTCCAGCTCAACTGTTGTGTGCGTACAAATCATCATCGGTCTCTCCTCATGGTTTCTATAACTTTTGCGCTAAGCCTACTCCCTTAAAGAGCAAACTTCAAGAAAAAACAGAGTTCTAGTTTTTGAGAGAGAGCTTGGTGATGGGGGTGTTGCCGGGTAAGCGTGGTTGTTTTCGAGGTATTGGATTTGGATCGAAGAGATGAGGGGGCTTTCTTTGATTTCGGTTTCGCCAAGGGAACGGCAGATCTTTTGGGCTGTTTCTAGGTCGTGCTCGGCAAAAATGTGGCGACCGTTTTCTCTGAGTGGATATCTATGTGGGCAACAGCTTGAGCCTACACTTTTAAAAGCAGGCGGCTTAGGGCTGGTACGACTATCGCTTGATTGACGCGGCATGTGTTGCCTTCTGCAAAGGAAATGGTAAAAACATAATCATTTTCACCTTCAGAAATCACTTCTCCTTTCATTTCGATACACTCTGTCTCTCCTTGAATCTCGATCGACTCCCAATACTCTTTTTCCTCTTCAGAGATCGCGAAGAGGAGTATTACCTCTCCGCCTTGAGGCTCGTAGTCTTCGAGGTCGATCGTCAGTACATTGATATTCGAATTGGTGAAGTTTCCTGTTCCTCCAGATACCGTGTAAGTTCCAACTGTTTGGCCATTGACAACGATGGGATAGCTTACTTCGTAAACGATTATTTCTCCTGAAATAGTGATTGACCCCAAAAAGCTCACCATATTGCTTGCTGAAGTTTGCTGCGTTGACTGCATCATCGAAGTCGGCGTTTTTCCACTTGGGGAAGTTGAAGATCCTCCCGATGAAGGAGAAGAGGGAGTAAAACCCACTTGGGTTCCTGTAGGAACACTGTTTGGTGTTGACAGGAGTGTCGATGTTGTGTTCGTTGCATTGGACAGAATTAACTCTATGGAATTTCCATTAGAATCATACCTCTGCCCGTAGATGCCATAGGAATCTCCATCTTGGTCGGAGCTTTCCCAAGTGACGACAAAGCCTCCATCATTGAGGGGTGCTACGCTTGGGCCCAATTGGTCGCTTGTCGTGTAGGTGTTGATCTGGAACTCTAACCCATTTTTCACTCCGCTGCTATCATACCTCTGCCCGTAGATGCCATAGAGATCCCCATCTTGGTCGGAGCTAATCCAAGTGACGGCAAAGCCTCCATCATTGAGGGGTGCTACGCTTGAGTCCAATTGGTCGTTTGTCGTGTAGGTGTTGATCTGGAACTCTAACCCATACTCCTATCGACACCAAGCAGTGTTCTTACAGGAACCCAAGTGGGTTTTACTCCCTCTTCTCCTTCATCGGGAGGATCCTCAACTTCCCCAAGCACGAACAAACCAATAAGCACGGTGTCCTTCCGGTGAGGGTGCGTGAAAAAAAATGTGAAAAAAATATGAGCTATGGCATGGTGTCGGTTTATTTTGAGGTGATATGTCATCTGTTCTCGATAAATTGACCAAGATTGAGGCATT
>JAAKFR010000135.1 GCA_011064985.1 Chlamydiota bacterium
GGGCAAGCAGATGACCCTCGTCCTCTCTGCCGACCATCGTGTCGTCGATGGAGCTTTGGCAGCCCAGTTCCTCAAAACCTTGCAAAACCTCCTTCAGCACCCCGCCTCCCTCCTCCTTTGACCCCAAGTTCTGCTAATCTTTTTGATTTATTGTCACGAATAATCAAAAATGATATAATCAAAGAAAAGAGAGACCCGAGATGACGAAACCGATCGAAGAAAGCGAATACCGGAAATATCTGAAAAAGTTGGGCTTCCATCTGAGAAAAGGAGGGATCGACTACAACCTGTATACTGAATCAGGAGGGTTTCTTTGTTCGATCAAAATCATCCATAGCAGGGGAAAGAAACGTGAGGTATCGCCAAGCAGTGTCCGTAAAACAGAAAAGATCTGTAAAGAAAGAGGGTTGAAATGGCCACCAAAAAAGAAGTAAATGAGCACCTCAAAGTCGCATTGGACGAGGTGGGAAAAATCAAGCCTTGGTTTGATAGAAGTGTGAAAGAATGGATCTTTTCACACCCCCTCTACCCAGTTGAATATGCTGGCGCCTCAAAAGAAGAGGTAATGGAAAATTACCCTAAATACCTTCGTGAGTTCATTAAACACAGACTGAATCAAAAAGTTGACCACTTCATAGAGAAAACAACAAAAGGACGAGGTGGAAAAAGACCTGGCGCCGGTAGGCCGCGAGGGACGAGAAGGACAGAAGAGACAAAAACAATCAGACTAAAAGTCTATATAGCCAACTGGATTAAGAAACACGAACAAGAACTTGAAGGGGTGATATGTGGAGAGAAGAAGATCGTCCCTGCAAAGTTTGAGGATGAAAGAGTCTACTCATCAAAGCCTTAGTCTTCATCGACTATCCCATGGACCCAGGGATTTGTTGTACGCAAGAGTTGATCTAGCAAAGCTTCCTGTTTTTCCTTGAAGTTGTCTTGGATGAGGAGGTCGTAGTCTTGTCCGCTGTTCTCATCCACGGCTTTGGCGAGGCTGGTCATGCTTGTTCCCTTTTTATTGTCAAAGGTGACGACGCCCATCGGCTGCCAACACCCGTGAGAGTAAAAGCCGATCCTCCCTAAGCGGCCGGGCTTCCCTCCCCCTTCAAACTTGAAGAGCTCTTGGGACCCTCCCACCGACCAGAACCCTTGGGCACGTGTGACCTGCTCGTTCCACTCCCGCTCGACATAAGAGCCGAGCTTTCGTCCGTTGAGAGGGTCGAAGAAGGAGTAGATCGCAGAGAAGATCATCGCTGTTGCAAAGAAGGGAGCTTTCACAATGCGAAAGAGAGAGCGTTCCATCTCCCTGGGAATGTCTGATAAAGTAAAGGCTTTGCCTCGCCCCATCTGGACGAGAATGTAGAACGGAACCACAAAAAATCTGAGGGTATTGTAAGCAATCGCTCCAATGGCATGGGGAAAACTCCACACAATAGCAGCCGCGGAGGCTCCATAGTGAGCCACTTCAGGCTTTCCTCCATAGAAGAATACCTTCCCATCGTCCTTCTCATCTCGGGTTGACATGTCGAGATGGCCCCAGTAGAGAGCGCCTGGCTGATCAGCGCGGGAGTAGCAAGCCGGTTTCCAATGGTCATTGCCGCGGAGCTTTTCGATCCCTTTGCCGGTGATGGAATCCACGTCCTTTTTCCTGACGTGGAAGATCACAGCAATGGCACCAATTGAGAGGACTCCCGCCACCCCCAACCCTATCCCAACGGGGATCCAATTGACCTGATGAGCCCAATTGAGAAAATCTTGGGGGAAAGTAGCCAGATGGCCTGTAGAACATAAAATAGCAAGAGCGACAATTGCGACGACTAGCACATACCCACCCGCCCGCAATGCAGCACGAGACTGGTAGGGGGTCTCAAGAAACGAATAGACCCGTCTTTGGCTGTCGATCTTTCCTTTTGTCTCCACTTGCTCTGGAGAACTCACTTGTGGTAAGTCAGGAAAAGTACGTGTAGGAGGAGAAAATTCTCCCATCATGAAGGGACAGATCATTGTTCTTCCTGCTTTCGTAACGAGGCTAGTGTATAGAGATAGTTTCTCTTCCCAACATGCATGGCAGCATAAGGTTTACCGTCTACAAAATTTGCAATGGCAACCGGTTGCCAACAGCCAGCGAGGTAGTAGGGATGCTTGTGCAAGCTTTCGCGATCGCCTCCCCCTTCTAATTTCCATTCCTTTAATGGAGTGCAAGCCCAAAAGCCCTTGTCGTACATCGGCTTTCCACCGTTCCAGTCCCGCTCGATCTTAGAACCTAAGATTCTTCCCCCCATTGGACTGATGAAGGAGTAGAGACCAGCAAAGAAGTAGGCCGTGGCATAGAATGGGGCACGGATCACTCCCCAAAGAGAAAGGCCCATCTCCTTCGGAATGTCATACCACTTGTAACGGCTATTTTCTGAAATTTTCTGATTGGGACAACCCTGCTTGATCAGGCGGTAGGTGATGTAGAAAGGGATCACACAAAAACGGATCGCATTGTAGACAACCGAGCCAATGAGATTGAGCAACGGTGTCCCCAAAAACGTCACGACGAAACTCACATTGTAGTGTTCGCCACACCCCTTGATGTTGTAGAGATAGGCTTTTCCATTCCCGTTCCCATCCAAAGTCGACTTGTCGATATAGCACATGTCAGAGCCAATAGATTGATCAGCTTTGTTCCACTCTAGGAGGCCCACTTCGAGGTTTTTGCTCGGAGAGAAGATCTTGTTCATCTTGACTCCAAGCTCTCGGTCTTTTCTCTGGGTAGCTGAGACCATCACGGCAACACTCCCCCCAAAAAGGAGCGTTGGGACCCCTACCCCAACCCAGAAGGTGGGGTTAGCTGTGTTGATATGGGTGAAGGCGTGGGCGATTTTGTGCGGGAGAGTCGTCAAATTTCCGGAGACGAAGAGTCCATAGACGACCGGGATGGCTAAGATGATGGTAATCGCTACCACTCCAATCAATCGCTTCTTAGCAGTAAAGGTCTGCTTGTACGTAGGCTTCTTTGTAAGAGCCTCCACGCGTGAGGCATTTGTTGGAATAAGGGCAGTCATCCGTTTTCTCCGATTTTTCACGTCTATTATAGCAAAAGGATATTAATTTAAAATTAAGAATAAAAAATATTCTAAAAAATATTCTAA
>JAAKFR010000136.1 GCA_011064985.1 Chlamydiota bacterium
CAGCGGAGTGAAAAGTGGGTTAGAGTTCCAGGTCAACACCTACACGACAGGCGGCCAATACGACCCAAGCGTAGCACCCCTCAATGATGGTGGTTTTGTCGTCACTTGGGAAAGCGATGGTCAGGATGGAGATTCCTATGGCGTTTACGGGCAGAGGTATGATAGCAGCGGAGTGAAAAGCGGGGTAGAGTTCCAGATCAACACCTACACGACAAGCAACCAATCGGACCCAAGCGTAGCACCCCTCAATGATGGGGGCTTTGTCGTCACTTGGGAAAGCAATGGCCAAGATGGGGATTTCGACGGCATCTACGGGCAGAGGTATGCTGGCAGCGGAGTGAAAAGTGGGGTAGAGTTCCGGGTCAACACCTACACCACAGGCTACCAAACGGGCCCAAGTGTAGCGCCCCTCAATGATGGGGGCTTTGTCGTTACTTGGCGAAGCGATGGCCAAGATGGAGATCTCGATGGCGTCTACGGGCAGAGGTATGCTAGCAGCGGAGTGAAAAGTGGGTTAGAGTTCCAGGTCAACACCTACACGACAAGCTACCAACTGTACCCAAGCGTAGCGCCCCTTAATGATGGAGGCTTTGTCGTCACTTGGGAAAGCGATGGTCAAGATGGGGATCTCTATGGCATCTACGGACAGAGGTATGATTCTAATGGAAATCTCATAGAGCTAATTCTGTCCAATGCAACGAACACAACATCGACACTCCTATCAACACCAAGCAATGTTCCTACAGGAACCCAAGTGGGTTTTACTCCCTCTTCTCTTTCATCAGGAGGATTCTCAACTTCCCCAAGTGGAAAAACGCCGACTTTGATGATGCAGTCAACGCAGCAAACTTCACCAAGCAGTGTTCCTATAGGAACCCAAGTGGGTTTTACTCCCCCTTCTCCTTCATCGGGAGGACTCTCAACTTCTCCAAGTGGAAAAACGCCGACTTCGATGATGCAGTCAACGCAGCAAACTTCACCAAGCAATATGGTGAGCTTTTCGGGGCCAATCACTATTTCAGGAGAAATGATCGTTTACGAAGTAAGCTACCCCATCGTTGTCAATGGTCAAACAGTTGGAACTTACACGGTATCTGGAGGAACAGGGAACTTCACCAATTCGAATGTCAATGTACTGACGATCGACCTCGAAGACTACCAGCCTCAAGACGGGGAGGGAATACCCCTTTTCGTGATCCCTGAAGAGGAAAAAGAGTATTGGGAGTCGATCGAGATTCAAGGAGATGCCGAGTGCCTCGAAATGAAAGGAGAAGTGATTTCTGAAGATGAAGATGATTATGTTTTTACCATTTCCTTTGCAGCAGGCAACACATGCCACGTCAACCAAGCGGTAGTCGCACCAGTCCTAAGCCTGCTTTTAAAAGTGTAGGCCCAAGCTGCTGCCCACATAGATATCCACTCAGAGAAAACGGTCGCCACATTTTTGTTAAGCACGACCTAGAAACCGCCCAAAAGATCTTCCGTTCTCTTGGCAAAACAGAAATCAAAGAAAGCCTCCTCATCTCTCCCATCCCAATCCGGTACCCCGAAAACAACCACGCTTACTCGGCAGCATTCCCATCACCAAGCTCTCTCTCAAAAACTAGAACACTGTTTTTCTTTGAAGTTTTCCCTTTAAGGGAGTAGGCTTAAGTAGTCAAATTTATAAAAACCCAAAGGAAGGCAAGACCGAGGATGATTTGCACCCACACAACAACTGAGCAAGGAGATCACTAGCTTCCACTCCGTAGGCAGCTCCGTGATGCAATAGATCATCTGAGGCTACCAGAAAGGAGCCTTTAGCAAGCTCTTGTAACTCTTCAATACCCGGTAAGCGGGCTGGATCCCTATTGAAAAGGCTCGGGTAACGCTCAAAAATCTGAATCTCCTCGATACCTTTCCTCTTGCACTCAGTTTTCATAAGAAGCTTGAACCAAATCAAAGAAAACTCCTTTTCTACAAAAGGAGAATCAGGACCTAGAATACCCCTAGACAGTTCATCTCTGATATCTTCTTTGTTAAGTTCCTTGACTTGCGTGCCTCCACCAATTCCATTGTCGATGGTACGAGAACTCGCATAGCATTCAGATTGAGATTTCTAAGTGTGCCAAGAATACTTCCTTTTTCGCTACTATGTTGTATTCGTTTCATTAGACAGCAGCAGCTCTATGGGATTCCCAAAGGAATTGACGGTCTAGCAGCCGCATGCAAGCAAAAACTTGACCAAGATCCTTTTTCCGGCGCTCTCTTTTTATTTGCACCCGTATCCTTAAGTTGACTGCTCATTTTCACAAAAAGATGCTATTTTTGTGAAAAATAGTGGTGAGAAGATGCGTCAAAGTATTGAGGCTAAGGTTAAAAATAGGATTATGGAACATGGCCCAGGCTGGTGTTTCACTTTAATGCATTTCTTAGACTTGGGTAGCAATGTTTCGATCCGAAAGGCTCTGTCAAACCTCCAAAAACAAAAAAATATTCGGCGACTAATCCAAGGAGTCTATGGCTATCCACAAGTACATGATGTATTAGGAATGGTCTCACCTGATTTAAATGAGGTTGCGAAAGCAATTGCTGAAAAAAATGGTATGCAGATTCAACCAGCTGGAGCACACGCAGCCAATTTAGTGGGTCTTTCTGAGCAAGTTCCTGGTCGAATCACTTTTCTAACCGAGGGTCCATCGAGAAAAATCAAAATTGGTAATCAGGAAATTGTTTTTAAAAAAGCTACAAAAAAAGTCATGTCCTCTGCAGGAACCAGAGAGGGTATCGTGATTCAAGCTCTCAAAAATATTGGAAAAGATTACATCGATCAAAATGCACGTACTCAAATTGCAAAATTTCTGAGAAAATCAAACGAAAAAGCAATCAGACAAAATATGAAGTTCGCTCCCGCGTGGATACGATCTCTTGTCTTCGATATTATGGAACTCAAAACATGAATGAAATCCACCTGCTATCACAAGATGAACAAGAACTCTTCTAATCAAGATGTAGTGGAGAATCTGCGTGCGCCACGAAGCGTTTATTTACTAATGGAGGAAGGATCCATGTGAAAAGTATACCCAATACATTCAGTATCGAGTCTTGAGTTAGGACTGGTAACAGTCATGGCTAAGCGTAGACAGA
>JAAKFR010000137.1 GCA_011064985.1 Chlamydiota bacterium
GACCGACGGATTATGAGTCCGCTGCTCTAACCGCTGAGCTATTGCCCCCAGAGGTGACAAAATACCCTCTTGTGAGAGTAAAGCTCAAGGGAATTCTCAATAGCCAATGATTGCTCAAATTAGAGATTTCGGGTATACCTCTTTTTTTCTTAACGCATAGGAACTTTCGTGCTCTTTCGCTCTTTTCTTGTTTTTGGGTTGTTGTTTGCTGGTAGATTGCTAGGGAGTGGACTCGATCCCCAATGTTGTCACGGAGTTCCAAGATCTCGGAGTGATGAGATCCCCCGGAACCATATAGCCGGGATGTGTGATGAGTACATGACCGGCTACGTCCAATCGCTTATCGATGCCCACTACTTCGAGTTTCAGGTGCGGGTGATCGTCCATGATGGCATTGTCTATGTCTTCAACCTCCCCAATAATGCCCTCATCGGCCAAAGCATCCTCTGTTTCATCTACGATATTCCCTGTGTCGAAGGAGTCGAACAGGTTTGTGACGCACCCGAAGATTTCCTCTGTAGCTTAAGGCAAGCAGACCCTGACGCTGCCTGTTATATGGAGAGTTCCAAGGTCTACGAGCTCCTCTGCGCTCCCCCCAATCGGTGTCGGATCTCTGCGATCTGGTTTCCCCAAAACACCCTCCTCTTCCAACCTCTGATCGCCGATCCACGCCAAGTGATGAATGCTGCCTCTCTCAGATTTAACGACAACGTCGTAGGGAAATACGTGGGGGCCCCCTCTTTTGGAGATGATTTCATCGTCATCCGCCTCAAAGATATCCTCTGGTGGCGAGGAGATATGGACTTGGGTGTCGAGGCTGGGATTTTTGCCGTGTTCGACCTCGACCACCCTGAAGCGTGTCTTGTCAACACCGACTTTTTTATCGCAGCTCTTGTCACCTACGCCTATGAGAAATGGTCGTACCGGTTCCGCTTCTGGCACCTCTCTTCCCACATCGGAGATGAGTTCCTCCTCTCAAACCCTGAATTCGATCGCCGCAACCTCAGTGACGAGGGAGCCGACTTTTTCGCCTCCTACCAGCTCGGCAAAGGGGTCCGCCTCTACGCAGGGATCGGCTATATCTGGGATAGAGACGATGAATTCCCGGAAGAGCCTCTCTACCTTGAGTGGGGGACCGAAGTAAGAGCCTTCGGAGCCCGCGACTGTTTCAACCGCCTCTACGTCCAACCCTTCCTCGCCATGCACTTCAGAGTCTGGGAGGAGCACGACTACGACATCGACCAAACCTACGCACTAGGAGTCGAATGGAGCAAAATCCAAGGGGTTGGCCGGAAATTCCGCATCTACCTCGAATACCACGATGGCTACTCCAAGGAGGGGCAATTCGTCCGCGAAAGATCCAACTACTTCGCCATCAAAGTCAACTTTGGCTTCTAAAAAACTTGTTTTTTATAAAAGAGTCTATAGCATCTCAAATAAGGTAGTGGGGGCAATGATGCTCCCCTGTAAACATTTCTAGGAGAAAGTATGGATAGACAGAATACGATTCAGCAGTACTTTGAGACTTTGAAGCATCTAAACGTTGAGAAAGTCGTCGAATTTTTCACCCCCTCTGGGATGATCAATACCCCACTGTACGGGACCCGGACGATCGCTTCTCACTACGAAGAGCTTTTCTCAAAAACCAAAGAGATGGAGTTTACCGTAAAAGGGATCTACCAAAATGTTGAGAACCCAGATTCTATGACAGCTCATGTCGAGTTTACCTGGACCCTCAATGATGGAAGCGTGCAACAAGGAGACCTTGTCGACCTCTTCCACTTTGCCCCCAATAGCGACAAGATCGAATCGCTCCAAATCGTCATCGACACCTTCCAGATCAAGCCAGCCCTTGCAAAAGCGGGCAGCTAGATCTCGATGGAGAGAGTGTATAAAGGGATTGGGTTTGGCTTTTGCCTCCTTCTCTTGGGGGCGATCTTTTGGATCGCCTCTTCCGTTTTTCTTATAGGATTTGCAGCTGTTTTGCTCGCCCTTTTCCTCTTTATGATCGGAATGGGGGTAAAAAAATTGACCCACCTCCACTATCGATGGGCTCTTTTTTTAGCTCTTTTCGCAATTGTGGGGATCTTTACCCTGATTTTCTGGCTCTACAGCCCCTTGATTGCAACCCAGTTTTCCCAGCTAATGGAGCAGCTTCCCAAAGCCTTCGAAGAGGTACGTAGCACCCTTCCCGAAATGAAGGTGTTAACTGAGGCCTCAATCCAACAAGAGTTCTTCACAAATAACAAGAAGATCTTCTCTCAGTTAACCAAGATTTTTACCGTGACGGTAGGCTCATTTGTTGGCTTTGTGATTTTCATCCTAGTTGGGTTTTATCTCGCATTTGATCCTTACAGATATGTAGAAGGGGGACTCAACCTGATTCCACCCGGAAAAAGGGGACGTGGAGAAAAGATGGTCCGATCGATCGGGAGTACCCTTCAGTGGTGGCTGCTGGCCAAGGGACTATCGATGATTGCGATTGGAATCTTGGTCTTTTTTGGCCTTTGGATTCTAGATGTCTCTCTTGCCCTCATCCTCGCCCTTCTAGCGGCTGTTTTAGCATTTATCCCGTATGTCGGGTCGATTTTGGCGAGTATCCCAGCGATTTTACTCGCATTTGGGCAAAACCCGATGACAGCCCTTTATGTTGTCATCCTCTATCTGATCGTCCACGCTCTGGAAGGGTATCTCATCACCCCCTTTCTCGAGCAGCGAACAGTATCTCTACCACCGGCTCTTACGATCCTCTCCCAGATCCTCTTTACCCTCCTCTTTGGACCTTTGGGGCTCGCTCTTGCTACCCCTCTTCTTGTCCTCACAATCTCGATGGTCCACCAATGGCTCCCCTCTGAGTCGAAAACATAAGACCACTTGAGTAACCAGCGGTTCTTACCGGGAGTTTTACATAGACCTCTATTTAGTATATTTATTTGGGCGTAACCCAAATCAGTTAAAAAACCCAAGACTCTGGTCTTCAGACACAAGCATACCAGGCTCTCGCATGCCCCCTACCGGGAAATAACGAGAACGGAAGGCCACAAAAGACACAAAGACTCAACACAAAGCCACGAAGACACGAAGAA
>JAAKFR010000138.1 GCA_011064985.1 Chlamydiota bacterium
TTGTGAGGGAGGTATTGACTTTTAGGGATTCAGCGATAGCGTTAGCGCCGTTTTCTCCGATTTTGTTGCCTCTCAGGTCGAGGTATGTGAGGGAGGTATTGACTTTTAGGGATTCAGCGATAGTGTTAGCGCCGTTTTCTCCGATTTTGTTCTCGTTCAGGTCGAGGTATGTGAGGGAGGTATTGACTTTTAGGGCCTCAGCGATAGCGATAGCGATAGCGTTAGCGTCGTTGTCTTCGATGTTGTTGCTGTGCAAGTTGGGGTATGTGAGGGAGGTTCTGTGCAAGTTGAGGTATGTGAGGGAGGTATTGACTTTTAGGGATTCAGCGATAGCGTTAGCGCCGTTTTCTCCGATTTCGTTGCGTTCCAGGTTGAGGCTTGTGAGGGAGGTATTGACTTTTAGGGCTTTAGCGATAGCGTTAACGCCGTAGCCTTTGATGTCGCTGCCTTCCAGGTTGAGGCTTGTGAGGGAGGTATTGACTTTTAGGGATTCAGCGATAGCGTTAGCGCCGTTGTTTTTGATGTAGCTGTTGCCCAGGTTGAGACTTGTGAGGGAGGTATTGACTTTTAGGGATTCAGCGATAGCGTTAACGCCGTTGTCTCCGATGTTGTTCTCGTTCAGGTTGAGGCTTGTGAGGGAGGTATTGACTTTTAGGGATTCAGCGATAGCGTTAGCGTCGTTGTCTCCGATTTCGTTGATGCTCAGGTCGAGGATTGTGAGGGAGGTATTGACTTTTAGGGATTCAGCGATAGCGTTAGCGCCGTTTTCTTCGATTTCGTTGATGCTCAGGTCGAGGATTGTGAGGGAGGTATTGACTTTTAGGGATTCAGCGATAGCGTTAGCGCCGTTTTCTTCGATTTTGTTTCTGTACAGGTAGAGGTTTGTGAGGGAGACATTGACTTTTAGGGCTTCAGCGATAGCGTGAGCGCCGTTTTCTCCGATTTTGTTGTTGTGCAAGTTGAGGCTTGTGAGGGAGGTATTGACTTTTAGGGCTTCAGCGATAGCGTGAGCGCCGTTTTCTTCGATTTTGCTGCGTTTCAGGTCGAGGGTTGTTTCTTCACTTAGGCGCTCGGTCCATTCAATGATTTTTTGAGCATGCTTATAGCCAATCTTTGCAGCCTTTTTCCAATGGATGATGGCTTTCTCGGGATCTTTAGGAACCCCATCTCCTTCAGCATACTGCTTGCCTAATTGGCATTGAGCTTTAGCCAAATCGTTTTGGATTGGTGAGTGATTTCCTTCTGCGGCTTTTTCCCAAAGAACAATGGCTTTCTCGGGATCTTTAGGAACCCCATTTCCTTCAGCATACTGTTTGCCTAGCTGATAGAGCTGTTCTACAAAATCTTTGTTATTCAAGTTAGGGGTTTCTTTCCAGTCGATATTTATCTCCGCGCTAAGGGTAGTGGTTACGGTGGTGAGCTTGGGGCAGTGATTGACTTTGAGTTCTTGGAGAGTAAAAGATTCTCCTTTGAAGGAGACAAGGTTGGAGCAGCGGCTTAGATTGAGTTTCTTGAGCTTTGGGAGATTGAAGACTGGATTTCTAAGAGCTGGACACCCTTCGAGATGGAGTTCTTCTAGGTGAGGTGAGAGCGTCTCAATTTGTGAAAGGGTTGTAGCGCTAAATAGAAAGCCCGTATCTGAAACCAATTCTCCGTAGCTAAGATCGAGTGAACGTAAACCAAGATGGAGAAGCTTTTCTAGAATAGCAGGAGTCAGAGTTTTGGTGTTCTGTAGGGTGATGGAGGTGGGCTTCTGTTTTTTTGCATCGTAGAGAAATTGGAGAGCTTTGAGGAGGAGTTTTTCCCTTTCGGGGTCTTCTATAGAACTAAAATCAGCCTCTAGGGAATACTCTTCTGAGTTTTTGGTGATAAAGACCTGGTTCCAGAGTTTCTGGGTCTCTAGAAGGCAAAGCTCTTGGAGAGCTTTTTGCAACGAGTAGGCTCTTCTCTTTTGGATCTCTTCAAAGGTGGGGATTGTCTTGTAGTTGAGCTGCATCGCCTTTTGTGAGGTCATCGACTGATCTGTGCGGGTAGCAGTGGCAACTTCAAGCCTTTTTTCAAAGGACTTGCTAAAAGCTTTTTGGTACTGCCTTTCTACAAGGGGTCCTACCTGATTTTTCTCAGTATTTTGCAAGCTCATCAATTCTCTTAGTAAAAGAGGGGGTTGCTCGAGTACTTTGTTTCTCAATACATCTTGTAGATGGTAGAATTGCATACACAAAGTAGAGATCGCTCCTTTAGCAAAGAGGAGGGTAGGGGTAAACCGTTTGTCCTTGTCTTTCTCGTAGAAGGTTTGCAACTCTTTGGGATCTGGAAAAAGAGAGAGGTAGGCCTCCTCTTGTTTTTGGAGCTCTTCTAACCAATCGGTGAGGATCAGATCGGGTTCTAATTGGCAGAACTTTTGCAGTACGCCTTTATCGAGAGATTGATCTAGGGTAAACAGCGTGGAGCAAAAGGTGACTTTCCGTTTTCCGACATGAGGTTTGAGTACGGGCTCCATAAAGGAGATATCGTTGTCTATGCAGTAGACTTTTCTCTGTCGTACAAGATAGTTGGAGAGTCTTCCATCGCCAGGTTTTGTGAGGATTTCGCAGAGGCGTAGCCAGGTGAGATGCTTCTTATCGAGAGCCTCTTCTGGATGGATCTCTTTTCCTGAGATTGTCTCGGATATCAGCACTGGATAGGCGAGTTTTTTGCCTGGGATCTCAATACGAGCAAGTGTGGTGGCGGGCGTTGCTTTTCCCATGATCCGATGAGTGAGGGAATGGATGGCATACTCCATAAGAGGTTGGTAGGGGAGTTCTTTAAAGTGGAGATCTCCATGTGCACTCACATTGTGGAGACTATCTCGGTATCTCTTCAGGATATGTCCCTTAGAGTCGATCAGATCTTTTAGTGCGTCGGGTTTCAAGTAGAGCTCTTTGTCCAAAAGAGAAGAGCGGATTTTCACTCCTGAGTTCGCATTTTCTGTCGTGATCAGAGAGAGGCGTCTTCTGAGCTCTTGGTCTTCTGTTTTTCTAGACTGTCTGTATCCTGCTCGGTTGGGGATTTCCCTAAGCACTTTCTGTATTTCTTGCGG
>JAAKFR010000139.1 GCA_011064985.1 Chlamydiota bacterium
AAACAAAAGACAAAGTCATGGCAGAATATGCTCTTAGAGACATTCATAAGCCAATAGGCGTTGCCGAATACGAGACACAAATTCTTGGATCTCTACCCGATGACCTCAAAAGTTCTTTGCCTTCAATCGAAGAAATTGAACAGGAGCTAACGAGCTAAATGTTATCTCAATTGGGCAACAAGCTGTTGCACAAATACAACCCTCAGATTAAGAACACCTTATGGCCCTAACAGTTGTCACCTACGGAGGAGGGGAGATCCTCCGCAACATCTTCAATGCTCTTGCCATGCTCCTCAACGGGCAAGGAGGAGGATTCTTACGCCCCCTTCTCCTCATCACCATCTCGATAGGATCCGTTTGGGCCGTTTCCAAAGCCCTTTTTTCAAATTCTGCCCAAGCCTTTCTCTCCCAGTTTCTCATCCCTCTTATCGCAATCGTTGGACTCCTTTTAACCCCTACCACCTCTGTCCACATCGAAGACATCCTCAAAGACCGCTCCTACAAAGTAGACCACGTGCCCTTTTTACTTGGAAAATTCGCTGAACTCTCCAGTTCTACAGGGTACCAGATCACCAAAGCCATCGAAAACGTCATGCACGTTCCCAATGATGTTAGCTACAACTCAACAGGGATGATCTTTGGAGCCGATTCCGCAATGGACATCTCTCGTTACCAAATCACCGATGGAGACCTAGCAAACAACCTCCGCTCCTTTACCAAACAATGCGTCCTCTACGACATAGCCCTTGGACGCTACACCCTAAACGAAATCAAAAAAGCCTCAGACCTTTGGAAATTCTTCGAAGAAAACACCTCAAAAGTCCGCATCTTTCCCTTCTACCCAACAGGGGAGTACCTCTCCTGTAAGCAAGCCATCCAAAAAATGGCCCCCCTCTTCGAAAAAGAGAAAGGGTACTACGGCCAGCTCGACGTCTGCCGCAACCTCCCTCTTACCTACCAAGCCCTCACCGGCATGCAAAAAGAGAGAGAAGAGCTCATCTCCCAACAGCTCATGATGAATGTCCTTCTAGACGAATATGGAGGCAACTCCTTTGCCTCTGAAAGAGCCCACCTCCAACAACGAAGTACCTACCAAACCCTAGGAGCCCTTGCCTCCAGCAGCCTCGTCACCCTAAGAGCTGTCATCGAAGCCCTCGTCTATGCCGCCTTCATCTTCATCCTCCCACTCTCTGTCCTCCCTGGAGGAGTCAAGTTCCTCTCCACATGGGCCTGGCTTGTCCTCTGGATCCAACTCTGGCCCCCCTTTTACGCCATCCTCAACTACATCATGCAAAGCGTCGCCCATGGATATGCCGACACCGTCTTTTCAGGCCTAACAGGTGCCCAATGTGGCCTCAACCTCTTCACGAGCATCGGCATCCACAACCTCCAACAAGATGTCTACGCACTCAGCGGCTACCTTGCAGCCAGCATCCCTTTTCTCACCTACGCCATCATCAAAGGGGGAGTCGGCTCCTTCATCCACCTCGCTAGCTCCATGATGACCCCCGCCCATACAGCAGCCTCTGCATCAGCTGCCGAACAAATCACCGGCAACTACTCCTTTGGCAATGCAAGCTTCGGCCAAACAAGCTACCAAAACACCTCAGGCTTCCACACCTCCCTCTCTCCCAACCTCTCTACAGGCTTCTTCTACGAAAATAAGGGGACCCACTCTACCCTCTACGGTCCAGATGAGCAAATCCTCAAACAAAGCAACTCTGAACTCCGCACCAGCCTCTTTTCTGACGACTCCATCAACCAAAGCCTCCAAACCTCCAAAATGCACGCTGAATCAGACCTCCAAACAACCCAAGACACCTACACAGAAGGCCTCTCTGACCACTCCCGCAACCTCGCAGACCTCTCCTCTCACATCGCGAATTCCGAAAACTATTCCAACAACCTCAGCCAAAGAGAAGCCTATGACCTCCAAGAAAGCGCCCGCTACTTCCAAAGTACAGCAGAGAACTGGGGAGAACAATACGGCCTCAGTTCCCGAAAAAGCATGGAGTACCTAGCAGGAGCTGGAATCGATTTCTTTGGATGCGCCGCTAAAGGGACCAACGCCTTCGGAAGCAGCCGTGATGAAGCCCTCTCCTCCGCCCAAAATCTAGTCAAAAGCGAAGAGTTCCAAAAAAACTTCCAAAAACTCCAGGATGTATCCTCTTCAGAAAGCTACAACCACCTAGACGAAACAGGAAAAAGGCTAGTTGAAAGCACCAGCCACTCTTTTGAGCAAATGCAAACCTCCCAACATTCTTTCCAAACCGCGCAAAGCAACCTCAACCAACTCTCAGAAAACACCACCTGGGCAGAGCAAAACTCCCACCTTATCCGCCACTCCCTCAACCAAGACTTCGTCAACTGGGCACAAGAGCGCTACGCCCATGAAGGAGGCTTTGCCAAAGTAGAAGAGCTCCTCACAAAAGGCGACACCCCTTCCCAAGGCATCCTCGTCAATGACTTCATCAAACACATCCGCACTCAAACACCCCCGCTCTCATTCCCAGACCATCCCTCTCAACCTACCCCTTCCTTCTCCTCAGAAGGAGCCCATGCCAATTGGCAAGAGAGACTCTCCTCCTTCAAACAACAATTCTCTTCTCCCATATCTCAAAAGCAAGAAGCCCTCTCTTCTCAGTTTTCCCAAACCCAGGAAACCCACGACAAGCAATTTGCACAAGTCACCTCCAAAATCCAAACCTCCAACCAAAAAGCCCAAGAGCAGTTTCAAAGTGAATCCTCATCAGAAACCTCCCTCTACACAAAACCCCTTGCACTTGCCAAAGAATCTGGAGTAGGAAACCTACAAAAACTCGCCTCCCTTCTTGATAAAATGAATGTCCCCCATCCTAAAGAAGAGACCGTAATAGCCAGTAACTTCCAGATCCAAGAAGAACCCTTCTGGATGCAAAAGGAGAAAACCCCTTGAAACTCTTCCAGACCCTAGCAGAAGGGGGACAAACCTGGGCTCATCGAGTCCGGATGCTCAAGCAAGTACTCAAAATCGCTCTCTCCACCTCTCTTCTCT
>JAAKFR010000014.1 GCA_011064985.1 Chlamydiota bacterium
GGCAACGTTTTTGTGGAAGTTCACGTTTTCCTCCACCTTAGTCTTTGGCGGCGCACCTGTCCGCGAAGGGATCCTAGCTAGCACGATGTTTTGGAAGAGAAGAGTTTTGGGAAATTAAAAAAAATAAAATTTATCAAATTAACATAAAATAAATAATTTTACTATATACTGTATGTAGAGATTTAATTTATAAAGCAAATAGGAGGATTTTACTATGTGTATAGGTGGTATTCGAGGATGGTTCCATGGTCATGGAGAGACCATAAAAAGTATTCATGCAGAAAGCGGAACTAAAGTGATGGTAGGTGCTGTAGCTACAATTCTTGTAGGAGGAGCCCTTTTTGTGGGAGCGCTGTACGCATGTTATTGCATGAAGGGGAGGGCTGGCTGGCTGGATTATCTAGGCGCAGGTTTGGTTGGTCTATCGCCCAGTATAGTATTGGGCTGGGTAATTTTTGATAGCCTATTCCCCCGCAAGGCAACAACGCGTGCGAAACTTGCGGCGGACAAGGAACGTACGCCGTCGGAGCCAAAAGTAGATCCAAGGGTGCTGTTGTAGGAGGTCGTGCAAAGCGTGGATCAGTAGCCTTGGGAGGTGCCGCAGCCGCAGGAGGATTTGACGTTGGGGTTCGAGACTTTGAAGCCTGCCCCTTGGAGGCCATCAACATAGTCGATCACGGAGCCTAGGAGGCGGCTGAGCATCCCTTTTTTTATATGGATTGCAACCCCTTCTGATTCAAAGAGGGCGTCGTCCTCTTCAGCTTTTTCTGAAAAGTCGAGGATGTACTGGAAGCCACCACAGCCACCTGCTGAATCTCCAAAGCGGAGGGCTGCATCGGGGAGTCCATCTTCTTTTGCAAAATGGCGGAACCTTTCGGCGGCATGTGGGGTAAGTGTGATAGTTTCAAGGTCGATCTCTTCGGCCAGAACCTCATTGAGTTCTTTTACGAGTTTATCGATGGCAGCCTCGTTCATACCGTGGCCGAGCATTCCGGCTTCGAGAGTTTCCCAGGTAGCAGCGCTACAGTTTGAGCAGTGGAGACCTGCGTTTGTCATCGCTTGGGCAAGCCTCTGGCTTTTCTGAGGAAATGCGGAGAAGATCTCTGCGATGGTCATGGTTAGATCGATGCGTTCTTGTACTTTTGTCATTCTCTTCTCCTTTAAAAAGTGATTTTTACACAGCCGTTTTTCAGCTTACACTGGCAAGCAAGTCTCTCTTCTTCCATCTCTCCAAGAAAATCCTCTTCTTCTTGGGTAAAAGGGGTGAGGTTTTCCATCCCTTCTTTTACTTCAATGACACACGTTCCACAGACACCTTCGGTGCAAGCAAAGGGGACTCCCGCCTCTTCGCAGACATCGGCAATTTCCTCGCCATCGGGGATCTCAAATTCTTCTTCCGTATCCGTAAAAATGATTTTTCCCATCGTGTGCAATTGCTCCTTGTACAAGAGAGATAGTATGGAAAAGTGGTAAATAAAAGACGAGCTCAAAATGAGCTCGCCCCCGAGGTCTTCTCGGATCGGAGTAGAGGGATTTGAACCCCCGACCTACTGCTCCCAAAGCAGCCGCGCTAGCCAAGCTGCGCTATACTCCGATGTTCTGCACTATACCCACACTCCGGATTTTCTTTCAATCACCTATCTCTTCAGTGTATAGGGAAAAAGAGGCAGGAGCTGAAGTTGTGAGTAGGAAACTCTCTGCGTTTATTTTTTTTCAAAGCCTGGGCTTTCAATAATTTGAGAAGAAAAAGAAAAAATGGGATTCCAAGAACAAGAGAAGCAGCATGCACCAACAAAGCGGAAGCTCCAAAAAGCCCGCCTACGCGGAGAAGTCCCCAAATCGACAGAGCTCATCTCTGCCCTCCTCATCCTCACCGGAGTGTGTACTCTCTGGGCGTTCCACAACCTTTTTTTCACGGCTTTCCAAAAGGTTTTCCATCTCACCTTCCACGAGTTCTCCTCTCCCCATCTTCCTGGAGTGTTCACCCGGATCTTCTCCCCCTTGATCTGGCCCACTCTCCTCTTTTTTGCGATCACCACTCTCCTTTCTATTGGGGGACACCTTCTCCAAACTGGATTCATCTGGACCAGAAAAAAACAGAAAGGGAAGCGGCAGCGAAGAATCCTCTTCCCCTTACTCCAAGCCCTTATCCTTTTCACAATCGGGTATATTTTCATAAAAAAGTGGCTGAAAAAGCCCCCTGAGGGTTCTTTATCCATAGACACCCTTTTCCGTGAGCTCCTACACTTGGGCCTTGCCTTAGGTCTAGCCTTTCTCATTTTGGGGATATTTGACTATTTTTATCAGAAATGGCGGTTTAACCAATCGATGCGGATGACCACGCAAGAACTTAAGGAGGAGTTGCGAGAGAATGAAGGGAACACGCAGGCAAAACAAAATAGGCGAGAGAGAAAATAGACAATTGTAAAAATAAAATTTATCCTTTAAATAAAAAGGATGATGAAGGGGGATTTCTTAAGCCAATTCCGTGAGATGAATCGTCACTCCGAGGCGCTTATTGCCGTAGGTGTGATGGGGTTACTTGCCCTTCTTCTCATCCCTCTTCCCCCTTTTCTTCTCGATGTCTTTCTCTGTTTCAGTCTCGTCTTTTCTTTGATGACTCTTCTCCTCACACTTTATGTGGAAAAGGCACTTGAGTTTAACTCTTTTCCAACTCTACTTCTCTTTCTCACCCTCTACCGTTTGGGACTCAATATTGCTTCGACCCGGATGATCCTCACTCAAGGGGAGGGGGGTGATATGATTGAGACTTTTGGAGAGTTTGTCACCCGTGGGAGTGTGGGGGTGGGTCTCGTCCTCTTTTTACTCTTAAGCATCATCAATTTTGTCGTGGTTACCAAGGGGAGTGGGCGGATTGCTGAGGTAGCCGCCCGTTTTGTATTAGAGGCTCTGCCCGGCAAGCAGATGGCAATCGATAGCGAGCTCTCCTCAGGGCTCCTCTCCCAATCTGAAGCGAAAGAGGCTCGGAATCAAATCGCTCAAGAGGCCGATTTTTACGGCGCGATGGATGGAGCTTCCAAGTTTGTCCGAGGGGACGCGATCGCAAGCCTTGTGATTACTGGAGTGAATATACTCGGTGGCCTTGCTGTTGGATTTTTTGTGAAGGGATATGGGTGGGAGAGAGCACTTTCTCTTTATACCCGACTGGCGATCGGGGATGGACTTGTGACGCAGATTCCCGCTCTTCTGATCTCAGTTGGGGCCGGGGTCATGATGACACGAGCCTCGCGCGGAAGTGTGGGACAATCTCTGACAAAACAGGTTTTTTCTCACGGAAAAGTCCTCCTTTTTTCGGGTTTGATTCTCCTTGTATTGAGTCTTATTCCTGGAATGCCCCGTCTTGTGATGTTGCCGATGGGGGGAGTTTTTCTCTATTTTGGGGGTCGGAGGGTGTGGAAAAAGCCCTCAAGCGAAGAGCAGACGGTGCAAGAGACTTCGACTCTTGTCTCTCCGGTTGAGGTTCTCCTTGGGTTTGAGGGAGTAGAGTTTGCAAAGCCTCTCCATGAAAAGCTAGGGGAGATACGGAAGCAGGTGACAAAACAGCTGGGAGCTATTCTCCCTTCCATTTCGATTGCCGATTCTGTTGAGTTGCCCCCTTCTGGATGGGCCATTCACATCAAAGGGTTTAAAGTGGCAGGAGGGAGAGAGGTCTCTCTTCCTCTACTTGTCCAAGAGCTCGAAAAAGTGCTAAAACATCACGCTCATGAGCTACTCAACCGTCAGATTGTCGCCGAATGGATCCAAGAGGTCCGTGTATGTGACTCAGCTGTTGTCGAAGAACTCATCCCAAAAAAGCTCTCGTTAGGACAGGTGACACGGGTTTTGCAGAACCTATTGCGAGAAGGAGTCCCGATTCAAGACCGGGTGACGATCTTAGAACTTCTTGCCGATCATGGGCAAGGGGAGAAGAGTGATCTCAATGAGATCACAGAACAAGTCCGGTTGGGGCTCTCAAGAGGTATTTGCGAAAGGGTTTTTGGCAAAACGAGACAAGGCCATGTGATTTTGCTCGATCCAAAGGTGGAGCAGATGGTTGAGGTGGCATCTGGAAAAATGCGCCCAGCTACTATCGATAAACTCGCTAGATCCCTTCTTGAGATAGAGGCTAAGGCTACAAAGCGGGGAGTTTATCCCGTCCTTTTGACTAAAGGATCTTCCCGGATTGAAGTGAAGCGGATGATCGAAAAGCATTTGCCTCATCTCCCCGTCCTTGCCTATCGAGAGGTTGCAGATGATGTTGAGTTAGAGACAATCGGAATGATTTCGCAAGAGGTGCTCCTTTGACTTACGAGAGGAAGAAGAACCTTGCTGAAATCAGACGCCTTCTTTTTGAGAAGAAACATACTTCCAACTTACACTCTGAGCTTGTCCAATTTCTCTTTGCAAAAGGAGTCAAACGCTTCCTCGCTGAAGAGATTGCCGCAGAGTTTTTCGAAAGGGGGGGGGAGTGGCCTCTTTTAAAGGAGGTAGTAGCCAAAAGAATCCGTTGTGAATCCAATCCGGGTTTGCGCCAATCCCATAAATTGGCTCTTGTTGGTCCCACAGGAGTAGGGAAGACAACCACTCTATTGAAATTGGCCTCCCATTACCGAGAGAAAAAAACAGCCTTCATCTGCCTCGATAGAGAGAAACGAGATTTTCTAGAAAGAACGGCCTCTTCTTGGGGGATTCCTGTTTTTGCCTCGACTAGTGAGTTGGATAAAGAGTACGATCTTCTCTGCATCGATACTGGGGGGTGCAACTACTACCAACCCGATCGGATCGACGCACTGGGAGAGCTGCTCTCAGAGGTGGGAGAACGTGAGGTCTTGCTCACACTAAGCGCTGCAATGAAAGATGTTGATCTCTATGGCGCGGTCCACCGTTTCTCCCCTTTAACACCTAATGGCCTCGTGATTACCAAATTCGATGAGACGCTTGCTGCAGGGGTTGTCGTTAACCTTTGTGAAAAGATCGAATGGCCAATCCGGTATGTCACCTATGGGTATCCCTTGCCTGGGAAGATAGAGATAGCCGACCCAGAAAGAATCACCCACCGGATCTTGACCGACCTTAACCAACAGGAATTCCAACTCCTCCGTCAGATGGCGATTGAGGATGTCTAGATGGAAAAGCAAGAGGCAAAGTCCCTGTGGGATCAGTACAGGAAACAGGCCACGATAGAAGATCGCGATGCCCTCATTGTCCACTACCTCCCCTTAGTCAAGCTCGTTGTCGGAAGGCTCGGTTCTTCTTATCCAGCCCACGTGAAACTCGACGACCTCTACTCTTCGGGCGTGACCGGGTTGATCCGAGCGGTAGAGAAATACGATGAGAGTAAAAATGTTAAGTTCGAGAGCTATTCGATCCTTCTGATTAAAGGGGCGATCATCGATGAGCTACGTGAACTCGACTGGATCCCACGGGGTATCCACCAGAAGGTAGGCCAGATCGAAGAGGCGCTACACCTCCTCCACCAAAAGCTCCGTAGGGAGCCAACCGATAGTGAACTCTCTCTCCACTTAGGGATTTCAGAAAGGGAGCTAGGAGAGCTTCTCGAACGGGTTCGCCCCGCTATTTTTCTCCCTCTTGATGTACCTGCTTCCTACAGCACTGAAGATGAAACTGTCTCTTTAGCCGAAAGAATTGCTGACACGAAGGTGGAAACCAGTTCCGAGGCTGCCCAAAAAAGAGAGTACGCCTCGATTCTCGCGAGTGTGATTGGGAGCCTCCCAGAGCAAGAAAAGCAGGTCATCTCTCTCTACTACTACGAGGAGCTCATGTTAAAAGAGATCGGCAAAATTCTAGGGGTCTCTGAGTCGCGCATCTCGCAGATCCACACCAAAGCCCTCCTCAAGCTCCGTAAACGCCTCCGCGATCTAGCCAAATAAACTGGAATTGTTACAAAACTGAAGTTGGGACATAATGTCCCAAAAACTCTCTGTAAGCACTTGACTTTTCTGCCAGTTGCAAATAGCATTGCTCTCTATGTAACTAATAGAAAGTTTTTCCTCATTCCTTGAGCCTAAAATCAAACTCTCCAGTTTTCGCTTTCCCAAGACAATCCTCGTGACCACGGCTCGTGTCAGGATCCTCTACCCAAATAGGATCCTCTACCCAAATAGGAGCCTCGCCCATCCAGAGTATATACTCAACCTTGCATGAATCGAACGTACCTAGAAATTGAAATTTTTCTTTAAACTCCTTCATTTCATCAGCTATTGTTTTTGGTGTATCTCCATCATTTTTATCCAGCTCCCTAAACACACGATAGGTTTTTTGATACTCAACATTTCCGCTGTTTGAGCGGGCTGTTGTAGTGATTCCCTCTTTCCTCTCAAAAGGATTTGTATCCCCTTGTGGATAAGCCATTGTAGATTCAGAATTTTTTTGACCTGCAATAATTGTAAGGGAACCCCCTGTTCTTGATGTTTCACTTTTTCCTCGAACAAAATCTTCTTGTATCTCGATTAAGTAGTCCATGCATTCTTCTATTGATTTAGGGTTATATTTATTGGAATTTTTAGAATTTATGGATTTTACTATCAACGCAATCATATCTGTTGTGAAGATCACCCCGCCAAGGCCAATCGCTCCCCAGGCAGCGTAAGAGGCGTGAGGGAAGGTAATGGTCCCTATCAGAGCTAAAACTCCTACAGCTACAGCGCCCACCGTAACCACCGCATCAAAGGCTTTTTTGGCAGGGTGAATCTCTTGGTTGGGGGCGCAACGGCCGATCATGGAAGAAACTGCATACATAATTTTTCCTATGCGGTTAATTTTAAAGAAATTATATCATACGCAAGAGTTTTTTTCAAGGCATTATCTTACTTTTTATTTTACTGCCCCAATTTCGTTCTATCCATAAAATTAAATTCATTAAGATTTGTTAAATATACTCTTGACAAGAATTCAAATATATGGTATAATTTTTTCCGCTATGAATAGTAATCCTTCAAAGAATTGTAATCCTTCAAATTTTCGAAGCAATTATGCCTATGCCGACTCCTCTCAAGCAGGGAGTAAGGGAGATGCGCTTGCCTCTAAAGTCGCAAAAATCGTCTCACCTATTTTTTCCCTTATAGACCGCTTCTTTGCCTTTTTGAGGCTTCTTTTATTTGATATAAGGCCTCCCGATAAAAGCAAATATTCCATTGTTACCGAAACCTGGAATGACCCGGATGAGGATGCTCGCGTCGAGATCTTAGTGCGAGGGTTTTTCTATCCCAAAGACTACTACGCTTCTAAGATGAAAGAGCACAACTTAAAGCCTAAAGAAAAGGTAGTACTCATCGATCCAAATCGAGGGGCTGTTTGTATGGGAGCTTCCGTGCATTTTTTAGAGCAAAGCCTTAAAGTGCAAGACAAAGAAAGAACGGATCATCTATGTAATGAATTTAAAAATGGTGTTCCTTTAAGAGGAGTGCTCTATCAAAATATCTATCGATCATGCGAATATGATTCATCGAGTTTTGATTTATCGAGTTTATTGAATCACGGGATAAAAGAGTATAGTGAAAATAATTATATTGCTACGCTGGTCTCAGCGATCCAAAAAGATCCGACGATTTCAAATGAATCGCTTCTAGGCATGATTCCAGAGAAGAAAGGAGGGGTTCATCTTGATATCTTATTGTCACGATTTAAAGAATTTATTACATACGGCTCTAAAGGAAATAATCCTAACCTAAAAGATTTTTTTATAATTCTGAATAAAAAAGGAGAAATACTTACAGATAAGCAGGGTGATTTGGTCGATGATCTCATATTTTGGGGTCTTATGCTTGAAGGGGAAGAACAACGGGTCGATGTGTTCAGAAGTTGGTATGAACTTCTGAAGCCCATTTGGGCAGATACTGACTTCGTCCGTTCAAATGATGAATTTGCTCTTGATTTAGCACGCCTTAAACCAGACCCCACTTTCGTAAACTCTGAGTTATCTGAGAAGACATTTTTAGACTTATTAGAGCCAGATAGGCTCCAAGATGGTCACTACCTTTTGTCTTTTGATACCCACGATTCTAAGGGAGAGGTACGTGGATCTCATGCTACAGCATTAGTCGTAGAAGGAAATACTTGTTTATTCTACGATCCCAATTTCTATATTATTTCCTTCAAAAAGAAAGATATTAGAGAAGTGCTTGAGTATCAATTCCAACCTTATCATGGACACAAACCCTCTTCCTCCATCCAACAAAAACTTGCCTGGTGTCGGAACAGGGTATCAGGTAGGAGCAATTTTTCTCTCGTAAAAGAATCTGAATCTAGGATTTTCTTTAGCCGGGTCCAGCTCTCAACCTCTCACCCTTCCCATCCAGATCACTACAAAAATTTGAAAGTCAAGAGTTCTATCAGCTGAGAAATTTGGCGGGGAAGGGGTGGTAGGTGTGGGGTCTGTCGGCAAAGGCAATTCGTCCTTCTTCTTCCCAAAGGTCTTTTCCCCAGGTGAGGAGACGGACCTTTTTTCCGGTTTCGGGTGCCTCTAGAAAGAGGTTATCTTCTCCTTTGAGCAATACGTGGTTGATTCGCTCTTCTTTGGCTAGGTAGAGGAGGTCTCCTGGGAGGAGTTTGCTAGCCGCTCGTGCCTTTTTGGACTGGTCGGAGGCGTCTCTTGGGATGAGAATTCCCTGCCCGCGGTAGAGGAGCTGGACGATACCGGAGCAATCGACGCTAGAAATCTTTCCTTTAAGAGGGAAGCTCCTTCCTCCCCATAGATAGGGGACTTTTAAGAATAGGTGGGCCTCCTCGATGAGCATAGACCGAGAGAAGGGAGTATAGAGGGGGCGGAGGGCTGAAAGATCTCCATACCCCACCTCTCCATCAGGAAGGAGAATTTCTCCTAAAGGATTTACCGTGAGGTAGGTTCCATACGACAAGACAAGCTCGTGAGACTCTATCCGAAAGCTGGGTGTCTTCACTACATGGGTGTTAGGCCCTTCTATTTCTCGTAAGGTAAGCTCCTCTCGCTTCACCCATCCGATATAAGGGTGCCACCCCCTCTCACTTGAGTAGCGCATTTGCTCAAGAGCCTGGATCGAGACCCACTCTTCTTGGGCTTTCAGGACCTCCACCTTCTCCCCAAACAGAAGCTGGGTGAGTCTCCCTTTCTCATGCGCATACCCTGACGTCCTAAACTCCTCGGGTTTCTCCCGCAAGTCGACTACCGGCTCTCGAATCGTAAACTTAAGGCTCATTTTGTCTTTCGGTACCGTACCCCTCTCCCTTTCCCTTCTTGCACAACCTCCCCAGATTCCATGAGCTTGGCAATTCTTCTCCCCGCTGTTGGACGTGATATGTGCAAGATTTGGATGATATCTGAAATGGTGATTTCATCGGCCACCTCAAAAAGGGCCAAAATCCGATCTAACTCACGATTTGCTGAAGAGGCTGCTTTCTGAGAAGTCCCTCTTGGGAGAATGCATTTGATAAAATTTTCCCCCTCTACTACTTCAGGGGAGGGGAGCCTCCACTTCTCATAACTATCAAAGAGAGTGATGAATCCAGATCCTAGTTTTTCGACATATCCCGCTTCCCAGAAAACCTTGCAGATTACCGGATTCCGTATGTAGGTGATTCCCAATTTTAGATTGCGCGTATCTAAAGGCCCGGCAAAAACTCCTGGACTGAAGATCTCGATCCGGTTCTCATAAATGGCTATTTTGATGGGGGCAGGAATCCGGTAATTTCGATGGACAAGGGCGTTGATCAGAGTCTCTCGTATGGCTACTTCTGGTAGCTCTAACTTCTCGCTTCTCTTTGGGCCGTTTATCGAAAAGGATCGGTTGAGGCGACTGACAATAAATTCGTAAGCTTTGCTAAATTGGTCAAACAGGGTTCCCACGCAGTCGATACTTGCAATCGCCTCTCTCCCCCCAACTCCAGAAAAATGGGTGCAAAGAACGATGGCTTCCGGGAAAAAGAACTGAGGGTTCTGGCCGAACAAGAGGACCCCTCCAACTGTTGGGTAGATCGCAGAATGTTCCTCGTGGACAAGATGATAGGGAGGGAGAATGTCAGGAAGAAAACTTGGGAATTTCGCCCCTTTTTTCGAGCCGATAAATCTCTCCAGTTTCTTTTTGTCTAAATCCTCCTCTTTCCCGTGATACACCGGCATCATGTCATAAGAGCGTCCACGAGATTCCCATCTCAATTCTTCTATCATATCCGAGTTAGCTCTTAAGGTAGATCTTCCAAGCCGGACATATGCCCCCTTATCTAAACCTTCCGATTTCCGGTAGTAGGGCTTGTTCATTCCAGAAGAGACTCCAATCACAAGGAGGGTTTTCTCCCCAATCCTTTGTGAGTAGATGGCAGGGAGAATCGGGGGAGAGGAGGCCTCAAAAATGTTCTTGCGGAGATATTCCATGAGTTCCTGTACTTTCTCTTCAGAGATGCCTACGATGTTTCTATTGGAATCGACACCTAGGACGAGTTTCCCTCCATTGCGGTTGCAAAAACCGATAATGGTTTTTAGAATCTGGTCATTTTCCGGGATTTCTCTCTTCAGCTCCAAAGAAGAAGATTCTGGATCGGGATACTTCATGCAGGTTTCCTTTTTGACTCATTTTGTCATTTCTGAGTCAATTGAGTCAATTCTTTTGGAATTATCAGCTCAATTGACTCACTTGCGAAAGGAGGACTTAGATTTTCAGGTCTTCTGCAAAGGCGTAGCTGATGAAATCACACTCATTGGTTTCAACAAATCCCTTTTCTTGGTGAGACAAATGGTAGAGGTGTTGTACGCCTTTTTTCTTTACAATTTCGAGAATTGACAAAAGGCTTTCTCGTTCGTCATCATCAAATAGAGAAAGATCGGGTGATACAAGAGTTTTAAAGATATAAGCGTCTATTTTTTCGATGACCCTCATAGTGACTAACGTCTCGTACAGAGACTTATACTCATCAGGACATGGTCCATATTTTAGAGTGACGTATCTTGCACCTGTCACCCCTCTTTTGGTTTTGTGAAAATTGAGAAAATCGACATAGAAATGGAGTTTGTTGAGGAATAAAATGCTTGCGTTGGTTTGCTCGATCAAAAAAAGAGCAACATGCTGAAATAACTCTAAAGAAAATTTCCGATTTCCTCTAAATATGTCCGGTTCTGAATGCTGCGACTGGATATTCAGGAAGTTCGTTTCCGCATAGGCTTCATCACATTTTAGGCGAATATGATCATCCTGACTCGCATCTTGAATAAAATAGGTCTCCCACCGTTTGATGCTCGCTTCTCCCACATTGAGGTAGCGTGCAAATTCTGTCTGATTCATGCCGAGCTTGGTCCGGTATTCGATAATCTCATGAGAAGTTAGCAAGTTGTGCTTCTTTCGGTATCCATCTGCAACAGTTCGACGGTATACACTCATTTGTTGTGTATCCAGCAACGGATTTTGACAACTCTTGCACACGTAGCTTGGAATAATTACATCGATTGTCTCTCCTTTCAATTCAGAAGAAAACCGGAGATTTTTAGTCTCAAAATCAGTGCTATCACATTTTAGACATTTCATGTTGTTACTTTACCTTTTTTGCTCTTGTGCAAAGAAACGTAGTAGAAATTCTCATCTTTGATGGCAAATTTCAAGTACCCTCTTTTTTCTGAAAGAGCCTTTTTAGCTGCAGAAATTTTCCTTTCAATTTCGCGATTGCTCGGTCGTCGATTCCAATCCATCTTATTTCTGCATCATATCATAGAATCATATGATACCAGAATCGTGCATTTTGTGTCAAATTTCGGTTTATGCGGGGTTTAGGGGAGGAGGTTTTGGGAGTGGAGGAGTTCGGCGAGGAGGAGGCCGCTGCCGGCTCCGCCGCGGAGGGTGTTGTGGGAAAGGGCTGTGAAGCGCCAGTCGAGTAAGGGGCAGGGGCGGAGCCTGCCTGTGGTGACAGTCATCCCTCGGCTGTGATCACGGTCGAGGAGGGGTTGGGGGCGGTCTTCCTCTTCTCTATAGAGGATGGGGAAGCGAGGGCTTGTGGGCAGGGTGAGGGGAGAGGGTCTCTTCCAGATGTTGAGGATCTGCTCCTGAGTTGGTTTTTGGTGGAAGGCGACTGAGACACAGGCGAGGTGGCCGTGGGAAATGGGGACCCGGTTGCAGTGGGCTGTGATGGGGAAATTTTCAGGAGTGATTTTGCGATCTTTGTAGGCTCCGAGGATTTTGAGGGGCTCTTGCTCGGTTTTTTCCTCCTCTCCTGGGATGAAAGGGGAGACATTTTCGGAAAGAGGGTTTTGGGTGAGGGCAGAAAGGCCTGCTCCGCTCAAGGCTTGGAGAGTCGTCACGGAAAGGGAGGCGATTCCGAATGCCTGATGGAGAGGGGCCAGGGGGAGAAGAAATGATTGGATTGAGCAGTTCGGTTTTGCAAGGAGAAGGCCGGTTTTCCACCCACGTTTCTTTTGTTGGTAGGCAAGAAGGGCAAGGTGGTCGGGGTTGATCTCTGGAATGATCAAGGGGACATCGTCCTCCTCTCTGTGGGAGGAACTGCTAGAGATCACCGCAAACCCTTTTGTGGCAAGGGGACACTCCACTTCTTGGGCAAGGTAGGAGGGGAGAGCGGAGAAAAGGAGCCTACAAGGAGGAGAGGGAAGCAGAGGCTTAAGAGGAGGCAAGGGAGAGGAGGGTTTAGGGAATAGAGAGTAAGAAGCAGTAGCCTCTTCGTAAGAGGCTCCCTCCCATTTGGGGCTGGCGCTTAAGTGGGAGATGGTAAACCACGGGTGGTTTTGGAGAAGATGGACATACGACTGCCCGATCACTCCCGTTGCTCCTAAGATGCCTACGGGGATCTTCTTCACAAAGAGACCTGCTTGATCTTCTCTAGGTATTGAGGAGAAAGGGGAGATAGGGGAGGGCGAGGAGGGCCTGATGGGATCCCGGCAAGTTGCATGATCGCTTTGATCGGAATCGGATTGGTTTCGAGAAAAGCTGCTCGAAAGAGAGGGAGAAGCTCTTCATGCACGCTGCGAGCTTTTAGGTAGTCCCCAGAAGAGCAAAGATCTACAAGCTCCTTCATCTTCTTGGGGACAAGATTACTCACCACTGAAACAATTCCATTTCCTCCAAGAGCCATCGTGGGAAAGGTGAGGGCGTCATCTCCTGCAAGAAAGAGGAACTCTTCTCGCCTTTTCCCGATCTCATAGAGAAAGTCGCTCATCTGGTCGATGTTGCCTGAGGCCTCTTTGATCCCGATGATTTTTGGGATTTCGAGTAGTCTCACCAGGGTGGATACATTGATATTGACCCCCGTCCTCCCTTGGATGTTGTAGAGAATGATTGGAAGGGGAGAGTTTTTCGCGAGAGTGGAAAAATGGTGGTAGAGACCTTCTTGGGTCGGTTTGTTGTAATAGGGGGAGACAAGAAGGGCTCCATCAGCCCCGTGTTCTTTTGCCCAAGCGAGATTTTTCGCTGTCTCTTCAGTCGAATAGGTACCGCATCCGATGATCAGAGGGATCGAGGTGATCTTCTCACGAGCTAAAGTCAGAAGGGTGGTTTTCTCTTCAGAAGATAAGGTGGGGGATTCACCCGTTGTCCCAAAAAGGACCAGCCCATCGACCCCTCCCTCAATTTGGAAGGAGAGATTTGCGGCAAACCCCTCCTCATCTATTTCACCCCCTTTTTTAAACGGGGTGATGAGAGCTGTATAAAGACCCGAACCAATCATCGAGTGTCACCCATCCTTTCTGCTCTGTCAGCCATTTTCCAAGAGTGAGAGCCCCTCTTGCAAAGCCTTTTCTGTTTCGTGCTTCATGGCTGAAGGTTATGGTATCAAAAGGGGAGTCGAAAAGCACCACGTGTTTTCCAGGGATAGAACCACAGCGGACACTGGCGAAGGGGGTAGGTATCGCGAGCGTCTGCCCGATCATTTTGGCTGTCCCCGAGGGGACATCGACCTTTTGGTTGTGGTGAAATTCGACTCCCGCAACTTCATATTCGGGGAAATGGGACATCAAAGGTCCCACTTTTCGCATCATCTGGTTGAACAGGATGATCCCAAGTGAGCAGTTAGGAGCATAGAGAACAGGAAGAGAAGATTTCTGTGCTAGATCTCGCACCTTCTCAAGCTCCTCTTCCCAACCAGTCGTCCCGATGAGAATCGGCTTCTGCAATTCCAGCGCTCTTAAGAGATGTTTTTCAACACACGACCCATGGGAAAAATCGAGACAAACATCGGCTTCCTCAATCGAAGAAGGTCCATCTCTCCCTATCCGAGCGACGATCTCGACCCCCATTTCGGTGGCCTCCTCCTCGATTTTCTTCCCCATTTTCCCGTATCCAAAGAGTGCGACTTTCATAAGGGGCAGATCTTACGCAATTGTCTTCTTTCCCAAAAGCCCCATTCTTTTTTATATAGAGGTAAGTGCTGTTAACCAGGATTTGAATTTGTCGAGGATACTCTCCTCCCACCTCTCAATCGTTTACGCAGCCAGGTCGATCGTCTCGAGGAGCATGTCGATGACCACCTCTGGCCTCTTCCCAAAAGCCGCGAGCTCTTGAGTGTGCGATAAGATCCAGGCATGCCTCCAAAGGGTTTGTAATTTCTCCTTTTGAGGCTCTTGCAGGTCGTGCAAAACGAGGAAGCAGTCGTGATTTCGGGTAAAGGCGGCTTTTGTCCAGTTGGTCGAGCCGCATACGAGGAGATTCCCATCGATCCAGGCCATCTTATGGTGGAAGAGTTTTGTCCCTTCACTCAGTTTTACAGGGACCCCCTCTGCTAAAAGCCTCGTGAGGGCTTTTTTTCCCACACCTGTTGCCTGCCCCTGGTCGAGAAGGATCGCAACCTTAACGCCTCTTTTGTGGGCTCTTATGACCGCCTCTGTCAGATCGGGGTGTGTCCACGTATACATGGCCACATTGAGAGAGGTCGCGGTGGCTTCAACAAGCTTGATGAGAACCTCGAGTCCCTCCTTCCCTTGTTTGGGGAGGTTCCAATATTCGATCTCTTGCCCTCCCAAAGAGAAGGAATATTGCCCTTCGTCAAGATGTGAAGCCAAAAGGGGGCTTTCCATCCCTAAAACGAGATTGTCATGAAGTTTCAGCGACTCTTTAGTTAAATTTGCCGAACCTAACAAAACTTTCTTTCCGTCGATCACAAGGATTTTCTGGTGCATGAGCCCTGAGAGCTTGACAGCCGTAGATCGCACATCAGATGAGAGCTTTGCAAACCCTTCTGGCGAGGCCTTCGGGTCGTGGATCACTTCCACTTTCCTCCCAAGTTTCGCCTGGGCATTGAGGGCATCGATGATGGGCTCATCGGTTAGAGAGTAGATCCTGAGGTAGATCGACTCTTCTGCCCCCTCAATTGCCTTTTGAAAGAGGGCTCTCAGATCATCGTGCGTCTGGTTGGAGTAGAGGACAGGGGGGCTTCCCTCTTCGATTGGGACAAAAGAGTCCTCTTCTTGAAAGAAGAAGAGGAGGAGAACCACCAGTAGAGTGACAAGCACCCTTCCCACTTGGATCCAACGCTTTTTTGTGGGAGTTTTCCCTTTCGGTTTTCGTCTTTTCATATAAATAAAAGAAAAATTGAGTTAACTATAGGAGAAATGGGGACAGAACGCAAGATCAAATCTTTGATTCAGAAAAGGCCGGGTATTTTTGTCACCGATCCGGCCTACCAGATGGCCTCTTGTCGGCATGCCCCTGAGATGAGCGAAATCATCTGGGAGGTGAAGCGGGCGATGGCTCGCGGAATCGATCCTGAGGTGTGTGACCACGGAGCAACAGAGACTTATCTCCTCAAAGGAGAAGATGGAACACCTCTAGCGATTTTTAAACTAGAGAACTATTTGCCGGAGCTAGCTGCTTATCGCTTAGATCACAAACGATTTGCCAAAGTTCCTCCCACTGCCCTCACGACTCTTTCTCATCCGATCTGGAAAGGGGAGAAAACAGGCTCTTGCCAATTCTACTTAAGCGAGGGGGTTTCAGCCTCTAATTATATGTGGGATGAGTGCCAGAAATTGGAAGCTCCCCCGATAAGGAAAATTGCTGCACTAGACATCAGGATACTCAATGAAGACCGCCACACCTCGAATATCTTGATTCTCAACAAGAAAGAGGCAATCCCCATCGATCACGGCTTCTGCTTAAAAGAGGAGCTTGGGTTTTTGCATCTCCATTGGGTTTTCTGGGAGCAATCGGAAACAAGCTGGGACGAAAGAGAGCTCTCTTATCTCCTTTGGCTCGATCCTGAAGGAGATAGAAGGCTCCTTCTTGACGAGCTCCATTTCCCAGAAGGATCTGCCAATCGAGTCTATATTGCGACCCAGTTTTTGAAAGAAGGAGCCCTGCGTGGGGCAAGCCCCATCCAAATCGGCCGCTGCTTCATTGCAAACACCCCAAATGGGGAAGAGCAAACTCCTTTCCAACTCCTCATCGAAAGGCTCTATCAGAAAGAGGCTCCCTCGTGGCCTCACCTCACCTGCCACATCCATGACGAGATCCAGCAGTTTTGGGATGGTAGACAAAAAGAAGATTTTGCTTTTTGAGTTTTTCAACACTCCTATTAGAGCCAGCCCTTTTGTTTGAAGTAGAAATAGGGGAGAAGGGCAGAAGCGACCATCAAAACCAAGGCGAAAGGGTACCCAAATGCCCAATGGAGCTCGGGCATATCGATAAAATTCATCCCATAGATGCTCGCAATCACTGTGGGGGGGAGGAAGATCACTGCAGCAACAGAGAAGATCTTGATGATCCCATTTTGCTCGATATTGATGAATCCGAGTGTTGCATCTAGTAAGAAGTTGATCTTATTGAGAAGAAAGGCGCAATGATCGGTAAGAGAGCTCACATCTCTTTGGAGCGTCTTTACTTTAACAACAAGAGCCTTTTTCTCCTTAATTCCTTGGATCTGGTGGGTCAAGAAGATAAAAAGCCTCCCCAAACTGACCAAGCTCTCCTTTGCTTTGGCTGTGAGATCCCCTTTTTTTCCTATCGTAGTTAAAAGCTCGTCGAGCCTTTTTGATTTCCCCTTCTTGAGGGTAGGGGTTTGGAAAATATCTTTCGATACTTCATCAACTTCCCTTCCGATCTTCTCAAGGATATCAGCTAAACGGTCCACAATTGCCTCTAAAATTCCGACTAAAACTGCCTCTCCTGTTGCAAAGCTTTCGACCCCCCTCTCAATTTTCCGTTCCACAATGCGGAATGACCTGGGATCTGCGTACCGAACTGTGACAAGATATTTATTGGCCACTAGGAACGTGACAGGGGAGAGGAAAGGGTTTTCTGAATCTGCTTTTGCGATCAAGACAACTGTCATAAACAGAGACCCCTCCTCGCGATAGAGACGACTTGAAGCCTCGATTTCCTCCATCTCTTGATAAGAGGGGAGGGAGAGATTAAGAGCCTCCTCTACCTGATGAGCCTCATCTGGTTTAGGGCGAATCAAGTCAAACCAGATGGCCTCAGGGTCGACTCCACCCTCCTTATTCAACTCTCTTGCATTCTTTTTGTAGGAATAGAGCATCCCCTCTTTTTGCCACTTCTCCCCCATTTCTCCAAGAAGTTTTTTTCATACTTAGAAAAGGGGACTAGTTCAAAAAAGTGAAGAAATGAAAAATAGAGCTTCTCAAAAAAGAAGAGTCTCCATATTCTCGAGCGTTCTGAACTATTCAACTAAAAGGGAGATAAACGATGACTGCAGCCTACGAACTTAAACTAAAAGAAACTGTAGAACAAGCGATGAAAAAAATAGACGCCGGAAAAGAAAATGATATCTGTCGTTACCTGCCATCTCCTGAGGGAGGCTACCTCCACCATTTCACATATGGAAAGATGAAAAAGACGAATCCACAAGAGTGCATCTCTCTTATAGAGGAATGTATTCTAAAGAACTCAAGTCCAAGACAGCTAGATCCAAAACCTCGAGCCTCAAGAAAATCGAAACAATCAGACATGAATCTTCCAAATGAAATGTTTGGCCAAATTCTCATACTAGCCCAGGAAGCACAAGACGAGACTCTATTGACCAAATTGCTTGGTTCAAAGCCTCTTGCTGAAATTAAGCGTGAGCTTATTCGCTCCATCCGTGCTGGCCAGATCAATGCCCCCTTATGGGAATCCTATAAGCACATTGTATCTAAATAGAGTCAGTCAGAGATACTTGCCTCTTAATGAAACGGGTGTAACCCAAATCGTTTCACTCCAAAGCGACGCCTATATTATAAGGTGCCACAGAATTAGTTTGCTGGGTTCAATAGAGGAAGGCCCGCCGCACCGGCACTCGGCTAACGCCTCGGCCGATTGCGCGGGGGAACTCGCCCAAATAACTTTCCTAGTCAACATGGGGTTCTGATGAAAAAAATTGCCATCCTTGGGAGCACAGGGAGTATTGGGACACAAACTCTCGATGTAGTCCGTCAGCACTTTGACATATTTCAGGTAATCGCACTTGTCGCAAATCACAATATTGAGTCTCTTGAGAAACAGATTGAGGAATTTCGCCCGCAGTTTGTAGTCGTGGGAGATCGAGAGAAAGGGGCTATCTTACAGAGTAGAGTTGATGTAGAAGTTCTTCTTGGTGAAGAGAACATCTCTCAGGCTGCGACACATGGGGAGGTTGATCTTGTCATCAATGCTCTTGTTGGGAAAGCCGGATTACTGCCTACCATTGAAGCAATTAAACTCTCAAAACAGATCGGTTTAGCCAACAAAGAGACCCTTGTATTGGCTGGCGAGCTGGTTATGCGCCTCTCTCAAGAATACAACGCTCCCATCATCCCTATCGATTCCGAACACTCAGCCATTTTCCAGTCGCTTCAGTCGGGAAGACCCTCCGAGGTAAAAAGAGTGATCCTAACTATGGGAAAAGGGCCTATCGCCAAGATGTCTAAAGAGGAGCTTCGGGCTGTGACCATGAAAGATATTCTCAATCGGCCAAGCTGGGATATGGGGATGAAGATCAACGTTGACAGCGCAACCTGCATAAACAAGACCTTTGAAGTGATCGAAGCAAAATGGTTATTCGATCTCCCTCCAGAGAAAATAGCCATTGTGGTCCATCCAGAGTACCTGTGCCATTCACTCGTCGAATTTACTGATGGGAGCTTAATCACAGAACTTGGAACACCAGACATGAAGAGGTATATCCAATACGCCCTTTTCTACCCCGAAAGAACCACCACTCCCTGTAATTCCTTTCTAGACCTTTTTGGTCAGTCGATTACCTTTGAAAAGCCTCCTTTCGAAAAATTTCCCTGTTTATCCATGGGTCACGAGGCAATATCCCACTCTGGGACAATGCCTGCGGCACTTCATGGAGCAGATACCAGTGCGGTAAAGGCTTTTATGGAAAAAAAAATATCGTTTACCGATATCGGGGAGATCATCCAGAAAACCCTATCCGCCCACACCAATCAACACAACTGCTCCTTAGAGGAGATATTAGAAGCTGAGAAATGGGCTGAAGGATTCGCCTCAAAACTCGTGGAGCAACTCTCATGATCTCCGCAATCATCACAGGAGCCGGAAACTCTACCCGATTTGGGAGAAACAAGATGCTGGAGCCGATTGCAGGCAGAGCTCTACTCCTGCGGACCCTTGACCAATTTTTACTCTGTACGGCCATAGACGAAATCGTCGTAACCTCTCGGAAAAAAGATCTCCCCCTCTACCAAAACCTCATCAATCAAGACCTAAAACCATCCATCCCTATCAAAATTGTAGAAGGTGGACAGGAACGAATCATCTCCCTACACAATGGAATCCGAGCATCTCACGGAGATCTCATTCTCACTCACGACGGAGCCCGCCCCCTCACCCCCGTAAAACTCATCAACGACCTCATCGAAGCCGTCTCAGAAACAGGCGCTGCTATGACAGCAATCAACCCCACCGCAACAGTCAAAAAAACCGCCCACAACTCCCTGATCATCTCCGATACCCTTCTAAGGACCAACACTTGGATTGCCCAAACCCCTCAGATCTTCCGCCGAGACATCATCCTCCCAGCCCTCGAAAAAGCCATCGCCCAAGAATACTTCATCCCCACCGACGACAGCGAAATCGTCACCCAAATGACCCCCCACAAAGTCAAAATCGTCCCCGGCGACCCCACCAACTTCAAAATCACCCACCCCATCGACCTCTCCCTCGCCACCCACCTCTTTTCTCAACCCTAGCACCAATCGTGTAGGCCTGTTTTCTTTTTCCAATCAGGTTATTTAGGGACTAGGGGTGAATATGGAAGAAGATAGCGAGTCTGAAGAAGAACAAAATCGTACGTCCTTAACCCAAGTTCAGTGATTTCTCATCGTGGAGTTTGCAAATTCTCCACTACATCTTGAGTTAAACTAAACTCTTGATAATTGGGCGTCACCCAAATCTGATTACCTTGACAAGTACTCCTGCTCAAGCGAAACTCCTCAAATATGTTTGGCTATCATCTAGAATTTCGATGCCTGGACAAGTATCTATCAAGCCTTTTTATTGGATGATATGTAAGAGGGGAAGTTAACGAAATGGAAAGTTTTCTCATAGTTATCCTGTTTATTGCACTGGTTTGGCTTTACGTAAAATTGTCCGCTCGCGTAAAAAAATGTGAGCGGCTTCTGAATCAATTACAACCCACTTCTTCAAACAGTAAAGAGATAAAAAAACAACCAACCCCTCCACCTGTACCTCCTAAAATCTCTAAGGCAAGCTCTAGAGCAAAAAAAAATCTTTCTAGGCCACTACTTACAAGGGGAACGATTCCAAAAAACAACCACAGAGGCCTAAGCAAGCCACTAAAATTTTTTCGTATTCCGAATTTTGTTCAAGAGAACTGGATGGGAGTATTTGGATCTATTGTTCTTGTAATGGGTACTGTATTTTTCAGCTTAACTGCAAAAATCATGCATCACCCTCAATCTCGAGTTGTGGCTATGCTCTTGTTTTCCCTTATACTCACTGGCATTAGCAAACTCTTGAAGAAGAACCCGCAATGGATTCTTCTCTGCGGTTGGTTGCAGTCCGTTGCAAGCTCAGTGATTCTATTTGCCGCAATAGGAGCGGGTGGAATTAAAGGACTGCAGTTTATCGACTCGCCTTCTTTAGCTCTCGGTTTTTTATGTGTCGGGGTTGCCACCAATATCCTATTATCTTCCGTTACGCCCTCTCAAATCGTAGCCTCTTTACACGTTATTCTTTGCATTATTGCATTTTGCACAGCACCCCAAGCTTTTATTTTGCTCCCTATGGGCGCTCTAGTAGCTACAATTGGTTTACTCAATGCTTATAGAGCAAAATGGGATATCCATCTTCTCTTGATCGTGACTGCTTTTGCATTCCAAAACCTTTACTTTTTATTTAGACTCACAAGTGAACTCCTACCCTGGATGTATGGCCTTGCCATTTTATGTTCATTGATTGTAGGTTTGACAGCGGGATTGATTCATTATAGCAAAAAATATAAATCTCCCCACTTTGAGCTCTTTCCTTTTATCGCTCATATCGCAAATTGGGGTTTCTTAACCTTCAATATCTGTCTCTATGCAAAATTCTTTAGAGGAGTCCCTCTGATCTTAGCTAGCATTGCGTGTGCTGGATTTATTTTGGCGAGAGTTGCAAAAAAGAGGGGAATTGTCTGGTTATTTCATACAGATACTATATTTTCTCAGCTAGTTGCTTTGGCAGCCATTATCTCCTGCCATGCTTTCTCTACGCATGCCTGTGATATCGCTATATTAGTCCTCATAGAGACTCTGGTGTTTACTCTTGTTTTCCAATTCCAAAAGGAGGTTTTTCTTGTGAGGGTCGGAAACTGTTTGCAAACAATAGCCTCTTTCACCACATTGCTTTGCATTTTCCTTATTGTTCTACTAGATCCTCATGTTCATCATTTTGCCCTGTACTTCCGTTTCGGAATCGGGGCAACTTTGTGCTGGGGTTATTATTTGTTCATTTCGTGGCAAGGACTCATTGTCGATGACTATCGATTTATCTATTTAGGTAAAAAAGAGCCTAAAAATCCCTTGTCTATAGCCTCTCTATTTGGCGTTCTTTTTTTTATTTCTCTCTACGCTTATGGATTCATCTCTCCGGTGATTCAATCCCTTACCTTCCTAACTCTTCTGATGATTGGCTTACGAAGAAAAACCCAAGAAGATCCTTCCTCTAATTTAACTCTGCTCATACCTCTGGTTTTCGTCCATGTTTTAAACTGGATGCAGCTCTTTTATCTAGGTTTCCACACAGAAGCAATCCCCTCTATTTTTTCAAATTGTAATTTCCTAGGGCTCTTTTTCTTGGATCTAGTTCTACTCATAGGGAATTTTCTTGCATTCAAGAGCTGGCGAAAAAACTACACTCCTCTCCTGATTTATGGGCTTGGAATACAAGTTCTATTTCTAGCTTATGTTTTCACAAAACAGATCAGTACACTGATTCCAGGACTTGCTTTCTTAGTTTTTTCACTACTCATCCTGGAAACGGCAAGAATGTTGCCCAAATTTTTGAAGTGTGATGATACAGCTAAGTTGCAAGTCGAGAAAAACATGATCCAAGTTGGATTAGCAGCTCTTATCGGTTTTTTGAGCCAGTTTATCACTGTTCATCTTCAAGTAGATCCTGTTTGGCATAGAATTTCTCTACGTTGGATTGTAGAAATTTCAGGACTTTCTACGATTCTTTTCTGGATCATTTTTTGTCCTAATAATTTCAGCCACCGATCTTTGACCCAGTTGTTACTTAATCGACTTGTTGAGATTTTACTTGGATTTCTTTCGTTGTGTATAGTAGTTGAAGCCCCCGAAAGTTGGCGGCCTCTTCTGTGGGTAATTGTGTCGATGGGGCTATTACTAGGTAGCTTGCATTATAGTTGGAGTAAGAGATTGTATGCCTATTCCTGGCTATATTTTATCGCTTCCATCGTTCATTTGACTTTTGCAACAAGTTCCTTGGTCATGCCCCGTATATTTTTCTTCGAACGGTTTCATCTCATCACACTTGTTACTATTTTTCTACAGTTTTCCTATGCCTACTACGTACATAAAAATGAAAACAAAATTAAAGAGAGAGTAAAATCTATGCCATTTACTCTTAATCTTTTCCGCTTTGCAAATCTCACCATTAACCTGCTTGTTTTTCTCGGTGTGGCACTTCTCTTGGCTTTTCTCTTTGAAAAAACCCTTCTAACCCTCCTATGGGTGGGGTGGATCAGTGTTTATTTATCTGTTAGCTTATTGATAAAATCACAAAGAAGTATTCAGATCGGTATGGCTTCCCTTCTTCTTTGTAGTGGGCGTCTGATTTTTTTTGATTTAGTACAGACAGATCTTTCCACACGTGCTCTTGTTTTCATTGGAGTCGGAAGTCTCATGTTGGGAATTAGCATCTTATATAAAAAATATAAACACCGGATTCTCTCTTATGAAAAGATTTAGGTCTATTTTTTTTCTATCGATCATTTTTGCGATATCTTTTGTTATAGTTATTTATATTCAGCAAACTCCTAAGTCTCCTTTTCCTTCTTCTCTGGCACCGCTATTTCTAGAACTAGGAAAACCGATTAAAACAGTCGATCGTGTGATCAGTCGTACACTTCCAATCGATGAGATCGATGAGAAAGAGTTAGGAGATGAGATCAAACTCAAGTTTTCTACAGTTGTATCGCAGTGTGATGAAGTCTCCATAGAATATCTCAACTCATTGGTGCAATCTTTTAACGATGAGACTCACAAACCCTTTCAATACACGGTTTTTCTTGTCAAGGGTCCTCCTAATGCCTCCGCCTTGCCCGGAGGTGTCATTTGCATTACCACAGGCCTACTGGAGCTTTTAGAGAATGAAGCAGAACTTGTTGCGATTCTCGGACACGAAATTGGCCATATTGAACGGGGACACCTGTTTGATGCAGCAAGAGGCGAAATGCTGCGAAGAAAGACTAATATGGGTTCTTATCCCTTTTATGCTTCTCAGTGTCTCCAGTTAATGATGGATTTAACTTTTAGCAAATCTCAAGAAAACGAAGCTGATGAGTATGGTTTTCGTCTGCTAGTGAAGAAAAAGTACGATCCTTTTGCACTCAGTTCCTCTTTTAAAAAAATGGATGCGTATTTTGCACATGTACAACAACCCCCTTCGATCCTCGATGATTTTTTTGCGACCCATCCTCACGATAAACATCGGGCAGAAAAGTTCCACTCTCGAGCCCAATTATGGATAAATCACCATCCTCAAGAAAAATGGTATGTAGGAAAAAAGAACTATGCAAACCATATCTCGCAGTTTGAAATGGATTATCCTGATGAGTGGATAGAGAAAGCAGGGGATGTGACCTAAACCCAGATCAGGCTTGTTACTCGCATTTTGATTTGGGTTACACCCATTTCATTTTGGACAAAATCTAGAGCTTGTATGACGAGATTTTCTTTATTTGGATTAGAATCGATCCAAGAAGAAACCAACTCCATGATCTCAGTATTTTGTGGAGCAGTTTCTGACTGATACAGAGAGCTTCCCCATTCAGAGACCTCTTCCCAGGTTTGGAAGGTGCTGAGTTGTACCAATGGAAATCCAAAATACCAACTAGGGTCATCAAATTCGGTGATCACATCCGAAGGGCCTAGTTCAATTTTTGTTTCAAGAATATCTCCAGAAAGAGGCGTTTCAGTTGAATGAAGGTCGGCACGATGGATCTTGACAAAGAGGGTTCTATTCTTATCCCTGACAGACCTGTATTGAATCCGATCAATTTGAAAGGGGTAAGCAAGAGGTAGTGCATCTGCCCTATGTTCTTTGTAAACAGGATTTTCCCCTTTAATCGTATAGGCTAAATCTCTTCGCCATCCTTTGATAAGGGGAGGGGAGGAGAGAGAATGCTGTAGCAAAAAGGGCAGAAGAGTATTCCCGTATGGAGGCTGCTCCCAAGGCACATCCATCTTCAATGATTCGGATCACGTACGTTGACCGTTCTAGATTCTCTGTTTCGAACGCCTCACTTTCGATTCTTGTGCACGTGGTAGATCCATCTATAACTAAACTTAGACCGCTTGCATCAAAACCAGACGCATAGGTAAAGAGATCGATCTCTGTCCCATCTTCAAGCATGGAAGTGTCAAGCTCTACATGTAAGGAGTTTGTATCAGCGTTGTACGATACAGGAATTTCTCCGTAGACGGGGTGGTCGATCACACCAACTTCTCCTGAGATAATCATTTCAATCGTCACTTCACCACTCACCACTTGAAGACTGTCGTTAGTTGCTGATGTAGATGACGAAGATTCAGAAGTTGACCCAAACAATCCAGATGACCAACTCGAGAGAGTAGAAAACCAACTAGAGATCTTCTGCGTGCTCTGAGAGCTTTTCCCTCCAACTGTCGATGGGATAGGACTCGGAGAAGGAGAGGGGGACTCCGTAGCTTGAGAGGAGGGAAGGGTACTTTGACTAGAAGAAGAAGTCCTAGTTGGCTGATTGATTGTGCTTGAGCTTGTGCCTCCTGAGCTCCCCAAGGGAACATAATCACTTGCGTTAACAGGTATATAGTCACTGCAAAAGACTGCAGGGCCCACTGCACTTTCATTTCTCGTTGATGTGAAGACGCAATCTCCCGTCGCATTAAATTTGGCAGCTCCCATCGCATTTGTATGACGATAAACCTGATCATAATCATCATTATGGAAGTCTGTGCTATTAAAATACGTGGTGCACCAACCATTTCCGTACTGGTCCAAGATATTTTCACAAGCATCATTACCATTTCCTTCAAAAAAAAATCTCATCTGGGTTTGGGTTAATGGGTTTGAAAGGTAGTCTGATGCACAATCGGGCGTGTAGAATTGGTTGGGAGGAGAGCAGGCGTGCCCTCCCTGACTCAGGATGAGAATCACTGGCAGGGCGACCTTTGTGATAGTACGGACCGATTTAAAGGGGAGAGTAATGGCGTTATATAAGAGATTTGTTGGTCTGACTCCTTGTACTCCATTTGTGGAACTCATGTATCACCTCCTGTTTTGACCTATATGTTCTCTCAATTTTTCCCATTTAGTTCAAGCACTTTTTTCTGCCACAGCCTTTTTCTAGCCTATTGACAATTTTTTCTTCCCTGATTAACGTGAGGAAAAATCCTATCTTGAGGCGTTCAATGGCGAAAAAGTATCTAATTCTTCTTCTTGGTTCTCTTCTGGCGACTACCCCCTCCTTTTCGGCAAGTATCAAGGAGTGTCTTTGTGGAGGGTGTGGCCCCTTCGATGGAGGGTATGTAGGGGTATCGGGCGGGGTCGCTGGGCATGGAGTGAAGCAACATGTCGAATCTGAAGTTACAAATGTCGAATCTGAAGTTGCAAGTAATGGAATGGACTTTTCTTGCTTTTCCGGAAGAGATTCCCATACAGATTACTGTGGTTATGGAGAGATCTTCGGTGGATGGGGGAGGCAGTGCTCTTGCCTCTATCTAGGAGGTAGGTTGGGCGTCAACTTCACGAATTCCGATCGGAAAAAGACGTTTATCGACGAGCAAGAGATGAACTTCAATACGATTGGGACAGAGCTGAGAACAACAGAGGTCACCTTCGACTTTAAGCCAGGTTTGGTCTTTTGCCAGAAGGCAATGATCTTTGGCACCCTGGGAGCTGCTTTCAACTGCCAAGAGCTTAAAGGGAAATCTGAGGCTATAATCGTAGATGGAGGGAACGGGTTCGACTTTAAAGAGGATAAGTCAGGTGCTGGGTTCCGGATTGGGGGAGGGATTGAATACCTCTTCTGCCGCTGCATCAGTCTCCAGGCTGGCTACGTCTATAGCGACTACTGGCGTCTGCGAGCCAATCGCGAAGAAGAATTCTTAGTCGACGAAATAGAGTTCCTCCACACCATCCAGTTTTCGAACAACATTTGCCGTCACACATTCTCTTTAGGGCTAGCCTACTACTTCTAAGAGAGTCAGAATCCTGAGCTTCTAGCAGCAATTCCCGCTATTTTTTTTCCAGCTCTTTTGCTAGGAAAAAAGAAGGTATTTTCTCTCGAAAATCGACCAGAAATAAAATTCCATTTACCATCTTTAAAGCGAACGAACAAAAATGCACACTCCCTGCTCAAAAGCACTTCTGAGGCTGTTTTGGATTTTATAGATTCCCGTGACAACCCCTCATTTTTTTATTTCGAAAAAAATGAAGTTTGTACCCTAGACGAAGCCGAGAAATTGGGTTCGTGTACCCTTTCTAAGGCTCTTTAAGATTTCTTTACATATAATCCTCCCCTCTGTTTTACGAAATAAATATTTCTTTTAATGAAATATTAACAATTTTGTGGTACCATTGTTCCAGATTAAAATGATCGAAAGAGGAGTCTTAGACGACCGGGAAGGAGATTCAGAATGTGTAGATTGGGCTGACACAAATATAAAATATATTTTTGAAAAGTGTAAATTTGTGAAAATTATACGTTACGGTTGTGGTGTCACTGGCAGAGATTACCTAGAACTAAAAGAACTGGGCTTAGAAGAAAAAAAGGTGATTATTGATTATTCAGATTACACGAGTCACAAGTTAGGGATTTTCAGGGAATCACATAGTTTTAGGATAAAAAAACCACCCTCTATTTTATTCATACATTTGAAATGAGAAGA
>JAAKFR010000140.1 GCA_011064985.1 Chlamydiota bacterium
TGAGCTTTTCAGGACCAGTCACTATTTCGGGGGAAATGATCGTTTATGAAGTAAGCTACCCCATCGTTGTCAATAGCCAAACAGTTGGAACTTACACGGTATCTGGAGGAACAGGGAACTTCACCAATTTGAATGTCAATGTACTGATGATCGACCTCGAAAACTACCAGCCTCAAGACGGGGAGGTAATACCCCTCTTCACGATCCCTGAAGAGGAAAAAGAGTATTGGGAGTCGATCGAGATTCAAGGAGATGCCGAGTGCTCCGAAATGAAAGGAGAAGTGATTTCTGAAGATGAAGATGATTTTGTTTTTACCATTTCCTTTGCAGAAGGCAATACATGTCGCGTCAATCAAGCAGTAGTCATACCAACCTTAAGCCTGCTTTTAAAAGTGTAGGCTCAAGCTGCTGCCCACATAGATATCCACTCAGAGAAAAGGTCGCCTCATCTTTGCTAAGCACGACCTAGAAACCGCCCAAAAGACCTCCCGTTCCCTCAGAGAAACCGAAATCAAAGAAAACCCCCTCATCTCTCCCATCACCAAGCTCTCTCCCAAAAACTAGAACACTGTTTTTTCTTGAAGTTTTCTCTTTAAGGAAGTAACCTTGGCGCAAAAGTTATAGAAACCATGAGGAAAGACGGATGATGATTTGTACCCACACAACAATTGAGCTTGAAACACGAAATGGAGCATTCGTTTGCCAAGGAAAACGATTTGCCTCGCAAGAGAAAGTGCATGAGTACCTAAGAAGCTCTTGTCTTTTCGACACGATTAAGGTGGTGGAAGAGACGAAGTCGTATTTCCTCCACAGAAGCGAGAATAGGTTTGAGAGATACGAGACCCGTGGAAGTTTACGAAAAGCACTTGCTTGTGAGACGGAAGGAGCTTGGGTGGAGCTCTCAGGGAAGAAAGTGCAGTATCTCGTCGATAAGGGGTGGATCTTCTCCAGTGTCCAGAAGGTGAGCAAAGAGGAATACTTAAGCAGACTAGAGCCTCAAGCAGCCAAAGTGGCCGGCGTAGCACTAGCAATACTTGCTGTAGCACCAGGAGCTATGGAATTAGGAAGACTCTTAGGATACAGCCAAGTCACTACGGGGCTCGCCCTCTACAAGTACCCAACCTTAGGTCTTGCCCTGACGATGATGACCAAAGTAGAAGCGCAAGCTGTAGGCTCAGAGTTCCAAATCAACACCTACACGACAAGCAGCCAAAATCGGCCAAGAGTAGCACCCCTCAATGATGGGGGCTTTGTCGTCACTTGGCACAGCAATGACCAAGATGGGGATCTCGATGGCATTTACGGGCAGAGGTATGATAGCAGCGGAGTGAAAAGTGGGCTAGAGTTCCAGATCAACACCTATACGACAAGCGACCAAAGGTTCCCAAGCGTAGCACCTCTCAATGATGGGGGCTTTGTCGTCACTTGGCACAGCAATGGCCAAGATGGAGATTTCTGGGGCGTCTACGGGCAAAGGTATGATAGCAGCGGAGTGAAAAGTGGGGTAGAGTTCCAGATCAACACCTACACGACAAGCAGCCAGTATATCCCAAACGTAGCGTCTCTCAATGATGGGGGCTTTGTCGTCACTTGGCACAGCAATGGCCAAGATGGAGATCTCTATGGCGTCTACGGGCAGAGGTATGATAGCAGCGGAGTGAAAAGTGGGGTAGAGTTCCAGGTCAACACCTACACGACAAGCGACCAAAGGTATCCAAGTGCGGCATCCCTCAATGATGGGGACTTTGTCGTCACTTGGCACAGCAATGGCCAAGATGGAGATTTCTGGGGCGTCTACGGGCAGAGGTATGATAGCAGCGGAGTGAAAAGTGGGGCAGAGTTCCAGATCAACACCTACACAACAAGCGGCCAACTTACCCCAAGCGCAGCACCCCTCAATGATGGGGGCTTTGTCGTCACTTGGTACAGCGATGGCCAAGATGGGAATCTCTATGGCGTCTACGGGCAGAGGTATGATAGCAGCGGAGTGAAAAGTGGGGTAGAGTTCCAGATCAACACCTACACGACAAGCGACCAAAGGTATCCAAGCGCGGCGCCCCTCAATAGTGGGGGCTTTGTCGTCACTTGGCGAAGCTCTGGCCAAGATGGGAGTCTCGATGGCATCTACGGGCAAAAGTATGATAGCAGCGGAGTGAAAAGTGGGGTAGAGTTTCAGGTTAACACCTACACGACAAGCAACCAAGAGCGCCCAAGCGCGGCGCCTCTCAATGATGGGGGCTTTGTCATCACTTGGGAAAGCGATGGCCAAGATGGAGATTCCTATGGAATCTACGGGCAGAGGTATGATTCTAATGGAAATCCCATAGAGCTAATTCTGTCCAATGCAACGAACACAACATCGACACTCCTATCAACATCAAGCAGTGTTCCTACAGGAACCCAAGCGGGTTCTACTCCCTCTTCTCCTTCATCGGGAGGATCTTCAACTTCCCCAAGTGGAAAAACGCCGACTTCGATGATGCAGTCAACGCAGCAAACTTCACCAAGCAGTGTTCTTACAGGAACCCAAGTGGGTTTTACTCCCTCTTCTCCTTCATCGGGAGGATCCTCAACTTCCCCAAGTGGAAAAATGCCAACTTCGATGATGCAGTCAACGCAGCAAATTTCAGCAAGCAGTGTTCCTACAGGAACCCAAGTGGGTTTTACTCCCTCTTCTCCTTCATCGGGAGAATCTTCAACTTCCCCAAGTGGAAAAACGCCGACTTCGATGATGCAGTCAACGCAGCAAATTTCAGCAAGCAATATGGTGAGCTTTTCGGGACCAATCACTATTTCAGGAGAAATGATCATTTACGAAGTAAGCTACCCCATCGTTGTCAATGGCCAAACAGTTGGAACTTACGCGGTATCTGGAGGAACAGGGAACTTCACCAATTCGAATGTCAATGTACTGATGATCGACCTCGAAGACT
>JAAKFR010000141.1 GCA_011064985.1 Chlamydiota bacterium
GCAAAACGAGTAGAGAAACACAAAGAGATTCCGATCGACTTTCTCAACGCAGCTTTTTGCCTTGAAGGTAAGGACTGAACAGCAGATCTCTAATTTCTCAATGCCGATCAAGCACCAGAATAGAAGCTCGCAAAGAGAACATGGTCGATTCTTCTTTGCAAAGATATACATCTATCTATCGGAACTCATCATCGAATACCCCGCTGAGAGCAAGACAACAGACCCGGAAACAAGCCAAGAAATCTGATGGCGCTTAAAGACAGAGGGCTTTTTCTCTAGCGGTGTATTAGCGACCTCAATTTTGAGATTAGGTAATTGCATTACAGAAAGGGGAAGAGGTTGTAGCTTTTGGTTGCTAGACAAAACGAGTTCTTCCAAGTTCGTTAAATTTCCAACTGCTTCAGGTACATTCTTGATCTTGTTACGTGCAAGGCGAAGCTGCTTGAGATTCGTTAACTTTCCAAGCTCATCTGGAATTTCCTCAATTTGGTTGAAAGTCAAATCAAGTATTTTGAGAGAAGAAAGATCTCCCACTTCTTTAGGAATAATCCTGATTTTATTCGAAACAAGAACGAGATTAGTAATCTCTCTTACCTCGGCAAACTCTAGAATTTTTTGAGGGATCGTTGTAAGGCAATTCCACGAAAGAGCATACTCATCCCAATTCTGGACTTCAATCAATGAAGAAGTAACCTGTTGCACCTGATTGTTTGCAAGCGACCATGATTTAAGAGATTTCATCTCAGATAAGACAACAGGAAATTGTGTGAATCGATTCCCTTTTAAATCCAGAGTTTCTAGAGTATCAATCTCCTTAAAAAAAGATGGTAACAAGGAAAAGTGATTCCCTGATAGATCCAAAGTTTTTAGGAAAGGCAAAGTAGAGAAGCTTTCTGGAAGAGTTTCTAGATCATTGCCGGACAAATTCAGTTCCGTTAGGGAACAGCAATTACCAAGTCCATCTGGCAGCGCTCGTAATCGAAAAGGTATAAGAGATTCTTCTATTGCCTCGTACACTTCTTCTACCTTCTCGTCTTTTACTCGGGTAAGCATTGGATATGGCATGTGAAGGATCGAGCTCTTGTCCACCAGTACACAAAGTTCCTGAGGCAATTGGTCAGCCAGTTTGTTGCGTACATACGTCCCCGCTTTTAAGAGTGCTTCTGTCCATTTTTCTTCATTAAGAAGAGCTTTGATCTCTCTAGGAACATTGTCAAGTACACCATTGTGGAACAAATCGTGCACTTGTTTAGGCATATCGAGACAGAAATAGGTGTCCCAGTACCACTGGAAGTCTCTTGCAACTTTTCTAGGTTCGTTATCTGCTAGATCAATCTGTTCAAGCAGTTTCAATTCGCCAATTTCTCCTGAAATGCCCCGTATCGCATTTCCTCGAAGTCCAAGGGTGCGTAATTTTTTATTTTGTTTAACAACTACTGGAATCTCCGTAAGATGATTGTAATTCAATTGAAGGTTTTTTAGTTTTTCTAATCCCTGAACTGGAGGCCACTTTTCCAGCTTCCCCTTATTAAAAATCAAAGTTTCTAACTCGGGACAAAGTTCATGAAGATCTTCAGGGAATGTAAGAACTGGATTTTTCGAAAGATTTAAAGCCTCCAAAGAAGGGATGTTAAGAGAAAAAGTCCTTAGTCGATTACCTAAAAGATTGAGCTCCTTAAGGGGTAATGAAGCAAGCTCTTCTGGCAAAGAAGTCAGTTGTAGATTTGAGAGATCTAAAGAAGTAAACAGGTCTTTCTCTTTGGAAAGAAGCCAGTCACGAAACTCATTTGCCTTATCGAGATACACCTCTAATTTTTTGAGTTCATCCCAAGACAATGGAGAATCTTCACCAATAGATGAAGCCATTCTTTCCCAAACGCGCAGCCAGTCTCTAGCCAAAAGAAATTGCCGAAAGTTTATGAATTGGCGCATCAGAACAACACTTCTTTTCGCAAAATATTTATCGACATCTGTAAATTGGAGATGGAGATCTCCAGCTGATGTTCCTGACCTGTAGATATCTTCAATTTCCCTGGGAAGGAATTCCCCATTGAGCAAAAAATGGTGCTGCTCTTTAAAGAACGTCAGAACAACACCACCTATTTGCGAAGCGGTTGCCTTGCTCGGAAACTGAACCTGTATCGGGATGTCATCCAGTAATGCCATCCATTTTACCTCATAAGAATCCAGGCCATTCAAATCCAGCCCCAAATCCAGCCCCATATTGATGAGCGTACTCTCTTTATCAGCTTTAATGTCAAACGACATAAATAACCCTTCCCATTAAAAAATCATCCTTCGAGCTAGACTTGTACATTAAATGTTATATTAAGATCAATAGAAGATTTCGGTGATTTTTTTGAGTTAGATTCCGTCTCAGAAGAAAAGTCTTTCCCACCTAAATCTAATCCCTCGAAAACAACCATGCCTATCTCAAACTCCCCGGCAACACCCCCATAACCAGCTCACTCTCGCTCTCAAAAATTAGAACACTGTTTTTCTTTGAATTTTTCTCTTTAAGGGAGTAGTCTTAAGTAGCGAAATTTATAGAAATCCAAAGGAAAGACCGATGATGATTTGTACCCACACGACAATTGAGTTGGAAACACGAGATGGAGCACTTGTTTGCCAAGGGAAGCAGTTTGCTATGGAAGAAAGAGTGCATGAGTACCTGAGGAGCTCTTGCCTTTTTGATACAATCAAGGTGGTAGAAGAAACAAAGACGTATTTCCTCCACAGAAGTGAGGACGGGTTTGAGAGATACGAGACCCGTGGAAGTTTACGAAAAGCCCTTGCTCGTGAGATAGGAGGAGCTTGGGTGGAGCTTTCTGGGAAGAAGATGCAGTACCTTGTCGACAAAGGATGGATCTTCTCCTCGATCCAAAAAGT
>JAAKFR010000142.1 GCA_011064985.1 Chlamydiota bacterium
CCCGAAAACTCAAAAAGATGGGTTGTTTAGACGGTTACCTCGGCAAAGATGAGGTGACCGTTTTCTCTGAGTGGATATCTATGAGGGCAGCAGCTCGAGCCTACACTTTTAAAAGCAGGCTTAGGGCTGGTACGACTACCGCTTGATTGACGCGACATGTGTTGCCTTCTGCAAAGGAAATGATAAAAACATAATCATCTTCACCTTCAGAAATCACTTCTCCTTTTATTTCGATACACTCAGCCTCTCCTTGAATCTCGATCGACTCCCAATATTCTTTTTCCTCTTCAGGGATCGCGAAGAGGGGTATTACCTCCCCCTCTTGAGGCTGGTAGTCTTCGAAGTGGATCGTCAGTACATTGACATTTGAATTGGTGAAGTTCCCTGTTCCTCCAGATATCGTGTAAGTTCCAACTGTTTGGCCACTAACAACGATAGGGTAGCCTACTTCGTAAACGATCATTTCTCCTGAAATAGTGATTGACCCCGAAAAGCTCACCATATTGCTTGGGGAAGTTGAGGATCCTCCCGATGAAGGAGAAGAGGGAGTAAAACCCACTTGGGTTCCTGTAGGAACACTGCTTGATGTTGATAGGAGTGTCGATGTTGTGTTCATTGCATTGGACAGAATTAGCTCTATGGGATTTCCATTAGAATCATACCTCTGCCCGTAGATGCCTTCGAAATCCCCATCTTGGCCATAGCTGTCCCAAGTGACGACAAAGCCCCCATCATTGAAGGATGCTACGCTTGGGTACCTTTGCTCGCTTGTCGTGTAAGTGTTGATCTGGAACTCTACCCCACTTTTCACTCCGCTGCTGTCATACCTCTGCCCGTAGATACCATCGCCATTCCCATCTTGGCCTACGCTTTCCCAAGTGACGACAAAGCCCCCATCATTGAGGGGCGCTGCGCTTGGGAGCAGTTGGTTGCTTGTGGTGTAGGTGTTGACCTGGAACTCTAGCCCACTTTTCACTCCGCTGCTATCATACCTCTGTCCGTAGACGCCAGAGCCATTCCCATCTTGACCAGAGCTTGCCCAAGTGACGACAAAGCCCCCATCATTGAGGGGCGCCGCGTTTGGGTTGAATTGGTTGCTTATCGTGTAGGTGTTGATCTGGAACTCTAGCCCACTTTTCACTCCGCTGCTATCATACCTCTGTCCGTAGACGCCATAGGAATCGCCATCTTGGCCTAAGCTATCCCAAATGACGACAAAGCCCCCATCATTGAGAGGCGCTACGCTTGAGGACCTTTGGGCGCTTGTCGTGTAGGTGTTGACTTGGAACTCCACTCCATTTTTCACTCCGCTGCTATCATATCTCTGCCCATAGACGCCATAGGAATTCCCATCTTGGCCTAAGCTATCCCAAGTGACGACAAAGCCCCCATCATTGAGGGGCGCTACACTTGGGAATTCTTGGGGGTTTGTCGTGTAGGTGTTGACCTGGAACTCTACTCCACTTTTCACGCCGGTGCTAGCATACCTCTGCCCGTAGACGCCGCCGACATCCCCATCTTGGCCATCGCTATCCCAAGTGATGACAAAGCCCCCATCATTGAGGGGCGCTGCGCTTGGGAGCAGTTGGTGGCTTGTCGTGTAGGTGTTGACCTGGAACTCTACCCCACTTTTTACCCCGCTGCTATCATACCCCTGCCCGTAGACGCCCCATGAATCTCCATCTTGGTCATTGCTTCCCCAAGTGACGACAAAGCCCCCATCATTGAGGGGCGCCGCGCTTGGGTACCTTTGGTCGCTTGTCGTGTAGGCATTGACCTGGAACTCTGAGCCTACAGCTTGCGCTTCTACTTTGATCATCATCGTCAGAGCAAGACCTAAGGTTGGGTACTTGTAGAGGGCAAGCCCCGTAGCGACTTGGCTGTATCCTAAGAGTCTTCCTAATTCCATAGCTCCTGGTGCTATAGCAAGAATTCCTAGTACTACGCCGGCCACTTTGGCTGCTTGAGGCTCTAGTCTGCTCAAAAACTCTTCTTTGCTTACCTTTTGGATTGAGGAGAAGATCCACCCCTTATCGACGAGATACTGCACCTTCTTCCCAGAAAACTCCATCCAGGCTCCTCCTATCTCACGAGCAAGCACTTTTCGTAAGCTTCCACGAGTCTCATATCTCGTAAACTCTGCCTCATTCTGGTGGAGGAAATACGACTTCGTCTCTTCCACCACCTTGATCACATCAAAGGGGCAAGAGCTCTTTAGGTACTCATGCATTTTCTCTTGCGAGGCAAATTGTTTTCCTTGGCAAACGAATGCCCCATCTCGTGTTTCCAGCTCAATTGTTGTCTGGGTGCAAATCATCATCGGTCTTTCCTTTGGATTTCTATAAATTTTGCTCTAAGACTATTCCCTCAAAGAAAAAAAGTCCAAGGAAAATGGGTACTAGTTTTTGGGAACGAGGGAGAGCTTGGTGATGGGAGTGTTGCCAGGGAGTTTTAGGTAAGCGTGGTTGTTTTCGAGGGATTGGATCTGGGAGGGAGAGATGAGGGGGCTTTCTTTGATTTCGGTTTCGCCAAGGGAACGGCAGATCTTTTGGGCGGTTTCTAGGTCGTGCTTAGCAAAAATGTGGCGGCCGTTTTCTCTGAGTGGATATCCATGTGGGCAGCAGCTCGAGCCTACACTTTTAAAAGCAGGCTTAAGGCTGGCATGACTACTGCGTGATTGGCGCGGCATGTGTTGCCTTCTGCAAAGGAAATGATAAAAACATAATCATCTTCACCTTCAGAAATCACTTCTCCTTTCATTTCGATACACTCAGCCTCTCCTTGGATCTCGATCGACTCCCAATACTCTTTTTCCTCTTCAGGGATCGCGAAGAGGGGTATTACCTCCCCGTC
>JAAKFR010000143.1 GCA_011064985.1 Chlamydiota bacterium
CAGAGGTATGATTCTAATGGAAATCCCATAGAGCTAATTCTGTCCAATGCAACGAACACAACATCGACACTCCTATCAACACCAAGCAGTGTTCTTACAGGAACCCAAGTGGGTTTTACTCCCCCTTCTCCTTCATTGGGAGGATCTTCAACTTCCCTAAGTGGAAAAACGCTGACTTCGATGATGCAGTCAATGCAGCAAACTTCACCAAGCAGTATAATGAGCTTTTCGGGGCCAATCACTATTTCAAGAGAAATGATCGTTTACGAAGTAAGCTACCCCATCGTTGTTAATGGCCAAACAGTTGGAACTTACACGATATCTGGAGGAACAGGGGACGTCACCGTATCAAATGTCAATGTACTGATGATCGACCTCAAAGACTACCAGCCTCAAGAAGGGGAGGTAATACCCCTCTTCGCGATCCCTGAAGAGGAAAAGGAGTATTGGGAGTCGATCAAAATCCAAGGAGAGGCTGAGTGTATCGAAATGAAGGGAGAAGTGATTTCTGAAGGTGAAAATGATTATGTTTTTACCATTTCTTTTGCGGGAGGCAATACATGCCGCGTCAACCAAGCGGTGGTCGTACCAGCCTTAAGCCTGCTTTTAAAAGTGTAGGCTCGAGCTGCTGCCCACATATCAGAGAAAATGGTCCCCACATTTTTGCTAAGCACGACCTAGAAACCGCCCAAGAGATCTCCCGCTCCTTTGGGAAACCGAAATCAAAGAAAGCCCCTTCATCTCTCCCATCCAAATCCAATACCTCGAAAACAACAACGTTTACCCGGCAACACCCCCATCACCAAGCTCTCCTTTGCTCCCAAAAACTAACCCCTCTTTTTCTTTGAAGTTTTCCCTTTAATGGAGTAACCTTAGCGCAAAAGTTATAGAAACTATGAGGAAAGACCTCTGATGATTTGTACCCATACGACAATTGAGATGGAAACACGAAACGAAACCTTCGTTTGCCAAGGAAAACGATTTGCGACGCAAGAGAAAGCGCATGAGTACCTGAGGAGCTCTTGCCCCTTTGATGTGATCAAGGTAGTGGAAGAGACAAAGACCTATTTCCTCCACCAGAATGAGGCAGAGTTTACGAGATACGAGACTCGTGGAAATTTACGAAAAGCGCTTGCTCGTGAGATAGGGGGAGCCTGGGTGGAGTTTTCTGGGAAGAAGGTGCAGTATTTCGTCGATAAGGGGTGGATCTTCTCCTCGATCCAGAAGGTAAGCAAAGAGGAGTACTTGAGTAGACTAGAGCCTCAAGCAACCAAAGTGGCCGGCGTAGTACTAGGGATGCTTGCTGTAGCACCAGGAGCTATGGAATTAGGAAGGCTCTTAGGATACAGCCAAGTCGCTACGGGGCTTGCTCTCTACAAGTACCCAGCTTTGGGACTTGCCATGACCCTGATGACCAAAGTAGAAGCGCAAGCTGTAGGCTCAGAGTTCCAAGTCAACACCTACACGACAAGCAACCAAGAGTACCCAAGCGTAGCACCCCTCAATGATGGGGGCTTTGTCGTCACTTGGGAAAGCTCTGGCCAAGATGGGGATTTCGATGGCATCTACGGGCAGAGGTATGATAGCAGCGGAGTGAAAAGTGGGGTAGAGTTCCAGATCAACACCTACACGACAGGCTTCCAATTTGACCCAAGCGTAGCACCCCTCAATGATGGGGGCTTTGTCGTCACTTGGGAAAGCCCTGGCCAAGATGGAGACAGCGGAGGCATCTATGGACAGAGGTATGCTAGCACCGACGTGAAAAGTGGGATAGAGTTCCAGGTCAACACCTACACGACAAGCTACCAAAGTGACCCAAGCGTAGCATCCCTCAATGATGGTGGCTTTGTCGTCACTTGGTACAGCTATGGCCAAGATGGGAATGGCACCGGCGTCTACGGGCAGAGGTATGATAGCAGCGGAGTGAAAAGTGGAGTAGAGTTCCAGGTCAACACCTACACGACAAACTCCCAAAGTTTCCAAAGCGTAGCACCCCTCAATGATGGAGGCTTTATCGTCACTTGGAACAGCTTTGGCCAAGATGGAAATTTCTATGGCATCTACGGGCAGAGATATGATAGCAGCGGAGTGAAAAGTGAGGTAGAGTTCCAGGTCAACACCTACACGACAAACTACCAAGACTTACCAAGCGTAGCACCCCTCAATGATGGGGGCTTTGTCGTCACTTGGGAAAGCAATGGCCAAGATGGAGATTCCTATGGCATCTACGGGCAGAGGTATGACAGCAGCGGAGTGAAAAGTGGGGTAGAGTTCCAGATCAACACCTACACGACAAACCGCCAAGAGATCTCAAGCGTAGCACCTCTCAATGATGGGGGCTTTGTCGTCACTTGGGACAGCAATGGCCAAGATGGAGATTTCTATGGCGTCTACGGGCAGAGGTATGCTAGCAGCGGAGTGAAAAGTGGGGTAGAGTTCCAGATCAACACTTACACGACAAGCGAGCAAAGGTACCCAAGCGTAGCACCCCTCAATGATGGAGGCTTTGTCGTCACTTGGCAAAGCGGTGGCCAAGATGGAATTGCCTCCTATGGCATCTACGGGCAAAGGTATGATTCTAATGGAAATCCCATAGAGCTAATTCTGTCCAATGCAACGAACACAACATCAACACTCCTATCAATACCAAGCAGTGTTCCTACAGGAACCCAAGTGGGTTCTACTCCCTCTTCTCCTTCATCGGGAGGATCTTCAACTTTCCCAAGTGGAAAAACGCCGACTTCGATGATGCAG
>JAAKFR010000144.1 GCA_011064985.1 Chlamydiota bacterium
CGATTGTCCAATTGGAACGAAAATCCCCAAAAGCTCTTTGTAGGTCCTCTACACCTTTTGTGTAACTCAACTTAAGAGATACTACGCTCGCGATTGTCCAATTGGAACGAAAATCCCCAAAAGGGGTGCAATTAAAAGTGGAGCTTTTGCCTTCATTGCTAGAAATTTTTTCGTTAAAAATATTTGATATAAAAATGACGTTTTCCAGAGAGCATCGCGGGAGCGATGCGGGTTGTTAACCCCGCGTGAAATGAGCCCCTTTAGGGGCAAATGGACGTGGGGTAACTTTTGTGTTGTCGATGGGGTGGGTGGACAGGTTAGAGGCCGAGGGCGCCGAGGCTGGGGAGGTCGCCCATACCGGATGAGGCGCTCTTTTCGATTTTTTTGAAGGCTTCTTGGTGGGCGGCTCGGATGAGATCCTCTAAGCCTTCCACATCTTCTGGGTCGACACACTCGGGCTTGATTTTGATCTCTTCGAGTTCGCGATCTCCATTGAGGGTGATAGAGACAAGACCATTGCCAGCTGTCCCGGTCGCTTTTTCCTGTTTGAGGGTCTCTTGCATCTCCTCAAACTTTTTCCGCATCATCTTTGCTTCTTTCTTCTTCTTGGCATATCCGCTTCCCATATTTCTTACTCCGTTTTGAGGGATCCGTTTAACTCTTTTGCGGCAAACCGCATCACTGTATCAAAATGACTCTGCTGCTTCTGGCCTATAGCGGCAGTTTGTGAGGGGGTGGGCTTTGGGGCAGCTGGAGGAGGAGGATTTTTCGGTGAGGGGACTTTTGGGGGAGAAGGGGGCTTCGGGAGTTCTTCAGGACGAGGGTGGGGATCTTCGGTACCTGCAAAACTTTGCTCAAGGCGGGCGAGTCTTTCGACCAATTGTTCGATTGACGGGCGCGTATGGGAGCGGAAGATCTTGAGGAGGAGCATCTCGACAAATGTCCTTTCTGATACAGCGAACTTGTGTTGCCCTTGCCCTTCAGTGATCGCCTCTAGAATCGCAAGCAGTTGCTCATCCCGGTAGAGCTTAGCTGATTCTCGGTACTCTTCTAAATACGGGGTGGAGGGAATCACTCCCTGTCTGAGAAGAAATAGGGTGCGGAAATGGGCGAGAAGCTCCTCGAAGAAGTAGCTCACATTTCTCCCCGAGGAGAAAAGTTCAGCAGCGAATGCAAAAGGGGCTTGCCAATCCCCTTCGCTGCCGGCTTTGTCGAGAGCAAAAAATTGTTTTGGGGAGGGGAGTCCGAGGACCTCTTCGACTTTTTCAGGAGTGATCTGCCCTTCCTGAAAGGCAGTAATCTGGTCTAAAAGAGATTCGGCATCTCGCAAGCTTCCATCGGCAAGAGAGGCGATGAGATCAAGAGCTTCCATTTCTATTTTGATCTCGAGATCTTTTGCAATCGCTCCGAGCTTCTTGCTGATCTTTTCGGGTGCGATCCGGTTGAGTTGGAATCGTTGACACCGGCTGAGAATCGTTGGAGGGATTTTATGCGGTTCAGTTGTCGCGAAGAAGAATTTTACATGAGACGGAGGTTCTTCCAGAGTCTTCAAAAGGGCGTTGAAAGCCTCTTTTGTCAACATATGAACCTCATCGATTAGATAAATTTTGTAGTGACCGACTTGAGGAGCAAAGCACACCGTTTCGTTGATCTGACGGATATCTTCGATTCCCCGGTGGGAAGCTCCATCGATTTCTAAAACATCGATGGCTTGTCCGATTGCGATCTCTTTGCAAGAGGGGCACTCATTACACGGCTCTCCGCTTTTGCTTCTGTTGGCGCAATTGAGGGCTTTAGCAAAGAGCCTTGCTAGGGTCGTTTTTCCCGTACCTCGGCAGCCAGAAAAGAGGTAAGCATGGGCGATCCTCTCCATGTGGATTGCGTTTTGCAGTGTGGTTACAGTCGCCTCTTGCCCAACGACCTCCCCAAAGGCTTGGGGGCGGTACTTCCGGGCCATTACTTGATACGGGACACTTTTTTTCTTCATCAGTACCGAGTCTACCACGTCTCCCAGATATCTTTCTATGGTTGTAAAAAGCTTAGGAATACTTCCTCGTGACCAATGCGTGCCTGTGCATGGACGCAATTTTTTTAAAAAATCTGTCGTGTTAAAAAGGATTTCGGTCTTGTGGAAAAGCGGGGTGTGTGAGATATTGAGGGCTTCAATCTGTTCCATCTAACAATAGGTATTTCCATGGAAGAATTTGTTGCATATATCATAAAAAATTTAGTAGCTGATCCTGAAGCCGTTCAGGTGGCTTCTGTTGCCAAAGAGGCGGGAGTCAGTATTGAGATCCGTGTCGCTCAAGAAGATGTAGGAAAAGTAATCGGACGTCGAGGCAATACAATCAATGCCCTTCGTACGATTGTCCGTACTGTAGCCACTCGGCTTGGACAAAGAGCGCAGGTAGAGTTGATCCAGGAAGGGAAAGAAGAAGAGTCTATTCTTGTTGAAGCATCTCCTGAAGAAGAAATAGAGGAAGCTACTGAAGAAGAAATAGAGGAAGCTCCTGAAGAAGAAATAGAGGAAGCTCCTGAAGAAGAAATAGAGGAAGCTCCTGAAGAAGAAATAGAGGAAGTTCCTGAAGAAGAAATAGAGGAAGTTCCTGAAGAAGAAATAGAGGAAGTTCCTGAAGAAGAGGCCGTTTTAGCATAAGTTGTCTTGATTATGTGGGAGGGGGTACAACAGATCCTAGATCAGGGGAACCGTTTTTTGATCACCACCCATCTCCAT
>JAAKFR010000145.1 GCA_011064985.1 Chlamydiota bacterium
CGAAGGAAAAAAAATCTCCAAAGAAACAATTCGTATCTGGATGATCGAGACTCGTATCTGGCATCCGAAACAGAAAAAAGAGAAGCGAATCTACCAAAGAAGAGAACGTAGAGCTTCTGAAGGAGACCTCCTACAAGCAGATGGTTCAGACCATAAGTGGTTTGAAGATAGAGCCCCACGCTGCACATTATGGGACGAGGCGTCAGCCGAGAACCATACGGCGGGTATTTAGAATCTTGTGATATACTACTGCTGTAAGAAAACCATGTTGTGTCCATCGTGTAAAGCTTCTTGTGGAAGTTGCCCATCTGTGTATCGTGAGGTAGAGCTCCCCTTTGTGGGAGTGGGGATTTTGGGTGGGCTCATTCTGGGTTATTTGGCGGTGGGGGGAATCGGTGCAGGAGCCCTGGGGGGAGCTCTCGGTGGCCTTTCGTCGGCCTCGATCCAAGCGATGATTGCCACTGTCCGAGATCCTATCTCCCTCTATATCCAACACCCTTCCTTCAAACTTCCTCCTCCAAGTACCGAAGAGATCGAGCAAATCCTAGCAAGCGACTCCACTCTCCAGGAATGGAAAGCTGCTTTACATTCTGAGATCGATTTGCTTCCCATTGCCAAAAAAGGAGCATGTTTTGGAGCCTCCATGACTCTTTTCCAAGCTTTTGAAGAGATCCGCTCTCTCTCATGGGAAGAAATGAGCACATTTTTTCAACAACGCCGAAATGAGATACTCAAATATCAACTACACGAAATTCTCCTTGTAGAACTTACAAAACAAGGTGTTTACAAAGAAGATTTTTTACTCTCAGGCCTTCGAATGCAAAAAATCCTGCCACATGGTATCCTTTCTCTCGAAATGGAGCGGGGGATGGTTAGTATTCGAAGAAACTCCTCGGAAGGGCATATGGTCTTTTTCCAAAATGAGGATTCGTTCTACCGGATCTATGACTCCGAAAAAGGGGGATCTACTTTTCCCAATAAGGAGTGCCTCCTCAAACACCTAAACCAACTTCTACTGGAAGGAACCGAGCCAACCCTTTATGCGTAAACTAGCGATTGTCGGCAGGCCGAATGTAGGTAAATCGGCCCTCTTTAATCGGATTTGCAAAAAGCGGATCGCCATTGTCGATGAGGCAGAGGGGATTACACGAGATCGTCTCTATGCAGAAACCGAGGTTTTTGGTCTCCCCTTCGAAATCATCGACACGGGGGGAATCGATCCCCAATCAAAAGACGCCTTCCAAGAAGAGATCCGAAGACAGGCTGAGATCGCTTATGAAGAGGCCGATTCTCTTGTGCTCGTTGTCGATGGGACGGTCGGAGTGACTCCACTCGATCAGGACCTTGCACGCATCCTCCTTAAGATGGGAAAGCCTCTTGTTTTAGCCGTGAATAAAATCGACGAACCAAAACACTCTTCCCTTCTCCACGAGTTTCATTGCTTAGGGATCTCCAAGATGGTGGCCGTGTCAGCTGCACATGGATTCCAGGTGGCAGAGATGTTGGAAATGGCTTGGGAGAAAATCCAAAAAGAGGAAGAAGAAAAGATCCAAAAAGGGACACGGATCTCGGTAATCGGGAGACCAAATGTAGGGAAGTCGACCCTCCTCAACACCCTTCTAGAGGAAAAACGGTGTGTTGTCAGTCCTTTGGCAGGAACGACTCGAGATAGTGTCGAGATCCCTTTTACCTATCAGGGGCGCCCCTACACCTTAATTGATACAGCGGGGATCAGGCGGAAGAAGTCTGAACACGATGTCGTAGAAAAATTCGCGGCTCTCCGTACTGTGCGAGCGATTGAGAGGAGCGATGTCTGCCTTCTCCTCGTTGATGCCCAAGAGGGAATCACAGCCCAAGAGAAAAAGATCGCCAATCAAATCGAAGACGCCGGGAAAGGATGCATCGTCCTTCTCAATAAATGGGATCTTGTCAAAGGATTCCGGATGGAGCACGCTCTCCAATCAATCCGTGAAGAGAGCCCTTTTCTTGCCCACTGCCCTTTTTTGTGTATCTCTGCAAAGGAGGGGCGAAACCTCGATAAAATTTTTCCCGAAATCGACCAAGTAACTCTCGCTACCCAAACGAGAATTTCCACCCACCAGCTCAACACCTTCATCGAAAAAGCGATCCAACTCAACCACCCTCCGATGCTCCGTGGAAAACGCCTCCGGATCTACTACATGACGCAAGTCGATGTAACCCCACCCCGCTTTATCCTCTTTGTCAACCACCCCTCTCTTATGCAACAGAGCTACCAAAAATACCTCCTTAACCGCTTTAGAGAACACTATCCTTTCGCTGGCACCCCCCTCAACTTCCATCTCAAAGGCAAACCCTCCTCTTCCCCTCGCTCCTAGTCTTTGGTGACTTCTTCACCACAAAGAAAAATGCTTGATCTACCAATTAAATTTGGTATAATAGAAGACATGGAAAGGGAGTGATTGCTGTTGACCATCAATCCTTAAACCTCTATAATTTTCTTAAAAAAGGGAGCTAGTATGTTTTCTGTTCGAGGTCAACCCAACACTCAATGGGTTTTTGACTTTCCCAAACCAAATGCCTATCAAGTGATAGGAACCATCTTATCTCTCTTCATGATCTGTATGGGGATATACGGATCTATACTAAACTCCTCCATGTGGGGCGGTTACGCCTTAATCGGCATAGGAGTAATACTCCTAAATGGCGCACTATTTGGACAGAGAATCGCCAAAG
>JAAKFR010000146.1 GCA_011064985.1 Chlamydiota bacterium
CTATCGCTGAATCCCTAAAAGTCAATACCTCCCTCACATACCTCGACCTGAGAGGCAACAAAATCGGAGAAAACGGCGCTAACGCTATCGCTGAATCCCTAAAAGTCAATACCTCCCTCACAAGCCTCTACCTGAGATACAACAACATCGGAGACAACGGCGCTAACGCTATCGCTAAATCCCTAAAAGTCAATACCTCCCTCACAATCCTCAAGCTGGAAAACAACAACATCGGAGAAAACGGCGCTAACGCTATCGCTGAATCCCTAAAAGTCAATACCTCCCTCACATACCTCGACCTGTACAGCAACGAAATCGGAAACTACGGCGCCATCGCTATCGCTGAATCCCTAAAAGTCAATACCTCCCTCACAGACCTCAACCTGAGAGGCAACCACATCGGAGCGTCTCACCTAAAGCCTATCGAAGAAATCATCCGTCGTAATGCATCCTTGCGAGACTCAGCTTTTCAAGCAGCCAGAAAGAGAGACTTGCAACTTCTCGAGCTTCTAGATCAGGGAGTCTCTCTTTATTCCCAAGGTTCTACCAACAACACCTTTCTTCACCTTGCGACAAGTTATGGAAATATTGCCTTGGTGCGGGCTTTGCTGGAGCGTTCAAAAAACCCTGCATTTAAAAAGTTGCTGAATGACAAGAATCAGACTGCTTTGGATCTGGCAAAAGAGGGAGGGCACCATGAGATTGCCACTTTGCTCGATGAAGACGAAGACTCCAACTAACCTTTGGCAAAAAAAGGAGGGAAATTTTCAGGCGAATGGGATATCTTGCTAGCAAGATTTTTCATATTATTTTTCATACGAGGTGACTGATGTCTCTTGCTGTACACGCCTCTCCTATTCAGGAGTACTTGGATCAGGAGGAATATGAAAAAGCGTTTGATCGAGTTGAGGCATTTTTTCTACAACAACCCGAAGATGCTAAGGTTTTTGCCGAGATTTGTGAACTACTCGAATCTTTGTTTCCCCACTTGAGCAAAGAGAATCAGGAAAAACTCCTTGAAAAGGTTTGCAAAGAGATCTCCAGGTTTCCGGGACTAAAGAAGGAACAACAGCGGATGCTGGAGCTCTATGGAGAACTTTTCTTAGAGAAAGTCCCTGATTTAGAAAATTTGGTGGGAGCTACACGTTGTTTGTCCATATCTCTTGCTTTAGGAGGAGATCTTTCTCTTCATAAGAGTCTCTCTAGACCTTTTTTGTACAAAGCCTTAGAAGGATTTGAGGTCCAACTACAACAAGCAGCTGGAAAAGGAGAAGTAGGACGTTTTCAACAACTCTTAGAAGCTATTCCCATCTGGCATCAGAAGTTTTCTCAAAGCTCCTTGGATATCCAGAAATTCTATGAGAAAGCTCGGCTGGTCTATCGAGGCCTCAATGAAAAAAATAAGGTGCAATTCAGCTCTTTTCTTGAGGTAATTGAGAAAGGGGAAACACTCGTCATTCCTCTGGAGAGTCCGAAGTTTCTTACACAAGGGTATCATAAGAGGTTAGAGAAGGTGCGCTCTTGTTTTCAAGAGCAGGGAAAAGTTCGCGAGTTGCAACAGAAAAGAGCTGCGAAGATGCAGGAGTTTTTCCATGAGCTTTTAGACGATGCGATCTTTATCCTTGGAGAGCCTCCATGCCAGTATGACATCCGAGCTATGGGTTCTCTTGCACGAGAAGAGGTGTGCCCCTACTCTGATCTGGAGTACTTCATCTTAATTGAGAAAGAAGAAGGAAGGCGGTATTTCCAAAAGCTGGCGCAAATCTTTGATTTGCAAATCCTCTCTCTTGGAGAGACTGACCCCAAACACCAAGAGCTTTTCAATTTTGGGCAGAAGTTTGGCCTAGAGATCGATCACCAGGCAAACCCCGCTTTCAACGACTCTTTGATTGGAAGAGCTGAGGGGCTTCTTGCGTTGCCTGAGGAGCCAAACGAAGATGACCTCAAAGCCTACAAAAGCAAACTCCGCTCGGTCTCTTTGCATGGGAACCACACATTTGAGACCCCTAAGATAGATCTCACAGAATATGCCCAAAAGCTTTTGGAGATGCGTAGAGTCGATTTTGAGAAGCTCCAGATTCTGCAAGGAGAGGTATGCGCAATCAAACGGGACTTTGTGGAACCCCTTTTCCACTTCTTGGGTGACTTGGGGCTTTTGCTTGGGCTTGAGGAATGTAATACCCTTGATCTAATCAAGCAACTCCCTTTTTTTACAGACTTAAGCAAAAGACTCCTCGAAGAGAGCGTCTCAGATTTGTACCATCTGCGGATACGGCTTCATGCCGAATCTGAAGGAATCCAAGAAGAAGCCTCTCTTATTCCCTCCTTGCAGCTACCTGTCCTAAAAGAGCAGGAGAAGGAGGCATTACACAAGACCCATCAGCTGGTTCTTCTTCCTCTTTACCAAGCAGATTTGGAAGAGAAAGAGATCGACCTTCTCAAACTGGCCATGCAGCAACCTACAGAGGAGAAAGTGAGGTCTACTGCAAGATTCTTGCAACATGCCTCGATTGAGATACATCAAGAATACTATCAGATGCTAAGCTCCCCTGGCCATGTGGAGTTGCAAGCTCTCTACCAAGCACCGCAAGAAATACAGAAAGTGCTTAGGGAAATCCCCAACCGAGCAGGATACAGACAGTCTAGAAAAACAGAAGACCAAGAGCTCAGAAGACGCCTCTCTCTGATCACGACAGAAAATGCGAAC
>JAAKFR010000147.1 GCA_011064985.1 Chlamydiota bacterium
CCCGCAGAGGACAATGAATACGCAAACTTTTTACTAACAAGACACAAAGCTTCAACACAAAGACACAAAGACACAAAGGATTTCTTAAATCCGGCCTCCTCCTCGTAAGAGGAGGATTCTTCGTGCCTTCGTGTCCTTTGTGGCCTTCTGTTCTCGTTATTTCCCGGTAGGGGGCATGCGAGAGCCTGGTATGCTTGTGTCTGAAGACCAGAGTCTTGGGTTTTTTAACCGATTTGGGTTACACCCGGTTAATTTTTGGGAGCAAGGAAGAGTCTGATTTATGAGAATATTACCGGGAAGTTTGAGATATGTGAGGTTTTGGGGAGATGTGGTAGAATGTTTGGGTATGAAAGAGTATCAATTGCTCGATAGTGGGTATGGAGAGAAGATCGAATGGTTCGGGGATGTCCTCCTGATCCGTCCCTGCCCGCAAGCGATTTGGTCCCCTTCTTGCGAGGAAGAGGTGTGGGCAAAAGTGGATGGGAGATTCTCTCGAGAAGAGGGGAATCGATGGGAGAGATTTACCTCTTTTCCAAAAGAGTGGGAGATCACCCTTGCTGGGATGCGGATGCTCATCAAACCAACCGATTTTGGTCATCTAGGGGTTTTCCCAGAGCATGCGGCATTTTGGCCTTGGATCGGAGAGATGCTAGGGTCTTCTTCCAGACTTTTGAATCTATTTGCCTATTCGGGGGGAGCTTCTCTTGCAGCAGCCAAAAGTGGATGCTCAGTCACCCATGTTGATTCCTCGAAGGGGATGACTAGTTGGGCTTCAGAAAATGCACGTATGAATGACCTTGAAAAAGCTCCAATCCGTTGGATCGTCGAAGATGCCCTCAAGTATGTCGCAAGAGCAAAAAGGCGGGCAGAGAGTTACGAGGGGATCATTCTCGATCCTCCCACTTTTGGAAGGGGGAAGAATAAGGAAGTATTCAAAATCGAGGAGGGCCTCTACCCACTTCTTCTCGATTGTGCCGATCTTCTATCAGAGGAGGCTCGTTTTTTGCTCGTCTCGTGCCACACCCCTGGAATTACCCCTCTTGTGCTCCAGCAACTGGTTGAGGAGGTGGTGGGAAAAAGAGGTGGAAGGGTGGAGTCGGGAGAGATGGAGTTGTCAGGGCCCAAAAGGGTACCAAGTGGTACATATGCGAGATGGATCCGATGATCACCTCCCGCCAAAATCCTCGGATCAAAGGAGTCAAAAAGCTTTGGAAACGAGGCGAGAGAGAGGCCCAAGACCGTTTTCTGATCGAAGGGTACCGGGAGCTTACGCGCGCCCTTCACTCTGCTATTGTGATGGAAACTCTTCTGATTTCGCCCGAACTGTTTTTAGGGAGTAATGAGGAGGCTTTGATCGAAAAGTGGGAGAGGAGAGGAGCTACTATGATTCCGTGCAACGGTGAGGTCTTCCGCTCTGTCTCCTATCGAGACCGTCCAGACGGCCTTCTGGGGGTTGCCAAGCAACACCACTTTTTTTTGGAAGATTTGCCTGCTTCCTCCAACCCCTTCTACGTTGTTGCAGAAGCAATTGAGAAGCCGGGAAACCTTGGCACTATTCTCCGTTCTGCAGATGCGGCTCATGTTGATGGGGTCTTGGTCTGTGATCGATGCACAGATGTCCACAATCCCAATGTCGTTCGCTCTAGTGTCGGAACTCTCTTTACTGTTCCCGTTGTGGAAGAGGAGGGGGAGGTAGTTTGGAGTTGGCTGAAAAAGAAGGGAGTTGCCATTCTGGCGGCCACTCCTCATGCCGATGTTCTCTATACTGAAGTTGATCTTACGGGCCCCATCGCGATTGCTGTCGGAACCGAGCAACTCGGCTTAAGCCAGAAATGGATGGAGGGGGCCGATTTGCAAGTGAAGATTCCGATGCTGGGAGTTGCCGACTCGCTCAATGTAGCGATGGCAACGACTCTTCTTCTTTTTGAGGTGGTGAGGCAAAGAAGCGGTGCCTAATGTCCTTTTTTATGACAACCACCTCTTGGTGCTAGATAAGCCAGCTGGGATATTGACCCAACCTGATGGTTCTTCAACTCCTTCACTTGAAGAGGAGGGGAAACAGTGGATTAAAGAGAAGTTTGCCAGGCCAGGCAATGTTTTTTTAGAAGCAGCTCATAGGCTCGATAAACCCGTTTCAGGGATTGTCCTCTTTGCCAGGACAAGCAAGGCCCTATCGCGCCTCAATGCCTCTCAACGGGAAAAAAAATGGAAAAAAGAGTATCTAGCTTGGGTTTCGGGTAGTTTAGAAAAGAAGGAAGGGACTCTTACCCATTATTTAGTGCATGGTTCGTTTCGAGCTCACCTTTCTCATCCTGAAGATCCAGGGGCTAAAAAGTGTCTTCTCTCTTATCGCGTGACTGAGGAGGAGAAAGGGCGTTCTTTAATACATATCGAGCTCCAAACGGGCCGCTATCACCAGATCCGGGCCCAACTCGCCGCAATTGGACACCCAATCCTAGGAGATCTCAAATATGGAGGGATCGACTTTCCCAGGCTTGCTCTCCACCACTTCCGCCTCTCCTTCCCACATCCTACAACTCAAAAAATTCTTATATTTGCATCCCCTTTTGGAGGCTCGTAGAGCAATATTCATCCTAAGGGGGAAAAGGGGAGGGTATTGAGTTTTATCCTTTTTTGAGGTATATTCCTTGCTTATTACTGAGAGCCTGAGATTTGAAAAAGAAGATTTTACAGTCTGTGGAAG
>JAAKFR010000148.1 GCA_011064985.1 Chlamydiota bacterium
ACTTGGAACTCTGAGCCTACAGCTTGCGCTTCTACTTTGGTCATCATCGTCAGAGCAAGACCTAAGGTTGGGTACTTGTAGAGAGCAAGCCCCGTAGCGACTTGGTTGTATCCTAAGAGTCTTTCTAATTCCATAGCTCCTGGTGCTATAGCAAGCATCCCTAGTACTACGCCGGCCACTTTGGCAGCTTGCGGCTCTAGTCTGCTTAAGTATTCCTCTTTGTTTACCTTTTGGATTGAGGAGAAGATCCACCCCTTATCGACGAGATACTGCACCTTTTTCCCAGAAAACTCCACCCAGGCTCCTCCTATCTCACGAACAAGCGCTTTTCGTAAACTTCCACAGGCCTCATATCTCTCAAACCCGATCTCACTTCTGTGGAGGAAATACGACTTCGTCTCTTCCACCACCTTGATTGTATCAAAAAGACAAGAGCTCCTTAGGTACTCATGCACTTTCTCTTGCGAGGTAAATTGTTTTCCTTGGCAAACGAAGGTTCCATTTCGTGTTTTAAGCTCAACTGTTGTGTGCATACAAATCATCATTGGTCTCTCCTCATGGTTTCTATAACTTTTGCGCTAAGGTTACTCTCTTAAAGAGAAAACTTCAAAGAAAAACAGTGTTCTAGTTTTTGAGTGAGAGAGCTTGGTGATGGGAGAGATGAGGGAGCTTTCTTTGATTTCGGTTTCTCCGAGGGAATGGGAGATCTTTTGGGCGGTTTCTAGGTCGTGCTTAGCAAAAATGAGGCGACCGTTTTCTCTGAGTAGATATCTATGTGGGCAGCAGCTCGAGCCTACACTCTTAAAAGCAGGCTTAAGGTTGGCAAGACCACCGCTTGGTTGACGCGGCACGTTTTGCTTTCTGTGAAGACGATATTGAAAACATATCCTGCATCTTGAGAGTCTGAAAGTACTTCTCCTCCCATTTCGAGACACTCGGCATCTCCTTGAATCTCGATCGACTCCCAATACTCTTTTTCCTCTTCAGGGATCGCGAAGAGGGGTATTACCTCCCCGTCTTGAGGCTGGTAGTCTTCGAGGTCGATCATCAGTACATTGGCATTTGATACGGAGACGTCCCCTGTTCCTCCAGATACCGTGTAAGTTCCAACTGTTTGGCCATTGACAACGATGGGGTAGCTTACTTCGTAAACTATCTCTTCTGAAATAGTGATTGGCCCCGAAAAGCTCACCATATTGCTTGCTGAAATTTGCTGCGTTGACTGCATCATCGAAGTCGGCGTGTTTCCACTTGGGGAAGTTGAGGATCCTCCCGATGAAAGAGAAGAGGGAGTAGAACCCACTTGGGTTCCTGTAGGAACACTGCTTGGTGTTGATAGGAGTGTCGATGTTGTGTTCGTTGCATTGGATAGAATTAGCTCTATGGGATTTCCATTAGAATCATAGCGCTGCCCATAGATGCCATAGTAATCTCCATCTTGGCCTTCGCTTCCCCAAGTGACGACAAAGCCACCATCATTGAGGGGTGCTACGCTTGGGAACCTTTGGTCGCTTGTCGTGTAGGTGTTGACTTGAAACTCTACCCCACTTTTCACTCCGCTGCTATCATGCCTCTGCCCGTAGACGCCATTGAGATCCCCATCTTGGCCAGAGCTGGCCCAAGTGACGACAAAGCCACCATCACTTAAACCTGCTACGCTTGCGTCCAATTGGCTACTTGTCGTGTAGGTGTTGACCTGGAACTCTACCCCACTTTTCACTCCGCTGCTAGCATACCTCTGCCCGTAGACGCCATAGAGATTCCCATCTTGGCCATCGCTTTCCCAAGTGACGACAAAGCCACCATCATTGAGGGGTGCTACGCTTGAGTCCCATTGCAAGCTTGTCGTGTAGGTGTTGACCTGGAACTCTACCCCACTTTTCACTCCGCTACTCTCATACCTCTGCCCGTAGATGCCCCATAAATCTCCACCTTGGTCAAAGCTTTCCCAAGTGACGACAAAGCCACCATCATTGAGGGACGCTACGCTTGGGTATATTTGTCTGCTTGTCGTGTAGGTGTTGATCTGGAACTCTACTCCACTTTTCACTCCGCTGCTAGCATACCTCTGCCCGTAGATGCCCTCTTGACTCCCATCTTGGCCAGAGCTGTACCAAGTGACGACAAAGCCATCATCATTGAGGAACGCTACGCTTGGGCGCCGTTGCCAGTTTGTCGTATAGGTGTTGACCTGGAACTCTACCCCACTTTTCACTCCGCTGCTATCATACCTCTGCCCATAGACCCCATAGGAATCTCCATCTTGGCCTTCGCTTCCCCAAGTGACGACAAAGCCCCCATCATTGAGAGGCGCTACGCTTGGGTATATTTGTCTGCTTGTCGTGTAGGTGTTGACCTGGAACTCTACCCCATTTTTCACTCCGCTGCTATCATACCTCTGCCCGTAGACGCCATAGTCATCTCCATCTTGGCCATCGCTTGCCCAAGTGACGACAAAGCCCCCATCGTTGAGGGGTGCTACGCTTGGGTACCTTTGGTAGCTTGTCGTGTAGGTGTTGACCTGGAACTCTAAGCCTACAGCTTGCGCTTCTACTTTGGTCATCATCGTCAGAGCAAGACCTAAGGTTGGGTACTTGTAGAGAGCAAGCCCCGTAGCGACTTGGCTGTATCCTAAGAGTCTTCCTAATTCCATAG
>JAAKFR010000149.1 GCA_011064985.1 Chlamydiota bacterium
GAAGGAGCTCCGGACATAAGCGAAGGAGCTCCGGACATAAGCGAAGGAGCTCCGGACATAAGCGAAGGAGCTCCGGACATAAGCGAAGGAGCTCCGGACATAAGCGAAGGAGCTCCGGACATATCACTCGAACTATCGGAAAAGATTTCAAGTTTTGGAAAACGAGAACCCATTGAAAAAATCAAAGATTTAATAAAGGAATTATGCACGCAAAGATTTCGCACACATTCTGATTTGGCAACATTGTTAAAAAGAAATTCTGAGCATCTTAGAAAACGCTTTTTGAGTCCAATGGTTGCTAATGGGGAGTTAGAGTTGAAATATCCAAATCAACGAATACACCCTCAACAAGCATATCGTACAAAAAAAGAATAAGGGAAAAAAGACGCATAGCCTTACCTTCCAAAAATATAAAGGCGAAGTTAAAAGGGTGGTGATTTTCTGTCAAAGGGGAAAACTGGGAGGCTAACTGGGGTGGATGTTGAGCCAGTAGCGAGTGTGTTTGAGGGTGCCGATTTTGTAGAGGGCTCCTTTTTCAACGAGGTCGTTCAGATCCCGTGTTGCTGTTGCTCGGGTTGTTTTGGTGATTGCGATGTAGTTTTTGGCGGAAAGTCCACCGGTAAATCCCTTTCTCCCTTCTGCAAACATCCGCAAAAGGACTTTCTCTTGGCGGGAGTTGATTTTCCCTTTCAGGCTGTTTAGCAATTTGGACTTATCGAGCAAAAAATTGATAAGAGCAAGAGACTCTTCTTGTGCATGTACGATCACGTTGGCAAAAAATAGGAGCCAGGTTCCGATTTCAAGTGTGCGATTACAGGTTCCAAGTGCTGTGTAGTACTCTTTTTTCCTCCGAGAGATCTCCTGTGAGATCGCAAGTAGAGAAGCTTGCCCCAGGCTTTGAGAGAGGGCTTTTTCCACAAGTGCCCTTCCAATACGACCATTCCCATCTTCAAAGGGGTGGATGCTTTCGAAATAGGCGTGGGCACTTCCTGCTCTAGCTAAGGTGGATTCTTGGTTTCTCGATTGGTTAAACCAATCGATGTAGCGGGACATCTCCTGGTCAACTTGGCTGGAAGGGGGAGCCTCAAAATAGATCGTTTGCCTATCGTATCTACTTGAGACGATCTGCATCGGCTCTTTGTGCGTCCTGTAATTCCCAACACTTGCAAGCGTATGATCATGACTCATCAGCAAATAGTGCCACTCGTGAAGCATCTCATGGGAGAGTGGTTCATCGAAGGTGTCGTACATCGTCCACATCAGAGCTCCCATCCCTTGCTCTTTGGGAGGGATCCTTTTCTCATCATGAGCCAGGCCAAATTGGCGCTTGATCGAAGACTGCAAGCTTTCTCTTTGTAGGAGTTCCCCTTCGATCTCGGCGCTTTTTTCTCCTTCAATTGAAAGGATATCGACGATAAAGTGCCTCTTTTTTTCTTCGTCTAAGTGTTTTAAAATAGCAAACACTCCCCCCGCTCCCTGATAAAATTTCTTTTCCAAGGGTGTGAGGGAAGAGGAATCGTACTGAAAATGAGGCCAGTCAGGGAGTTGCCAGTTCCATACCATGAGTTATAGGCTCCTTGTCTATAACTCACATTTTAGCCTATTTATGAGTTATAGAAAAGGGCTCTATCACTCATGAACCGGGGGTAGGGGCTAAATGGTGGAGCCCCAGGAGGCTTTTCGGGCTTGGGAGTAGCGCTCCCTGTCCTTCCTTTTGGTGAGGGTGAGGAGGGTGTTTGTCCCTTGTGGAGTACAGAGGGAGAGCTCGATATGTCCCTTTTTTTTGTCAGGGGGGCGGAGGATACGGGAAGAATTGTGGGAGAGGCTTTTTTTGAGGACGATGAGATAGCTATACTTCTCATCCTCAAAGGGGAGAGAACCCTCTTTTGCCACCATGTGGAGTTGACTACGGCTGATGCGGGCGGCAAAATGGCACCAATCAGGTGGGGAGAGGGGGCATGGATGGTTGTGAGGGCAGGGAGCAGCCACAAAGCCTCCAAGCTCAATCAGATGATCGCGAGCCTTTAGGATATTTTGGTAGCCAGCAGGTGTCCCTGGTTCTACGAGAATGACCCCCTGGCTTGCTGCTTCCCAGGCAAGGGAGAGAAGGTTGGGTTCATTCAGCTCTCCAAATGAGTAGCCGTAGACAATGAGGTCGTGTGGGGGGAAAGTGGAGAGGTGTGTCACATCCTCGCAGAGCCAATCTGTCGGACTTTGTAGAGCTTTTCCTAGTTCAATGAAGGAGGGGTGCTTTTCGATCGAAGTAACGGCAAGATTCTCTCCCCAGATTTCTCGAGCTGCCCAGGAGGTTGTCCCAGGGCCCCCTCCCAGATCGAGAAGAGAGGCGGGAGTGCAAAAAGATGCGGCTTCAGTAAGAACCTGTTTCGTCGCTCCATACGTGGCGGGGAGCCTCACGACTAAATAGGCAAGGAGAGCCTCTTTGCGTGCGAGGCTCTTTTGCTTTCGGTAAATCGATGTGATCTCTTCAGAGGCCTCCCGGAGCTGAGCCGGGGAGATCCCCTCCGTCAACTCATAGATTTTCTCTTTCAAACTGTTTGGCAGAAACACAAAACTCCTAAATGTACTATCTTAGGATCATGCGCTGTGATGAATTTGCCTGAAGCATACTTCAACATT
>JAAKFR010000015.1 GCA_011064985.1 Chlamydiota bacterium
GCCTGGTATGTTTGTGTCTGAAGACCAGAGTCTTGAGTTTTTAACTGATTTGGGTTACGCCCAAATATTTTTAACGAAAAATGTCTAGCAATGAAGGCAAAAGCTCCACTTTTAATTGCACCCCTCCTCTCTCTGTTGAAAAACTGGTTTTAGTGGGAGAGTTTTTCTTCGAGGGCTTTGAGGCGCTTAGCGATTTTGCCGATGCTGCGGAGTTGGAGGTGGTGAGTGCTGAACTCTTTGACAGGAGCGGCGGGAATTCCCATATAGATGCCGCTTTTTTTGATCCCTTTACTCACACCGGAGCGGGCTGCGATCGTGACCCCATCGGTGATCTCGATGTGGCCAACGACACCTACTTGCCCTCCCATAACCACATGTCTACCTGTCTTCGTTGAGCCGGCAATCCCTACTTGAGAGACGATGATATTGTGTTCACCAAGCTCGACTTGGTGGGCGATTTGGACCTGGTTGTCGATCTTTGTTCCTCTGCGTATGCGGGTTGTTTTGAAGCGGGCCCGGTCGATTGTGGTATTGGCTCCAATTTCGACATCGTCCTCGAGGATCACGATACCAAGTTGGGATAGGTGAAGGTGCTTCCCTTGAGGGGTTGTGTAGTACCCAAATCCGCAAGAGCCGATCACAGCTCCCGGCTGGATTACGACCCGGTCTCCAATTTGAGACCCTTCACGGACAACGACATTGGGATGGAGGAGGGAGTCAGAACCAATCACGACCTCTGCACCAATTGAAACACCAGGGCCGATTGAGGTGCGATCTCCGATACGGGCTCCACGATCGATTACGGCGTTAGGGGCGATGGAGACTCCCTCTCCAATCTGCGCTTCTGGATGAATGACCGCACGAGGGTCAATCTCTGAAAAGCCCGATGGAGGCGTTTGGAGGAAGAGCTCGATCACTTTTTGGAAAGTCAAGGAGGGGTGGGGAGTGACGAGGTAGTTATGCCCTTTTTCTTGTAAGATATCGGGTGAAATGAAAATCACACCCGCTTTAGAGGTGCGCAGCAACCTCTGGTAGCGGGAATTTTCTAAAAATGTAGCCTCCCCCGGACCTGCAGTCTCGAGGTCATCTACCCCCTGAATCTCGACTTCAGGGTCTCCAACTAGCTCTGAATCGGTCAGCTGCGTAAGCGTAGAAAGAGTATAAGATTTCATTTGCTACTCCACACTTTCGACTTGTGGGTCGTTTTCTACGTCAAAAGCAAGGTCGAGCTCTTTGATCACCTCTTGCGTGTAGTCGAGAGACTCGGCGTATGCGAATGTAGAGTCTTCACTCAAAAGCAATGCTAGGCTGTGTTTTTCCCGAACTTTTTCAGCTACTTGGCTTACCTCATCGTGCATCACTTGGAGCATCTTGTAGTTGGCCTGGTTGAGAAGCTGGTAGTACTGTCCTTGGTAGCGAGAAAACTCTTGGCTCAAGAGCTGGAATTTTTGCTTCAGCTCCTCTTCTGCTGATGGAGAGAGTCCATCCATGTAGTCTTGGTCTTCGAGCTTCATGGCGATCTCTTCAAGCTCGTTTTCCGCTTTTTCTAGAGCTTCTCCCATCTGCTTTTTGATCGACTCAAAGGTATTTTGCTCTTGTTGCCCTCGCTTCGATTCTGCGACGCAATCCTTAAAATTGACAAAGCCAACTTTCAAGTTTTGTGCAGTAGCAGTAGCAGAAACAGTGCAAAGAGCAAAAAGAGTGAGTGTAAGTAGGGTGAATTTTTTCATCTATATCCTCCTAAGGATTGAGTTAGTTAAGAAAGTTGAGATTTAGAATGTCCCTCCAAAGGCAAAGAAGAATGTCTGTTTGTTATCGATAACTCTATCTTCGTCCTTGACTACCATTTTTTGGTCCGGATGGATCGGCCAACCAAGACCCATCATGAGTGGCATATTGGGCATAATCTGCATCCGTATTCCAAAGCCAAAGCTTGCAGCATAGCGCCCAATCGTCAGCTCAGAACGGGTGAGATAACCAGCATCCACAAAGGCAAATGCGTCGATACAGGGTACTTTTAGGAGATTGTGTTGGTACTCTTGGGAGAGGAGTAAAGAAGAGAGACCCCCGATCGGCTGTTCATTTCCGGTCTTGGGGCCGATCGAAAAGGGTTTGTACCCACGCACAGTCGTCTCACCACCCATGAAGTAGTATTCACTGAGAGGTAGATCAGCTCTTCCGGTAGATCCATAGGTCTTGGTAAATTGTAGATCACCTCGGAGTTTGAAGGTCCCTTTCTTACTAAAGGGGTAGTAGTATGAGTTGAGATACGCAAACTTCATGAACTTGAACCTTCCCCCAAGCCCTGCGAGTTCATAAAGGAGGCGGGAGCGGAGTCCACAAGAGGCCCTTCTTGGATTATCTGTTGAGTCATAGATCAAAGAGACTCCGGCTGCAGAAACAAGGCCATCATTCTTTCCCAATTTCTCCAGGTTTGCATTCTTCTTTTTATCATTGATATGCGTGTTCGTATAGCGAGTCCGGTAGTGGATATCGAATTTCAGGTAGGCATTGAGAAGGTACGTGGCATGGATACTTCCCCCATAGGTTTTGACGTCGTAAGCACGGGAGAGGGCACGGTTGTTGGCTTTTTCAAGCTCTCCTCCTACCACCCAAGGGGTGTCTAGGAAGTAGGGTTTTGTCCATTGGAACACGTAGCTTGTTTGATTCTTACCGATGTTTGTCTTGAGGTTGGCAAATTCACCTCCACCACGGATGGCTCCAGGTCCTTTGGAGAAGAGCTCAGGGATCCCCGCCAGTCGAAAGTTTCTCTCTGTTAATTCCACACCTGCAAAGAGACTATCTAGAGAACTCATCCCCCCAAAAATCCCAAGATTTCCCGTTGAGGTCTCTTCTACTTCAATGTAGACATCCCGGTATTGCCGTATCCCTTCTGGGTCTTCTAGCTGCGACTGGACGGCATAGACGTTGACAGCAGCAAAGTAGCCTGTATTGGCAAGGCGGGCTTCTGTCCCTTGCAGTCTCCGGATATTGAAGACCTCACCTGGACAGAGGAGATTTTCGTGGAGGATCACACGTGATTGGGTTACTCGATTTCCAAAGACTTTTACGAGACCGACATAGTACTGCTCTCCCTCTTCAATTGTCACATCGACGTCGTAAACAGGGCAGTCATCTTGAAGAGAGAGTCCCATGTCGACTTGTGCTTCGATATACCCTTGCCGCCCGTAAAGATTAGTTAGATTTTGGATGGTCGCTCGGATCAGCTCAGGGGAGTAGCGGCTTCCACACCCAAAGGCGAACAGATCCCAGATCTCTTGAGTTGTGTAGAGGGTATTCCCATTTAGACGGACATTGCCGACCGTGTAGTAGGTTCCCTTATCAATTGTCACAACAAGGAGAATTTTGTTTTTTTTGGGGGCCTCTTTGAGGCAAATGTCGACCGTGGCATCGGCATACCCGAGATCTTGCACATAGTTGAGGATTTGGAGCCGGTCGTGTTCGAGCATTTCAGGATGGTAGGTTCCTCGCCCCGTATACCAGCTGAGGAGAAAATTGTATCTTCTAGAGAGCATGATGTCGAGAATCTCGTCCTCTTCGGGTGGGGTTACTCCTGAAAAGACGATATCTCCAATCTTTCCAGCTCTCCCTTCGAAAATGTTGACTTGGATCTGGATCTGGTTGTCTTCTAAGACGATGATTTCATAATCGAGTTCTGCTTCAAAATACCCTTTTTTGAAGTAGAAGAGACGGAGCTTGTGGAACTTTTCGATAAAGGTCTCTCTTTCAAAAAGGGAGCCTGGGGGGATGTCGAGTGTTCTCAGAAGTTTCCGGGTCCGGACATGCTCATTCCCGTAAAAAACGATTTCAGAAACGGTAGGTTTGAGCCAAATCTTCAACGTGAGGAAGATCTCATCATTGATGATTTCCATGGAGGGATCTACTCGGTCGTACTCTTCTGCGAGATTCTTGAGGTCGGCATCAAACTCGTTTTGAGAAAAATAGCCTCCCACTTTGGTCTGCATCCTTGCGCGGACAGAATTTGGGGTGAAAGCCGATCCAGAAGGGAGGTTTTCAACTTCGATTTCTACTTGCGCAACACGCATAGATTCATATTCTTGCGCTCCCAATAGAAGAGGGGAGCAAACAAATAGCACAAGGAGAAGCAGCAGTTTATTCATCGGTGACTCGTGAGTGTAACAACAAGAGCCAAAATCGTAGGGCATATCCCCCCTTTATTGCAAGTGATCAGTAGGTGTGGCGGCCTGTAAGGGCGCGAGCAAGGGTCCCTCCGTCTATGTAGTCGAGAGCACTTCCCATCGGAAGGCCAAGAGCAAGGCGTGAGATGGAGATTCTTAAATGAGTTAATTCTTTTTTGAGATAGAGGGCTGTAGCGTCCCCCTCTAAGGTAGAATCAAAAGCGAGCACGATCTCTTTTGTTCCCCACTCTCCTAGATAGGTTTTGAGCTTTTCTAGACGCTCAGGGGAAGGATGGGAGCCGTGGAGGGGAGAAAATAGACCGCCCAGCACGAAGTAGAGGCCGCTATATTCTCTGGTTTCTTCGATGAGAAAGACATCTTTAGGGGAGGCGACAAGGCAGATCACCTCTTGATTGCGGAGTTTAGGGTCACAGAAGGGGCACTTTTTTTCGATCAAAGAGCCGCAAATCGAGCAATGAGTTAAAAACTTCTTGGAATCGAGGAGCGCTTGAGCCATCTCCGTTAATTTCTCTTCAGGCCATTCTAAGAGATGGAAGGCAAACCGTTCGGCGCTCTTTCTTCCCACGCCTGGAAGTTTCCGAAAGACATCGATCAGTTTTAGTAGCGGGTCTGGATATTTCATTTGTTTACTTTACTTTGAGAAATAATTTGGGTTACACCCATTAAAAATCGATGCCTGGCCCGTTCACGTGGGCGTGAGTATCGATGAAATGGGTTTTATTTTAAAGGTTGTTTTGGTAAAATTTCTCTCTTTAGTCATGTGATATGAGTTTTTTATGAAAAATAGTGCCCGTGTCCTCTCTACCGGATCCTATCTCCCTGAGCGAGTGTTAACCAATCACGATCTCGAGCAGATGGTCGATACATCAGATGAGTGGATCGTCTCCCGTACTGGTATGAGAGAAAGAAGGATTGCACGTGCAGATGAGTTCACCTCCGATATGGGGGCCAAAGCTGCTGAAGAGGCTCTTAAAAGAGCGGGAAAAACAGCGCAAGAGATCGATCTAATCCTCGTTGCTACGATCACCCCGGATTATCTCTTCCCAAGTACTGCCGCTCTGATCCAGAGTGTTCTAAAAGCTCCTCAAGCGGCCGCTTTTGATTTCCAAGCGGCGTGTACTGGATTTCTCTATGGCCTCTCTTTAGCAAAAGGATTTATCGAATCGGGGATATACCAAAATATCCTCTTAATTGCCTCAGAGAAGCTTTCGTCCATCGTCGATTATCAAGACCGCAATACTTGCGTCTTGTTTGGAGATGGGGCAGCAGCGGCTGTGATCAGCAACTCGGGCCCTGGATTTTCGATTCGGGAGTCGTGTTTGGGAGCTGACGGAGAGGTGGCAAACCTCTTGTTTCTCCCTGCCGGAGGGTGTCGGAAGCCTGCCACTGCTGAGACCGTAAAAAATGGTGAGCACTTCCTTGCTATGGAGGGGAAGGAAGTCTTCAAACACGCTGTCAGACGGATGGAGGCAGCGGCCAAAGAGTGTTTGCGTTTGGCTGATCTGCCGGAAGCAGAGATCGATTGGCTCGTTCCCCATCAAGCAAATGAGCGGATTATCGATGCCATTGCAAAACGGTTCTCAATCGACGAAAGCAAGGTTTTTAAAACCGTACATAAATATGGAAATACCTCTGCTTCGGCTGTCGCTATTGCGTTGGATGAGCTCCTCCAGACAGAAGAGATCAGCTCAGGTGAAAATGTCCTTCTCGTTGCCTTTGGAGCTGGCTTTACCTGGGGAGCAACACTGTTAACTGCTATATAAGGAAACCCAAGATGAAAAGAGTAGCCTTTCTTTTTCCCGGACAAGGTGCCCAAGTTGTGGGAATGGGAAAAGATTTTTTCGATACATTTCTCGTAGCTCGAGAAGTCTACCAGCAGGGAGATGAGATCCTCGAGCGCTCTCTTTCTAAAGTGGTTTTTGAGGGGCCGGCTGAGAGCCTGACTGAAACCAAGAGCAGCCAAACTGGGATTTACCTCACAAGCATCGCCCTTTTACGGGTTTTGCAAGAGCAGTTTCCCGACCTTCAGCCTGCGTTGTGCGCAGGGTTGAGCCTAGGGGAGTATTCGGCCTTGACAGCGAGTAATAAGCTCTCCTTTGAAATGACTCTCCCTCTGGTCCAATTCCGAGGAGAGGTGATGCAGGCTGCTTGTGAGGAGACTCGTGGGACAATGGCAGCACTCTTTGGCCTTTCTGCTGAGCAAGTAGAGACTTTTGTCAAAGAACTTGCCCTTCCAGATGATCTTTGGGTTGCCAACTTCAACTGCCCAGGCCAGACAGTGATTTCGGGAACTCTTAAGGGAGTCGAGACGGGAATTGAAGAGGCAAAAAAGCGGGGGGCTAAGCGGGCGATTCCTCTTAAGGTACATGGAGCCTTTCATAGTGGACTCATGAGGGGAGCCAAAAAGAGATTACAAGAAAAATTCACTTCCATTAGTCTAGATGACTCTCCTATCGGTCTTGTGATGAATGTCCCTGGAGCTCTTGTTACCGATCGAGAGGCGATGCAGAAAAATCTCGTGAGACAGGTCACCTCTCCTGTTCGGTGGGAGCAGGGGATCCGCTCGGTCGAATCAGAGATTGATCTCTTTGTGGAAATCGGATGTGGAAGGACCTTGGCCGGAATGAATAAGCAAATCGGGGTGATGGTTCCCACGATCACTCTTAACAAAGTCGAAGATTTAGAAAAGCTAGCTAATCTGTAGAGAGAAGAAAAATGGAAAAGATATTAGCAGAAAAGACAGCTGTTGTCACAGGAGGAACACGAGGCATCGGGAAGGCAATCGCAAAGCGATTTGTCGAGCAAGGTGCATCGGTTGTGATTTTGGGAACGCACCCTGAAAGAGGGGAAAGTGCCCTAAACGAACTAAAAGAACTCACGCAAGATGGGCAAAAGGTCGCTTTTTACCCACTCAACATCAGTGTCCGGACTCAAGTAGAGGAGACTTTTACCAGAATCTACGACGATTTTGGTGCAGTCGATATTTTAGTGAATAACGCAGGAGTGACGCGTGATGGCCTCTTTATGAGGATGAGCGAAGAGAATTGGGATCACGTCCTCAATACCAATCTCAACTCGGTCTACTTTACCTGCCAAGCAGTGATCCGGCCGATGTTGAAAGCTCGCTCGGGGAGAATCATCAATATCACCTCCGTCGTGGGTCTTATGGGAAATCCCGGACAGACGAACTATGCTGCCTCTAAAGCGGGGATGATCGGCTTTACGAAGTCTCTTGCCAAAGAGTCTGCTTCAAGAGGGATTACGGTGAATTGTGTCGCCCCTGGATTTGTCAAAACCGACATGACCGATTCTCTCAATGAGAAGCAGCAAGAGGCGATTTTGAGCCAGGTCCCCATGCAGCGGATGGCCTTTCCAGAGGAGATTGCTGATGCCGTTCTTTTCTTTGCGAGCCCGATGGCAACCTACATCACCGGCCAAACTTTAATCGTAGATGGCGGTCTTTTGATGTAACTCTTGCCAAAAACAATTTCAAGGGAGTATACTCTCCCTTCATCGTCTGGAATGATAGGAGTATCTATATGACAAATGAACAACTTGAGGAAGCTACCATGTCAATGGAAAAAGAAGTAATCGATATCGTTGTTGAGCAATTAGGAGTTGACGAGCAAGACGTCTCTTCTGAAAAGTCTTTTGTTGAAGACCTCAATGCTGATAGTCTCGATTTGACAGAGCTTATCATGACCTTTGAGGAGCGTTTCGGATTCGAAATCTCTGAAGAAGAGGCTGAGAAGCTCAAAACTGTAGGCGATGTCATCAAGTACATCGAAGAGAAGAAAGGCTCTTAAGAGTTACTCTTTCTCAAACCCCTTGCTGAATACGTTTAGCAAGGGGTTTTTGTATTTGGAGGTTGTGATTTTTTCAAGTGTTTGTAACCCAAATCAGTTAAAAACCCAAGTGCCCATCCTCAGGCACAAAGTAGGTGGCCTTCTGTTCTCGTTATTTTCCGGTAGGGGGCATGCAAGAGCCTGGTATGCTTGTGTCTGAAGACCAGAGTCTTGGGGTTTTTAACTGATTTGGGTTACACCCGATTGTTTTACCTAGCCTGCTGCTGGAAGTTGTTGCCGGGGTGTTTGAGTAACGCTATCTACGAATAATACCACCACTCTACGAGCGGAAGCGGAAGGGGGTTGTGCTTGCGTAGGCCTCAAGGAAGGCAATGGCTACGCTCGGGCACTCACCGATGATGGTATAGAGGTGAGAACGGGAAAGAGCCAAAAGAGTCGTGTCTTCGACAACTCTTGCAGTATACCCTCGAGCCTTTTCGGCGAATATCGCCTCGTCGCCGAAAAAGAATCCTGAGCCCAACACCGAAAGCTTGCTCTCCTCCTCATCGAGTATTTCGATCTCCCCTTCAACAATCAGATACATCCTTTTTGCATCCTGTCCATAACGGAAGACTTTTTCCCCCTTGTCGAAAGAGAGGAGCTCCAATTTATCGGCAATGGTGAGGAGAATATCGAGATCAAGAGCAGTAAAGAGGGGCGTTTTTTTGAGAAGGAAGGATTTGTCGATCAAGTTGAGTTTCATGCCCTTTACTATACCTCTTCGAGTAATTCATGGGCAAAGTGAGAGAATATTTCCTCGTGGGTTTCGAGCTTTTGCCGTAAGGTCGTACGCCAATCGGGTATTTGGAAGCGGGCTTTCAGGCCGAGCGAGACGATTTGGTCTCCAATTGAGGGAGAGTGGGCCAAGACATCGAGCAGTTGATTCAAGGTTAGAGGAATCCCTCCACTTTTGAGGTATTGGGCGATTTTTTTCTCCGGATTGTGGGGGTCGATCAGAGGCTCGAGAAGAGAAAAGAGGGCTCCATCACACGTTTTTTCAAGGGATTCAATCGCCTGACCACGGATCTTCTGGTTGGGGCTCCTGAGGCTATAGGAGAGGACTTCACTCTCTTCGAGTGAGCCAGCGACACCGAGTAGTTGGATGATAAAATCGATGATCGATTGGTAGCCAGTTAGGAGGGTATTTTCGAGGATGGAAAGGTCGCGTGAGGGAAGCCCTGATTGGATCCGATTCCCGTGGTAAAAATAGAAATAGGCCCGTTTGATCTCTTTTTTGACTATGGCGTAGAGGTGGTTTTGGAGGGTTTTTTTCGATTTTTTCGCTAAAATCCTCCCAGCGAGGAGGCGACACCTGTCGTGGAGGGTTTCATCTTGGGTGAGGGAGAGGAGAAGGGGGACTAGCTCTGGATCGTCTTGCATGAGGGCCATCCGCTCAACTTTCTTCTTCTCTTGGGGGCGGTAGTGGATTGAGGAGAGGATGAGCTTCCGGATGAGTGGAAGAGAGGAGAATTTTTCCAAAGCGGAAAGACACCCCATGCGGACTACAGGATCTTGGGTGTGGAACATCCGCTTGATCATCTTTTCGGCTACCTCTTCTTGGCTCTCATCGACACTTTGGGCTAGAGCCTTGGCAGCAGCTCTTTGGACATCTTGGGAAGTATGGTGAAGAAATGGGTAGATCCGAGAGACGTTCTCAGGGCTCTTTGCTAGCCCCATTACCTCGATTCCAGCGCAGATCTCTTTCTCCTGCTTAGAGGAGAGCAAAGCTTCGAGTTTTTCCGAGGCGAGAGAGGTGAGAGAGGGGAATTGGAAGGCGGTGGGATTGGTTTGGAAAGCGAGGATAGCGGCCGAGCGCAAAGGGAGGTGGGGATGCTCGAGGTCTTTGGAGATTTTCTCGGGGCGCAGGATTCTGTGTCTAGCAAAGTAGAGATGGATCATCCCCTTGATCTCAGGATGGGGGAGGGTCCGTCTCCACTGCTCGAGCCGCTCGATCACAAGGGCTTCGCTTGCAAATGGACTTTCACAAAGAAGCTCGATCGCCCGTTTCTTTATTGGGAGGGTGCTCTTTCCAATTTGGTTCATCAGGTGGGGAAGGAGCCTTTCATCCCCAAAACGGAGAAGATATTCGAAGGCAGTGATTTGCCCTGCACCGTACCCCGATTTGAGGTGGGTGAGCAAGAGCCGCTCGGTCTGCTTTTTCTCCCTAGAAGAGAGTTGAGAGAGCCAGTCGGAGGATTTTTTCTCAAAACGGAGGACGCTTGCTACGAGGTTTTGAAAAATCGCTCTTGGGTATCTCGCGCGTAAAAGGAGACCTGAGCCGATCGCAACCAGTGCTAAAACAAGACCTAGATAGGTTCCTTTTGGGAGAAGGAGGAGGAGGAGCCCGCTCAAAAGCATCCCTGCAGGCTCAAAGAATGACTCCACAGAAAAACGGACCTGGTTTTTTACTTTTGTCGGAACGCCGTTTATAAGGAGTTGGAGGTTGTTGTCATCGAACGTGTAGACCATCCCTTCTCGGGCGATCATCCCAAAAATAGCAATCGGAAGAGCCTCTTTCCAAATCCAGAAGGAGAAGACCCCCAAAAAAAAGGCAGGGGCGATCATCAAGACATTTTGTACTCCAAAACCCTTGATCAGGCGGCTATAGAGAAAGAGGCAAAAGACCATATTTCCCAAAGAGATCCACATCCCACACTTCCCGATAAACTCGGTCAAAGCGTTTTCGTCAGCAGTTGCAAAAGCCACCTCAAACGAATCCATGTAGGAAAATTCGGTTGCGATCGCCAAAAGCTGCATCACAAAGTAGAAAAACAGAAGAGCGATGGTAAAGCGGGAGGAGAGAATCGTCTTTAGCAAGGTTGAAAAAGGGAGGGGAGAGACCTTCTCAAAGCTCTCCGCATGATCTTCAAGCAGAGGTTCCACTCTCTTTGTGATCAACACCAAGAAAGGGAGGGAGAGAGTAAGAAGCGAGAGGAAGATAAAGAGAAGGCCGGTGGGGGTTAAAAGATGAAGTAGAGAGGAGATCATCCCTCCCCCGATCGAATCTCCCAAAAAAATCACCCCGTTGAAAAGACAGAAAAATCGTTTACCCTCCTGCAAGTCGTAATACTGGTCCACAAAGGCCCAGAAGACGATGTAGGTGGAAAGGGGGATGATCCAACCGACTACTTTAAATGCGTACCAAAAAAGGGGGAACTCTCCCGCATAGGGGAGAAACAAGATACAGCCCCCTATGATTCCAATCCAAAACGTGATCAGGGAGAAGAGAATCGAGCGGATCGGAAAGCGGTTGAGAGAGAAGATCAAAATCCCAGAAAGGGTCACCATCCCAGCTGCAATTGCGAAGTAGGAGTAGGGGAGCCCATCAGCACCCACCCGCTCCAAAAACATCCCTTCCGAGAGGGTAAAGGTTCCATACCCCCCAATCGCCCAGAAAATCGCGAGGAGGACAAAAAGGCTAGCCTTCTTCCCTTCCCCTCGCCTTAAATTGAACAGAAATCGAGCAACTCTCTCCATTTCCCTCCTCACAAAGATCCAAACACGATACCATACTTTCTCTTAAAAAACCAATCGTACCCGTACCCGTGCACGTACCCGATTTACCACAGAGAACTTGAGAGGGCGTAAGAGAAGGGAAAATCCACACTCTGCGCCTTCTGGATTTGTGGTGATAAATAAACTTTAATTGCTTTTTGATGCTAATTTCTGTGGTAAGCTGATTTTTTTTTCGGAGCTGCGAGCATAAAAAAAGGGCATAGGTCGCCCTATGCCCTTCATTCGAAAACAAACTAACAGTGTTAGGCGTCGTCGATCTGGTTCAGTAGGTTCTCGTTCAGGTTTTGGTTGTTCTGGCTCTTGCCACCAACACACTTGGATACTCCGAGAAGGATCCCTGTGAGGAAAGCAGCGCCGTAGCCACCGATCATGGTGTAAAGACCGATTGTAGAGCTCATTTGCCCAACAGCAGTCAACCCGATGTTCATTTGACCAAGGTAAGTCAAAAGACCAATTGTTCCAATAGCAGCAGCAGTTACTGCAAAAGCAACTCCTATCCAATAAGCAGCAGACTTCGCTGTGCACTTCGCTTCAGTTTGTGGTGACGATTGCTGCGGTAGCTGTTGTACAGAAGCAACTCCTTCCTGATGAGCACGTTGAAGCATTCCCTTTACCACGGAACCTTTAACATCATCATCATCATTTAAAGAGTCAAAAATTTTGCTACTAGTTTGTGCTGTTGAGCTGGTTAGACTTGGTGTATTTGACATAATTGAACCTCCATTGGGTTTTTGGTTTAAGTAAATTTGTGATAAGGTGAGAGTCTACACACCTCTCGATTTTTTTGATAGTCTCTTCGTATATCCTCAAAGTGTTAACAGTATATTAAGGTTGCAATTTTTTTGCAAGATAAAATAAAAAAAGAGGAGAATTTATCGATTTTCCAAGAGAAAGGAGGGTTTCTATGGGGTATAGCAAGCAGGAGAAAGATGCGATGAACCGGGCGATGCGCCTGTCGCTAGCTGTCGGTTTTTTCCTTTTGATTGTGAAGGTATATGCCTTTTTTCTTACAGGTTCAACTGCGATTTTGTCGGATGCGGCAGAATCGGTTGTCCATGTCTTTGCCGTTGGATTTGCTGCCTATAGCATGTGGCTCTCGCACAAGCCGGCTGACCAGGACCACACCTACGGCCACGACAGGATTGCGTTTTTTTCTGCTGGGATCGAGGGGGGGATGATCTTGATTGCAGCACTCTTTATCCTCTACCAGTCGGTGGAGAGGATGGTATTTGGATTCACACTAGAAAATCTCGATCAGGGGATGGTCTTTGTCTTGATTGCTACCGTTTTGAATGGGGGGCTCGGAATCTATCTTGTAAATAGGGGGAAAAAGTTCCATTCATTCGTCCTCCAAGCCGATGGAAAACACATTCTCACCGATTGCTGGACAAGTATTGGGGTTTTGCTTGCTCTTGTTTTAACAAGGGTGACCAGGTGGATCTATTTCGATCCGATCATCGCTTTTGGGATTGGTTTGAATATCTTGTGGACGTCTCTGAGGCTGCTGGGAGGGGCTTTTCATGGGCTGATGGATCGGATCGATCCCAAGCTCGATGAGGAGATCCGAGAGAAGCTCGAGCGGATGACTGAGGCCCACCAGGTCTCCTACCACCACCTTCGCCACAGAAATGCGGGGAATCGCCTTGTGATCGAAGTCCACCTCCTTTTCCCGGAGGATTTGGCGTTGTCGTCGGCCCATGAGATCGCGACTCTCATCGAGAAAAAGATGGAGAGGTCTTTTGCCCAGCCTACCGAGCTTGTGACCCATTTGGAGCCATTGGAGGGGCACGATGCGATCCATACAGCCCTCCTCGGCCGTGAAGGGTGATGGGGGGGTGGCTAGGAGTTGTGCGTATGAGAGTGGGAGCCAAGCCTCGTGTTGTTGTTAAAAAATAAACGCAAAGCGAACAAGTCTCAGTCTTGAAAAACTTCTACTGGTTCTCAGATGTTATTTAGGAGAGGAGTTTTCATGGCGGACATAGAAGATGGCTCCGCCGACAGCTGCGACACACACACCCACCCCAAAGAGGATACAAGCAACATCATGCCCCCCCACAATCGAGACAGGAAGCATATTGAGAAACGACAACACAGGAAGGGCAGCGATCAGCCCTCCAATCACCGCAATCGCAATCCCGGTGATTTTCGCCCAATCTTTTTTCTTCGAATCCTCTTTCACCTTATCGATAAATAGCTCAGGCATCTGCCCGGAAGAAACAGAAGTACCATCCCCGGAAGAGGAAGTAGATGATGAAGAAGACATCTACTCGACCCAGTTGATGTTTTTAAAGGGGTATTTTGTGGCGATCAAGATCACATCGATGAGCCACCAAATGCCAAATCCACCCAAAGTGATGAGCTTTAGAAGCCCAAGGCCTACGTGTCTCATGATAAAACGATCAATTCCGAGCGATCCAAAGAAAATCGACATAAGAAGGGTTAAAATCCAATTGACATCTCTAGGTTCATCCATACTGTACCTCCATCTCCTATTCTATCACATTTAGGAGAAGATTTCCGAGAGGAAATTTTCCATTGCCTGCCAGCTCCTTCTAGCCGACTTCTCGTGGTACTGGAGGCTGATCTCTGGCATTTGGGCTGAGGGGTTTGTGAAAGCGTGCATGGCCTCTCCGTAGACATGGACCTGCCAGTCGGCTCCTTTCCGAGACATCTCTTTTTCGAAGGCTAGGAGATCCTCCTCGGGCACCATCGAATCTTTGTACCCATGGAGGATGAGAATTGAGGCGGGGATCTGGAGGGCGGTCTCAATTGGTTTCTGCTTGATCGAGTGGGGATTACCAAGCACACCGTGGAAGCTGACTACCCCCTTGATATCGGCGCCACTTTTTGCAAGTTCTAGGGCGCAAACTCCTCCAAAACAGTAGCCTATTGCAGCAATTCTTTCTGAATCGACAAGAGGGTGGTTGCGGAGTTTTTCTACAACAGAGTTCATATGGTCTCGGATCAGTTGCCGATCTTGGACAAAGGGGGTAATCATCTCTCTTGCCTCTAGGTGATCGGCTGTAGTTTTTCCCTCCCCAAAAAGATCGACGGCCAGACCCAGGTAACCAAGGGAGGCGATTTGTTCCGCTTTCTCCCGGATAAAAGGGTTTTGTCCCATCCAAGCGTGTGCGAGGATGACGGCAGGGCGTTTCTCTTTGGTATCGTTGTCGTAGGTGAGGTACCCTTTACACGTTTTCCCAGCAATTGGGTAGTCATACGGTTCTTTTTGGATCATCAGACTCTCCTAGAGTTTTTTTTACTAGCCATCTATTTAAACAGAAAAAGAGGAGGAGGGCGATTCCCCATTGGAAGAGAATCGTGCCCAAACTATAGACATGGAGGGGGTTCCACCATGTCCGGCTCTCGCGGAAACTCTTGTAGAAATACCACACGATCAGGATGACTCCTTGGAGAGGAATCAAGAAGGCAATGGCCCAGTTGTAGATTTTTCCCACCTTGAAGTCTTTGGGAGAGGTGAGAAGGACTTTTTTTCGGAATTTTTCGGGGCCAAAGCGGATCACAGCAAAGGCGAGAAAAAGACCATTGACGATGAGTCCCAAACTCCATACCCAGTCCTGGTTGTCGAAAATCGCCATGTTCAAAGCTGAGGGGGCTCCAAGAACAAGAGCGAGTCCCCCTGTGACGAGGATGGCGTGATTCTTTTTGAGGCCGAGCTCGGCAAAGACTTGGGTGGTGAGCTGGAGCATCGAGATCATTGAGCTCAAAGCGGCAATGGAGAAGCCGAGAAAGAAAATCGAGGCAAAAGTGGCATGGACACCAACCCCTCCCGGGAGCGATTGGAAGAGTTGGGGGAGGTAGACAAAGGTGAGACCGGTGTTTGAGCTCCCTTCTCCCATAACGAGAGCCTCAAGGCCAAACCGGTGTTCGATGGCAAAGGCAGTTGCAAAAATCGTCATACCCATGACAAGAGACACCACGTTATTGCCAACAGCGGTCCAGCATCCGTTCACCGTCACGCTCTCTTTTTTGTGGATGTAACCGGAATAGACGAGAATCAGCCCCCAGCCAGCCCCTGTATCCCAAGCATTTTGGGTGAGCGCTTCGATCCAGATCCTATAGTGGAGGAGGTCTGAGAGGTGGGGAGTGAAGAAGTAGGCGATCCCCTTTCCAGCTCCTGGGAGGGTAAAGGCGCGCAAAGCGATGATGAGGATCATGACAATGAGGGCGGGGATCATCACCTTGTTGCTCTTCTCGATTCCGTGTGAAATCCCCTTATAGATCACATATGAACCAATAAGAATCGCTCCGACATGAAAAAAGAAGGGTTGGTAACTGTGGGTGTAGCTCTCCCAAAGGGCAGAGAAGTCGGCCGTCTTAGTGAAAGTTCCTGTGATGCTGTAGAAGAAATAGCGGAAACCCCATCCAACAACGACAGAATAGTAGAAAAGAATCCCGGTTGTGACAAGCGCGATAAACGCTCCCATCCATCCAAATGAGGGACCTGCCATCTCTGCCATCGTCCCGATCGGGGCTTTTCTCGTTTTTTTCCCCATCGCGATCTCAGTCCAAAGAAGGGGAATCGACCAGAGGAAAAGGAAGAGGACCCAGGGGATGAGGAAAGAGCCTCCCCCGTTTTGGGCGACGACGCGGGAAAAGCGCCAAATATTGCCCGCTCCGATGGCAACCCCCATAATCGAGAGGATAAAACCGAGGCGAGAGGAGAAAAATTCACGCTTCTGAGAGGTCACAATCCCGACTATACAAACATCACTTCTATAACTCAAGTTACCACCTAAGCAAAAAATAAAAGTAACCACAGAGGGCGCAAGAGAGAGGAATTTTCCTCCTTTGAGATCTAGGGGTGTCCTCTGTGGTAAAATTAATATTTTAAAGCTTCAGAAGTGCGAGTGGGTAGCAACATAGATTTTTACAACAATTCCATTGACTTTGGAGGAGGGAACTCGTATAAATCCTCTAGACTATGGGCAAGCCTTTAAAAAAAGAACTCTTGATCGCCCCTTCGATTTTGGCCGGCGATTTCGGTCATCTAGCCGATGAGGCGAAGCGAATCGAAGAGGCGGGGGCCGACATGATCCATTTCGATATCATGGATGGCCATTTTGTCCCGAACCTCACCCTGGGGCCAAAAGCCCTTGCTGCGGTCAACCAAGCCACGAACCTTTTCTTAGATGTCCACATCATGGTCTACAACCCGTTCGATTTTGTCAAAAGACTCGCTCTTGCAGGAGCCGATCGGATCACATTTCATTTTGAGGCGACAGAGGATGTGGAGAAGGTTTTGGCCTATATTAGACGGACGGGGATCGAAGCTGGCTTGGCCTTTCGTCCGGAGACCTCTCAGGAATTTATTGCCCGCTTTTTGCCCCTTGCCGATCTTGTCTTGCTCATGACTGTTTCGCCTGGATTTGGGGGGCAGAAGTTTCATGAAGAGGTATTGGATAAGATCCGTTTTATCCGGGAGATTTGTGAGAAGCAGGATCTCCGAAAGGGGGGGGTAGTTCCCAAAGAAGGAGAGACTCTTCCCCCTTATGCGATCCAAGTAGATGGGGGGATCGATGATAAGACGGCCCCTCTATGTGTTGAGGCGGGAGCAAATGTCCTTGTTGCTGGGACCTATCTCTTTAAAGAGAGTGGGCTCAAGGAGGGGATTGAACTGTTAAAAGGATGTGGAGCGTAAAAAGTTATGGTAACGAGTCAGCAAATCACCCCCGGCATGACCCTCTCGGTCAATGGAAACCTCTACCGGGTCGATTCTGCGATCAAAGTCACGATGGCCAAAGGACAACCTTTCATCAAAACCAAGCTTCGGAGCTTGAGAGATGAGAAGCCTCTGGAGAAAAACTTCAAGGTAGGGCAAGAGGTCGATGAAGTCTCTCTCCAAGAGAGACGCCTCGAGTATCTCTACCTCGAGGGAAAAGAGTATCTCTTTCTCGATATCGACAGCTTAGACCAGGTTCTTGTTGTCCCTGATGTTGTGGGGGAGAAGATCCATTTTCTGAAAGAGGGGACAGATATCCAAGCGATTTTTTATGGAGAGACAATTTTTTCGATCGAACTCCCCCAATTTTTGGAGCTGATGGTCGCAAAAGCCGATGAGGTTGAGGCAAACCTTGCCAATATAACAAAAAAAGCAGTTTTAGAAACGGGGGCGACAATCGAAGTCCCTCCTTTTATCGAAGCGGGGGATGTGATCAAAGTCGACACCCGTTCTCACGAATATATACAGAGAGTGTAGCAAGTGGATCTCAAACAAATTGAAAAACTCATGGAAGCGATGGAGCGGTCCCAGATCAGGCGGTTGGCTCTTAAGCAAAAAGATTTTGAAATCGAACTGGAAAAAGGGGGAGGTGAAACAGTTGTCTATTCTCCTCCTGCCCCTGCGGTAGCCCCTTCTCCTCAGCAAATGCCCCCCTCCTCTTCTCCACCGGCTGGGGGCGATGTGATCCCCTCTCCGATGGTGGGGACCTTCTACGCTACCTCCTCTCCTGAGGAGCCCCCTTTCGTGAAAGTGGGAGATCAGGTTGATGAAGAGACCGTTGTCTGCATTTTGGAGGCGATGAAAGTGATGAATGAAGTGAAAGCCGGTGTCCGAGGGACGATTACTGAGGTCCTCCTCAAAAGTGGTGATCCTGTTGAGTTTGGAACCTCCATTTTCCGGATTCGCCTCACATGAAAAAAGTCTTAGTTGCCAATAGAGGAGAGATCGCCGTCCGGGTGATCCGTGCTTGCCACGATCTTGGACTCGATACCGTTGCCGTCTACTCACAAGCCGACAGCGAGGCGTTACACGTTTTGCTAGCTGATGAGGCTGTTTGTATCGGAGAGCCACCCTCTGCCAAATCGTATCTCAAAATGGCCAATATTCTCTCGGCCTGTGAGATCACGGGAGCTGATGCCATCCACCCCGGATACGGGTTTTTGAGTGAAAACGCCAATTTTGCCTCGATCTGCGAGAGTTGTGGCCTGAATTTTATCGGACCTTCCCACCAGTCGATTGCTAAACTTGGAGACAAAGCCCAGGCAAAAGCGATTGCGAAAGGTGCCAAGTGTCCGGTGATTCCAGGTTCTGATGGAGTTGTCGAGACTCTTGAAGAGGCCGAAAAAGTAGCAAAAAAAATCGGGTTTCCCATCTTCATCAAGGCTGTTGCCGGTGGGGGAGGAAAAGGGATCCGCATTGCCGAAAACAAGCAAGAGTTTGCCCGCCTCTTTTCTGCCGCTCGCACAGAAGCTGAAGTGAGCTTCAACAATCCGGCTGTCTATCTCGAGAAGATGATCATCCGCCCCCGCCATATCGAAGTCCAAATCCTCGGTGACAAGTCGGGTAACTACATCCACCTAGGTGAGAGAGACTGCTCCATCCAAAGGAGGCGACAAAAGCTCATTGAAGAGGCCCCAAGCCCCGTTCTGACTCCTGATTTGCGGAAAAAAATGGGGGAGGCGGCCATCCGGATTGCCAAAGCCGCAAAATACTACTCAGCAGGGACGGTCGAGTTCCTCCTCGACAAAGACAAAAACTTCTACTTCATGGAGATGAATACCCGGATCCAGGTCGAGCACACCGTGACAGAAGAGCTTACCGGCGTCGACCTTCTCCAAGAGCAACTCCGCATCGCCCAAGGGAGCGAACTCCGCTATAAGCAGAAAGAGATCCACTTCGATGGCCATGTGATCCAGTGTCGGATCAACGCTGAAGACCCAGCCAATAACTTTGCCCCCTCACCTGGCACTCTCGAATACTATGTCCCCCCAGGCGGTCCCCACGTCCGGATCGATAGTGCTTGCTACGCCGGCTACACAATCCCCCCCTACTACGATTCGATGATCGCGAAGCTCATCGTCCACGGCAAAAACCGAAAAGAGGCAATCCAATACGCCAAGAGAGCCCTACGGGAGTTCCACATCGGCGGCGTCCACTCCACGATCTCCTTCCATGAGCACATGATGGACAACGACGACTTCCACGCAAATGCCTACGACATCAAATACATCGACGATCTTCTCGACAACGGCTACTCATTTGCTTAAATCCGGCACCTGAATCCTCTTGATATAAGCTACTTTGCCAAGACCCCTGGAATGAAGCTTATTCCTCCAGTAAGTGCTCCTGCAGCTATGATCGAAACCTCTTTACCGAAGAATATGGTGGAAATCCCTGCACCTATTATAGCTGCAACACCAACACTCAGCTAAATAGCGCCCATAGCGAGATCTACGCCACTTCCTTCTCGAGCTTTTGCCTCCGCAATTGGTCTCTCTAGTGGCCGCAGTGATTGGATTTTGTACGGACATATTCTCTTCCTAATAGGATCACAGAGGGTGGGCCACCCACCCTCCGTGCTCCTGGTGGCTGGGCTTAGTCGCTGTTCTCTTGTATTTGGATAGTGTCATGTAAGATCCGAAGAGGGTCAATGGCTTTTTGGATAGACGCCTGAATCTGCTGGAGTATGTCCTCGAATTTCTGCTTGGTGACTTCTTCGTTTGCGACTTTTTTCCCTTTGCGGTACATAACTACTTCATGGATTGGGAAACCTATAGCGCAAGTTCCGAGTATTCCAAGTGGTAGAAGTGCAAGAGGCTGACCAGCAGCTAACAGTGCAATAATAGGAGCTGCCAATACTAAAAACGTAACCCCAACTATAATTGTAGGTCTTACGCGTACAAGGCGGGCATGGTCGAATTGCACATCCCATTTTTTTTGCATGTCGGCATCGAGATAGCTGTAGACTTTCCCGTGTATTAACGTCCGGGCAAGCTCTTTGACGGGCTTGGTTGTGGCAGTTCCATAAACTGCATTTGTTGAAATTGGATTAGTTGTCATTATTTCCTCCTTTTTATTATTTTGATTATTGCGTTAAGCAATATATATAGATTATAAGATAAAATTAATTAAGGTGCAATTAAAATAGAAATTATATGATGGATAGGATCGCTTCCGGCGACAGGATAAAAAATATTCGAGATGCTATATACAAAAACCTCATGAAATCAAAGCGGTATAGGCAAGATACCCCGCAGCAAGCTGCGGGGAGCCTTCATTCTTCCAGAAATGCTTCCCAGTCACCTTTATTCATAGACCTATCCTTACCATGCAATGCAAGATAGCCTTTCAACCAATAGGAGGGCTTTAGACTCTCTATGTAATCTGCCGCGTCTTCATTGATAAGGTAAAGCAAACCGCTTGGGATATCCCACTACGGTCTCTTTATGGCGATGGAAACTAGGCCGAAAAGCCAAGCGGATGGTCCGCGTATGTTTCGGCCGAAGGCTAATGGGAACTTGGGCTTTTAACCGATTTGGGTTATGCCCAATTATAAAGAGTTTAGTTTAACTCAAGATGTAGTGGAGAATGTGCAAACTCCACGATGAGAAATCACTGAACTTGGGCTAATAGGATCACAGAAGGTGATTGGGGCTCCCTCTGTGATCTTGGAGATTAGTCTTCGTTTTGTTCTTGGATAGAATTAGATAAGAGCTGAAGAGGGTTAATGACTGCTTGGATAGCCTCGTCAATCTTCTTGAGCATGTCCGCGAATTCCTGCTTGGGGACTTCTTCGTTTGCGACTTTTTTCCCTTTGCGGTACATAACTACTTCATGGATTGGGAAACCTATAGCCGCAGTTCCGGATAGTCCAAGTAGTATAACTCCCGGGATAGGGGCCTTAGTGCATATTGCAATAGCAGCAGCTATCAATACTCCAACCATACACTCAGCCTCAAATGTAGGCATTATGCGTACAGGGCGGGCATGATCGAATTGCACGGCCCACTTTTTTTGCGTGTTGGCATCGAGAAAGCTGTAGAGTTTCCCATTTTTTAACACCTGGGCAAGCTCTTTGACGGGCTTGGTTGTGGCAGTGTTATAAACTGCATTTGTTGAAATTGGATCCATTATTTCCTCCTTTTTATTATTGCGTTAAGCAATATATATATAAATTATAAGATAAAATTAATTAAGGTGCAATTAAAATAGCAATTACATGATGGATAGGATCGCCTCCGGCGGCAGGATAAAAAAAAGGTGTGGTGAGCATCGCGGTAGCGATGCAGGTGGCAGGACACCTGCAAAGTGTAACTAAATCCTAGCCAGCTTGGCTAGTGCTTGACGAGGGTTCGTTAGGTAGCTGATTGCTTGTAAAAGCAAACTCTTCTGATATTTTCTTTTACTTCTATCAGAATCAGGCGGCCTCACACTCAGCTCATTCGGAATAGGGATCCACATGTAAGACTCCCCTCTGCCGGCGTTCGTGAAGAAATCCGAATTTTCATTGAAAAGAGGGCAAAAATTCTCTACAATGGATTCAAATAGGGATAATATCTATGTTTAAGCGTTATTTAGACCCAAAAAATGATCTTGCCTTTAAAAAAATCTTTGGCTCAGAAAAGCACAAAGAGATTCCGATCGACTTTCTCAATGCGAGCCTTTGCCTTGAAGGAGAAGACCAGATAGAAGATCTTGAGTTTCTCAATACTGTCCAACCCCCAGAAGTTGAAGCGCGCAAAGAGAGCATCGTCGATGTACTCGTACGAGACCAGAAAGGGAACAGATACATCGTAGAGATGCAGGTAGCCAAAATCCAAGGGTTTGAAAAAAGGGCCCAGTACTACGCAGCCAAGACCTATTGCGCCCATTTCAACTCAGGACATAAATACTCCGACCTAAAACGAGTCATCTTTCTTGCGATTACCGACTACATCGTTTTTCCCGAGAAGAAGGACTACAAGTCAGACCACGTCATTCTCGACAACAAGACCCTTGAGCACGACCTCAAAGACCTCTCCTTTACCTTTGTGGAACTTCCCAAATTCCATAAGGAAAACCACGAACTTGTGACCATAGAAGACAAATGGTACTACTTTTTCAAGCACGCTCACGAAAGCGATAATGTGAATGAGCTCATAGCTAACCATCCTGAGATCAAGGAAGCCTATGAAGCACTCGACCGCTTTAACTGGACCGAAAAAGAGATACTAGGGTATGAAAAGCTCATCATGAACACAGCCGATAATCGTGGCATATTAGATGCTGCTATAGAAGAGGGGATGGAAAAAGGGATGGAAAAAGGAATCCAGAAAGGGATGCAAAAGGGAATAGAGAAAGGGATGGAAGAGGGGATACGCAAAACAGCCCAAGGGATGTTGAAACATGGCATTCCTTTAGAGGAAATTGTGAATATAACAGGTCTTAGTGAAGCGGAAATTCAGACCCTAAGCACTATTTCCAAGAGGTAAGCCCAAGAGTTTCTCTTACCAGCTCTCATATCAAAGAGTATCCTGAGGAGGTTCTCCTACGGCTCGAAGAAAGTTCCAAGTCAACACCTATACGATAGGCGACATAGGGTACGCAAAGGATTTCTTAAATCCGGCCTCCTCCTAGGTAATTTCTCCGAGTTTCTGAAAAAATCTATTAATTCTTGATTTCTGCGCTTTAGCAACCCATGCTTCAAGATAGCAAAGATCCCTTCGCGGTTAGGAATCTGCCAAAGACTGATGCCTCAAAGACGTAAAACTACGAAGGAATGCTGCCTTCCCTGTTCTTCTAGTACTCGTCTTCGGTGCCGAGAGGGAAGGTGGGGGCCTTGCCGACCTTTTGGTAGTGCCTCTCAATGGCATCGGCGACCTCTTGTGGGTCGTCTGTTAAGGTGAAGAGGTCGAAGTCGGTTTGGGAGATGTACTTTTCTTGCAGTGGGACTGCTTTTAACCACTCGATGAGTCCTTCCCAGTAGCTTTTTCCCATGAGGAAGATGGGGAAGGGTTTGATCTTCTTGGTTTGGATGAGGGTCATCGCCTCGAAGAGTTCATCAAGGGTGCCAACTCCTCCTGGGAGGACGACGAAGGCCTGGGCGTAGCGGACAAACATCACCTTCCGGACAAAAAAGTAGCGGAAGCGAAGGTCGTATTTCCGGTCGAGGTAGGGGTTGCTCGTCTCTTCAAAGGGGAGGTTGATGCTCATCCCGCACGACCGCCCTTTTACATTTTGGGCTCCCTTATTTGCCGCTTCCATGATCCCCCCGCCCCCTCCTGTGATGATCCCAATTCCTTTTTTGGCAATTTTTTCGGCAACTTCTGTCCCGAGCTTGTAGTAGGGCCTGCTTGGATCGGTACGTGCCGATCCAAAAATCGAAACGGAAGGGCCGATATCGGTCATCGTCTCAAAGCCGTCGACAAACTCTGAGAGGATGCGGAAGATCCGCCAAGAGTCGAAATGGGGTTTTCTAGGTACACTCATCTTATCTATGGATCCATAAACAAGTGGCAGATAAAATGCAATGTTATGAAACTGGCAACCTTCCAAGCTTTGACACGGCTCGAGCAGTCGCTCTTTGGCCTTCCGATGGTTTTCTCGGGAGTGATGTTAGCTCTTTTAGATCCTCGATTCGAGCTGGCAATGGCCTCTTTCTCCTGGCTTTGTATCTTGCCGGCTTTCTTCTTTGCCAGGATCTCAGGGATGGCCTTCAACCAGTTGATCGACCACAAGATCGACGCAAAAAATCCGCGGACAAGGGAGAGAGTGGTTGCCTCTGGAAAAGTCTCTGTGCGTTCTGCCGGCTTCATTGCGTGGGGAGCTCTGGCTCTTTTTCTCCTCTCCTGTGGCATGCTCTCTTTTGCTTGTCTTCTTGTAGCCCCCTTGATTGCGGCTCTTCTTTTTGTTTACTCCTATATGAAGCGGATCCATGCCTCTTGCCATTTGGTCTTAGGTGTAATCCATTTTTTTGCCCCCGTGATGGCCTCTCTTGCTATTTTAGGGGAGTTTTCGTGGCCACCTGCTTTCTTGGGGCTCGCATCGCTGCTCTTGATTGCGGGGAGTGATATGATCTACGCGATCCAAGATTATGCCTTCGATATCCAGGAGGGGCTCTACAGCCTACCGGCTAAGTGGGGAATTGAGAAGAGCCGGGTTGTCGCACGTTTGTTGCATGTTTTGAGCTTGGGGATGCTCCTTTTGCTGGGGATCAAGGGAGGACTTCCTCTTTTCTATTACCTGGTTGTTCCTACTTGTGGGCTCTATTTCTTCTCATTTCATAAAAAAGAGAGAGAGGGGAATCTCCCAGCACTTTTCTTTTCGGTAAATGTGGGGGGGGCGCTACTCGTTTTTCTCTTTATCACAGGAGGTGCCCTTTGGGTCGTTATGTCGTAGGGGTATCGGGAGCTTCAGGGATGATCTTAGCTCACCGGACGATTGCTGCTTTAGCCGATCTTGGTCACCAGGTAGAGTTTTTGATGTCGACCCAGGCTGCCTATACCGCTTCACTTGAGATGGGTAAAGAGTATGGCTCTCCAACGAAGTTCCTCGCCTCGTTTTCCATGGAGCAGCAGGAGAAGATCCAGCTCCACGGGTTCCAAGATGTGGGATGCGCCATTGCGAGCGGGTCGTATCTCACCGATGGGATGGTGATTGTCCCTTGTAGCATGACAACAATTGCCGCGATTGCGGTTGGGCTTGGGGATAATGCAATCAGGAGGGGAGCCGATGTGGTGTTGAAAGAGAGGCGCCCTTTGGTTCTGGTGCCAAGAGAAGCTCCTTTTAGTACTCTCCATCTGGAGAATTTGCATAAGTTGAGCCTTCTTGGAGCGACGATTGTTCCCCCCATCCCGGCGTGGTATACGCAGCCGAAAAGCTTGGAGGATGTCGAAAACTTCATCGTGGGGAAGGTGTTAGACGCTTTAGGGGTCAAGCACGCGCTATACCCCCGCTGGAACGGAAGGCACAAAGGACACAAAGCTTAAACGCACAGGGAGTAAAAGCAGCCAAAAGTCCACAACAACTTGAGTATCCCAAACTATTCAATGGGAGGGGTTTGTGGGCTGGCATGCCCATTTTGCCTCCCGTTGATCACCTCATGGAGGTTCTCAATTGCAATGAAGGCATCAGGGTCCTCGCGATGGACAAGTTCCTTGAGCTCAGCAAGTTGTAATCTCTCGACCACGATATAGAGGATCTCTCTAGCATCACCTGAGTAGCCCCCTCGCCCATACATCACCGTGATCCGCAGCCCAAGCTCATCCATCAAGATCTCAGTCAATCTTCCAGGATTAGACGAGATGATCATGATCGATTTGGTGTCTTCTAACCCGACGATCACCATGTCCATCACTTTTGTGGCGACAACATAAGTCATGAGGGAGAGGAAAGCGGTGTGCCAGTTCTGGTAGATCACCCCTGAGAGGGCAAAGATGAAGATGTTGGTAAAGAGGACCACTTGACCAACCGTATATCCCTTCTTTCGGTTGATGATGATCCCCATGATCTCGGTCCCATCGGTCGACCCTCCGTGCCGAATGATGAGTCCAATTCCTGTTCCAATGAGAAATCCCCCCAGGACGATGATCTCGAGGGTCTCTCCCTCAAATTTGAGGGGGGTAAAGCCGAATGCAGTGGGACCCCAGTTGAAAAAGGAGAGCCAAAACGAAAAGATAAAGACTGCCGAGAGCATCTGGATCACGAAATGACGCCCAATCTGCTTGTAGGCTAGGTAGAGGAAGGGGAGGTTGAAAACAACCATGAAATAGGGGAGGAGCGACTTTCCAAAGAGGTAGGCCGACATCATCGAAATCCCCACAATTCCCCCGTCGATCAGCTGATTGGGATAGAGGACAACCTCCACTCCAAATGCAGCTAAAAAGGCTCCAATCACAAACCAGAAGAGGTTTTTGAAGTAGTACTGACCGAACCGAAACTGTGATGCTGTTGAGGTAACCATTTATCTATCCCGAGCGGGACTATAGCGCATTGATCGAAAGAAAAGAAAGGGAAAAATGCGCGGGAGACGAGACTCGAACTCGCAACTTCCGCCGTGACAGGGCGGTGCTCTAACCAATTGAACTACTCCCGCAAAGGACTATATGGTGGGCGCAACAGGATTTGAACCTATGACCACCTGTTTGTAAGACAGGCGCTCTACCACTGAGCTATACGCCCCAATAAGTGAATGAAGATACGGATTTTCCTGTTTTTTCCACAACCAAAAAAACATTTTTAATATTAAATTAATAATTATATGCTATAATGGTAGCATGTCAGTGAATCCTACTTTATCTAACCTGGCGTTTAAGCATAACGTTGCGCAGGCGAAAACCGAAATTGCGGTCCACGAAGAGGAGCGCTTCATCTTGAAGATGATGAGCCTCTTTTTTGTTACCATCACAGCGATGATTTTGGTGATGGGAGTGTGTTGTTTAGCTGGGGTTGGCTTTGCTCATGTGGGGGCTGGTGGGCATCATGCAGGCCTCGTTTTGACCTATGCAGGGGGAGGATTTATTCTCTTCGATTTTGCC
>JAAKFR010000150.1 GCA_011064985.1 Chlamydiota bacterium
TCTCTGAAAGAAAACGAAATTAATGGTACTGAAATAGGCTTTTCACTGGAAGTGAAATTTTTGCAAAAACAAGATTCATCCACTACAAAAGCTTCGAAAACTGCATCATTCTTATTGTTAGATGTTTGTGAATTTACAAATTTTTGTTGCAAAACCCTGAATTCGTTGAGGGTAAAATGGATACGAAAATTCCTCGACCGGAAATTCCACTGAACTTGGGTGAAGCAAGGAGATATCACAATCCTTTTTCCAAAAGGCTGTACCCCCAGGGGCTTTTCATCAAAAAGATTTGATACAAACTGGCGTTTGTCAAGAGCATCGCGGTAGCGATGCAGGTGGTTAGCCCCGTTAGGGGCGAGCGGAACGTGGGGTAGGAATAGGAATAAAACAATGTGAGCCGCGGTAGCGGCGACAGCTTTTTTGCACCTTTCGCCGCTCCCGCGGCTTTAACTGTATTTCACGATACACTTCCCCACGTTCCACTCGTCCCTAGCGGGGCGTAGCTCCACGCGGGGCTAACCACCTGCATCACTGCCGTGATGCTGTCATTTTGCATCAAGTCTTTTTAGTGAAAAACCCCTGGCTGTACCCCAGCTCTTTTAGATATATGCTTAAAAACCCTAAGGGTTCCAAGGCTTGAGCACAATCGTCACCGATTTTCTGCAATAAGAACTGATCAGTAATGCTTACTTTGCCTTTATTAATAAAGGACGCGACCGAATCAAAATCCTCTATTTCGATGGAGATGGTCTCGCCATCTGGCAAAAGCGTCTCGAAAAAGGAAGATTCCCCAAGCAAAAAGAGCAAAACCCACTCATGAGCCGAAGAAGCTTCCTAATGCTCATAGAAGGAGTCATTCCAAAGAGGGTTTGTAAAAGATTCAATCTTCTTTTCTCTATGGAAAAGTGGTAAAATATCTCTTATGAATGCACAAGCTCCCTTAAAAGAAAACGAACACCTACACCCTAAATCCTACTACCTCAAACAAATCATCAGACCCAAATATGCCACTCTAGAAGGAAGCATCAAAACAGCCCCCCTCCCACACCAGGACTGATGGCAGCTTTGGAGAGCCCTCACGCGCACAAGAAAGTAGCCAGATCCACTAGTTTGCAATCAAGGAAATGGCGCCAATGGCTATTTTTGGCGCTGTAGCGCAGGTATTTGCCACTTCGAAAACGATTTGGTAGTAGCTTTGGCCCTCTGTTTCACTTACGACCTCTCCCTCCGATACAAGACATTCAAAGCTCTTGCTTTCAAGCTGTATTTTTTCAAATTGGCTTTCCTCCCCTGATGGGATAACAAAAAGGGTTATCATCTCTCCTTCTTTAGGTTGGTAGCCTGGATCAAAGTCAATGGTGATCACATTGTCGATGCTACTATCGAACTGCCCAGTTCCTCCCGATACTGTGTAGCTGCCCACTGTTTGGCCCTCTACAACGATGGGATTGCTCACCTCGTAAACAATATCTTCAATCGAATGAATGGCTAACCCTGAGGAAGTTTTCCCATCCTTCGATGGGGTACTTGAGGTAGGGGGAGCCGAATTTGGTGTTGTTGACTGCCCGGGCGAGGACGGGGTTGTTAACGCGCTTCCAGTTATCGCTGCGCTTGGAGAGAGCGTGCTATTTTTTTTGGTCGAAGATACACTTGTCTGGTTTGGTCCTGTACTTAAGGTCGCCGGGGTGGGAGTGTTTGCACTTGGAGTGGTTGGTTGCCCCGGTGAGGACGGAGTTGTTAACGTGCTTCCAGTTATCGCTGTACTTGGAGAGAGAGTGCTATTTTTTTTGGTCGAAGATACACTTGTCTGGTTTGGTCCCGTACTTAAGGTCACCGGAGTGGGAGTGTTTGCACTTGGAGACGCTGGTGTTGGCGTAGCACTTGTTGAGGTTACCACTAGTCCTATAGCGATCCCACTGGCGTCATACCTCTGCCCGTAAATGCCATAGCTGTCCCCATCTTGGCCAGTACTTTCCCAAGTAACAACAAATCCTCCATCACTTAACCCCGCTACGCTTGGGCTTTCCTGGTTGCTTATCGTGTAGGTGTTGACCTGGAACTCTACCCCACTTTTCATTCCGCTGCTATCATATCTCTGCCCGTAGACGCCATCGCCATTCCCATCTTGGCCAAAGCCATCCCAAGTGACGACAAAGCCACCATCATTGAGGGGTGCTACGCTTGGGTCCCTTTGGTCGCTTGTCGTGTAGGTGTTGACCTGGAACTCTACCCCACTTTTCACTCCACTGCTATCATACCTCTGCCCGTAGATGCCTTCTAGACTCCCATCTTGGCCATTGCTTTGCCAAGTGACGATAAAGCCTCCATCATTGAGGGGTGCTACGCTTGGGTCCGATTGGCTGTTTGTCGTGTAGGTGTTGACCTGGAACCCTCCCCCACTCTTCACTCCAGTACTATCATACCTCTGCCCGTAGAGGCCATAGGAATCTCCATCTTGGCCATTGCTTTGCCAAGTGACGATAAAGCCCCCATCATTGAGGGGTGCTACGCTTGGGTTTAATTGGCTGCTTGTCGTGTAG
>JAAKFR010000151.1 GCA_011064985.1 Chlamydiota bacterium
ATTTTGGTGATGGGAGTGTGTTGTTTAGCTGGGGTTGGCTTTGCTCATGTGGGGGCTGGTGGGCATCATGCAGGCCTCGTTTTGACCTATGCAGGGGGAGGATTTATTCTCTTCGATTTTGCCATTATCTTCATGATGGTCAAACAGGCGCTCAAGGTTTGCCACGACAAAGCGGTCCCTTTATCAAATGAGGAGCTAGGCAAGATTCTTAAGAAGGAAAAAGGGCAGATAGAGAGACTAAGAGCAAACCCCGAAAAAAGGGCCGGAGAAGAAGAAGGACAGGTGGACGAAGAGAAGAGCTCTCGGCAAGAAGCTCGTCTAAAAGCAGCAGAGGATAAATTCGATGCCCTACTCGGCACGCTCGGAGTTACAGGAGTCTCGAAGTTTGCAGCTCAGTAGAGCTTTCAAGATGACGATTGAAATAGCTCTCGAAGGGCTCTTTGTGGGCATCTAGGAAGGGGCGGTCTGTCAGTTCGTGTACGTGGATGGGTACGGCTGTGAGATACCCCTCACGCAGGAGGTGGATATCGCAATCTTCATCTTCATCCCTCTCCTCCGGTTTTCCCCCTAACCAATAACTCGATCCATGTTCCGATTCGATATGGAGATAAGGATCTTCTGCCCAGCGCCCTTTCCCTTGGCGAGTTAAGCGGATCCCCTTTACCGTATCTTGCGCAGCATGGGGGAAATTGACATTGAGAAAGGTCCCTTCAGGGAGGGGGTTGTGGAGGAGGTAGTCGACAATCGAGGGGATATACTTCTCAGCTACATGAAAGTTCGGGGCTTCTCCATTTTCGCACGAAAAAGCAACACCTGGAATCCCCCGCAATACCCCCTCGATGACAGCTCCGACAGTGCCTGAGTGGAGGACATTGCGTCCAGCATTGGAGCCAGCATTGACTCCTGAGATGATAAAGTCAGGAGGCGAGTCTAAAATCACACGTGTTCCCATCTTGATGCAGTCGGCAGGGTTCCCTTCGACAGAATATGCAGGAGTATTTTTCGCCCAGTCGATTTTGCGGATCAAAACAGGGCTATCCCATGTGATACTCACTCCTGTTCCCGATTTTTCAGTAGCCGGAGCAATGAGTGTCAAATCGGCAAGGTTGGCGTTATGAAGGGCTCTCCATAAACACTCGATTCCTGGGGCGTGGATCCCGTCGTCATTTGTGAGGACAATATGGGGGCGTCGTTTCATTTCTTCTTCCTATTTGTGATAACTGTTGCGGAAGTTTACCACAGAATTCCTCCTGGTTTCAAGGCTGAGACCGTTGAAAAATTCAAAACCTGGATTCAGAGGGCAAAATTGGACTTCATTTGGAATAGAAGAAGTGGAAAATTAACTTGATATACCCTTTAGTGGTCTGCATAGGTCTTTTGGGGATTTTTTCTTGCCTTCTCTGAGCCGTAGAGGAAGCCCGCTTGGGCAAGGTTACTCCGGGCGTTGGGAAAGAGGGCCTCGAGCTCATAGAGGAGTTTGTCAACTTTTTTCCGCATCGAGTTGGCTCCCACTGGACACTGACAGGTGATTCGATGAAACCCATGTTCTCTGGCAAAGATGCGTATTTGCTCTTCAGAGATGAGAATCAACGGGCGGATGAGGGTCACGCCGTACTCGATCATTTCGAGTTTTGCAAGGTTTCCGGCAAATTCCCCTTTGTGGAGGAGGTTCATGAGAAGGGTTTGGATGTGATCCTCTCTATGGTGGCCAAAGGCGATAGTTGTTGCCCCCACCTCTTTTGCTGCGTCGAAAATCAGGCGTCGCCGTTCTCTTGAGCAACTGTAGCAGGCGAGTCCTTCCCTTTTTTGGGTTGATTCTCGTATCAGGAGGGGGACCTCCATCTGATAGCAGATTGCCTTCAGAAAAGGGAGGTCGACTCCCGCTCCGCACGAAAATTCCCCGGTTACATGAATAGCCGTGATCTCTAATTCAGGAAAACCCCTCCCAGAGATCGCTTTGAGCAAAAAAAGGAGGGTAAGACTATCCTTCCCTCCACTTAAAGCAAGAGCCACCTTCGAGACCCCATCGAGCATGTGATGTTCGTAGAGGGCTTTTCGGGTCATGCTCTCCAATCTGCGGCCGAGCTTGGTCCAAGGGGGCTTTGCAAGAGGAAGATCCATGGGATTTAAGATACATGCTGGGGAAATAAAAATGGACATCAAGTTCTCCTCAAGGTAGAATTTTCTTCTTCAATACTTCAAGGTACTTCTATGACAAAAGTAGGACGCAACGACCCCTGCCCTTGCGGATCGGGGAAAAAATACAAAAATTGCTGCATGAAAAAAGACCAGGAGGAGCAGACAGCCGTTAAATACACCCCTTCTGGCAAAAGGAAATTCAAAGCGACCGTCTTAGGTGGCTCGGAAAAAGCCCTCTCTGTATTCGGTCGTTCCTCCCCAACTCCTCAGGCCCCGGTCGACTCAGATGCTCTCGCAAGGCTCAAATACCGGATGGCAAACAAAGATTACCGAGTCGAAGAGACTTCTCAAGAACCTCTTCCTTTCCCCTTCAAGCCAG
>JAAKFR010000152.1 GCA_011064985.1 Chlamydiota bacterium
CTCAAGCAGCCAAAGTGGCCGGCGTAGTACTAGGGATGCTTGCTGTGGCACCAGGAGCTATGGAATTAGGAAGACTCTTAGGATACAGCCAAGTCGCTACGGGGCTTGCTCTCTACAAATACCCAACTTTGGGGCTCGCCCTGACGCTGATAACCAAAGTAGAAGCGCAAGCTGTAGGCTCAGAGTTCCAAGTCAACACCTACACCACAAAAGACCAAAGGTACCCAAGCACGGCGCCCCTCAATGATGGGGGCTTTGTCGTCACTTGGCACAGCGATGGCCAAGATGGAGATTTCTGGGGCATCTACGGGCAGAGGTATGATAGCAGCGGAGTGAAAAGTGGGGTAGAGTTCCAGGTCAACACCTACACCACAAGCACCCAATACGCCCCAAGCGTAGCATCCCTAAGTGATGGAGGCTTTGTCGTCACTTGGACAAGCAGTGGCCAGGATGGAGATCTAGAGGGCATCTATGGGCAGAGGTATGCTAGCAGCGGAGTGAAAAGTGGGGTAGAGTTCCAGATCAACACCTACACCACAAGCTATCAATTTGCCCCAAGCGCAGCACCCCTCAATGATGGGGGCTTTGTCGTCACTTGGTACAGCAATGGCCAAGATGGGGATTCCTATGGCATCTACGGGCAGAGGTATGATAGCAGCGGAGTGAAAAGTGGGGTAGAGTTCCAGGTCAACACCTACACCACAAGCAATCAAAGTTCCCCAAGCGTAGCACCCCTCAATGATGGGGGTTTTGTCGTCACTTGGCAAAGCGATGGCCAAGATGGGGATCTCGATGGCGTCTACGGGCAGAGGTATGATAGCAGCGGAGTGAAAAGTGGGGTAGAGTTCCAGGTCAACACCTACACCACAAGCAGCCAAGAACTCCCAAGCGTAGCATCTCTCAATGATGGGGGTTTTGTCGTCACTTGGCAAAGCGATGGCCAAGATGGGGATCTCGATGGCGTCTACGGGCAGAGGTATAATAGCAGCGGAGTGAAAAGTGGGGTAGAGTTCCAGGTCAACACCTACACCACAAGCAGCCAAGAGCTCCCAAGCGCAGCACCCCTCAATGATGGGGGTTTTGTCGTCACTTGGTACAGCAATGGCCAAGATGGGGATCTCGATGGCATCTACGGGCAGAGGTATGCTAGCACCGGCGTGAAAAGTGGGGTAGAGTTCCAGGTCAACACCTACACCACAAGCGACCAAAGGTTTCCAAACGCAGCGCCCCTCAATGATGGGGGCTTTGTCGTCACTTGGAGTAGCTATGGCCAAAATGGAAATGGCTATGGCATTTACGGACAGAGGTATGATTCTAATGGGAATCCAATTGCATTGTCACTTCTGACACCTACCCCAACTCCTACATTTACTTCTACTGCCAAGGTTGGTAATAGTTCTAGTTATGAATCAAGCATTTTGCTTTCTTCTAGTACACCTTCAGTGACCGTTTCTACAAATTCCACGACTTCAAAGAAGGAAAGTACTGTTACTTCTTCCTCTTCTTCAACTGCTCATGAAACATTATCTTCTATTCGGACGAATACAAGTGCTACCTCGAACAACGAAGTGACTAATCAGAAGCAAACCATACTCTCCTCTCTTTCTATGAGTTCAAGCAAATACGTGATAATCAGCAACTTCTTGTATGGAAAGAACTACCAAATTGTGGTTGATAACATAGAAGTCGGCACCTTTTCTTTTTCCGGAGGAACAGGTGATTTATCCCTTTCTAATCCAAATGTACTGACGATCGACCTCGAAGACTACCAGCTTCAAGATGGTGAGGTGATACCGCTTTTCACGATCCCTGAAGAGGAAAAAGAATATTGGGAGTCGATCGAAATCCAAGGAGAGGCAGAGTGTCTCGAAATGAGAGGGGAAGTGATTTCGGAAGATGAAGATAATTTTGTTTTTACCATTTCTTTTGCGGAAGGCAACATATGTCGCGTCAACCAAGCAGTGGTCGTGTCGTCAGCCTTAAGCCTGTTTTTAAAAGTATGAGCTCAAAGCTGCCGCTTACGTAGATCCACTCTGTTGCGAATCTGGTTCATCACCGAGGGGAATACGGAGCCCTGCACCCTCCTCGCTCGCCAAAGTCCAGCCTAACTCGAAGAGATCTACGGAAGAGCTGCCTCCCAAACGATCATAGGAAACTTGCGCAACTCGCCTCATCTTTGCCGAGCACGACCTCGAAGCCGCCCAAAAGATCTCCCGCTCCCTAGGTGCAACCGAAATCAAAGAAAGCCCCCTCATCTCTCCCATCCAAATCCGATACCCCGAAAACAACCACGCTTACCCGGCAACACTCCCATCACCAAGGCCTCTCTCTCAAAAACTAGAACATTGTTTTTCTTGCAATTTTTCTCTTTAACACGGATTTTCATTACGAAAAATCAGGTAACCATGTTTAATGAAACGGTACTCGCTTGATAGCTAATAAGTACCCCCATCCAAGAAAGTTTTCAAATCCATGAAATAGATACTACAATTTC
>JAAKFR010000153.1 GCA_011064985.1 Chlamydiota bacterium
CATAGACAACGATATCTCCTTTATGGAGCCCGTACTCAAACCTCGTGTCGGAGAACGGAAAGTCACCTTTTGCTCCACGCTGTTTACCCTAGATCAATCCCTCGATAAAAGCGTACTGCAAAAATTCTGCCAATTAGAACCCGATCTGATCCTCACCGATTGGTTAGAAGAGCTCCAAAAACAAGAAGAGGCCTACCTCTCCCTTTTTCCAGATCCCAAAGAGTTACAAACCTTCTACGAGAAAGACAAGGACAAACGGTTTACCCCTACCCTCCTCTTTGCTAAAGGAGCGATCTCTACCTTGTGTATGCAATTCTACCATCTACAAGATGTATTGAGAAACAAAGTACTCGAGCATCCCACTCTTTTACTAAGAGAATTGATAAGCTTGCAAAATACTGAGAAAAATCAGGTAGGGCCCCTTGTAGAAAGGCAGTACCAAAAATCTTTTAGCAAGTCCTTTGAAAAAAGACTTGAAGCCGCCACTGCTACCCGCACAGATCAGTCGATGACCTCACAAAAGGCGATGCAACGCAACTACAAGACAATCCCCGCCTTTGAAGAGATCCAAAAGAGAAAAATCTACTCGTTGCAAGAAGCCCTCCAAGAGCTTTGCCTTTTAGAGACCCAGAAACTCTGGAACCAGATCTTTATCACCAAAAACTCAGAAGAATATTCCCTAGAGGCTGATTTTAGTTCTATAGAAGACCCCGAAAGGGAGAAACTCCTCCTCAAAGCTCTCCAATTTCTCTACGGTGCAAAAAAACAGAAGCCGACTTCTATCACCTTGCGAAATACCAAGACTCTGACTCCTGCTATTCTAGGAAAGCTTCTCCATCTTGGTTTACGTTCACTCGACCTGAGTTATGGAGCTTTGATTTCAGATTCTGCTCCCTTACGCAGAAAAACAACCCTTTCACAAATTGAGACGCTCTCCCCTCACCTAGAAGAACTCCATCTCGAAGGATGCCCTGCTCTTAGAAATCCAGTCTTCAATCTCCCAAAGCTCAAGAAACTCAATCTAAGCCGCTGCTCCAACCTTGTCTCCTTTAAAGGAAAATCTTTTACCCCCCAAGAACTCAAAGTCAACCACTGCCCCAAGCTCACCACCGTAACCACTACCCTTAGCGCAGAGATAAATATCGACTGGAAAGAAACACCTAACTTGAACAAAAAAGATTTTGTAGAACAACTCTATCAACTAGGCAAGCAGTATGCTGAGGGAGATGGGGTTCCTAAAGATCCCGAGAAAGCCATTGCTCTTTGGAAAAATGCTGCAAAGAATGGCTATAAGCACGCTCAAGAGATCATTGAATGGACCGATCGCCTAAGTGAAAAAATAAATCTTGACCTGAAATACAACAACATCGGAGACAACGGTGCTAACGCTATCGCTGAATCCCTAAAAGTCAATGCCTACCTCACAAGCCTCAACCTGAGCAACAACAACATCGGAGACAACGGCGCTAACGCTATCGCTGAATCCCTAAAAGTCAATACCTACCTCACAAGCCTCTACCTGGAATTCAACCACATCGGAGACAACGGTGCTAACGCTATCGCTGAATCCCTAAAAGTCAATACCTGCCTCACAAGCCTCAGCCTGGCAGGTAACAACATCGAAGACAACGGTGCTAACGCTATCGCTGAATCCCTAAAAGTCAATACCTCCCTCACAGACCTCGACCTGTGGAACAACAAAAAAATCGGAAAGTTTCACCTAGAGCCTATCAAAAAAATCATCCGTCGCAATCAATCCTTACAAGACTCAGCTTTTCAAGCAGCAAGAAAGGGAGACTTGCAACTTCTCGAGCTTCTAGATCAGGGAATCTCTCTTTATTCCCACGATTCTTCCAAGAATACCTTTCTTCACCTTACGGCAAGTTGTGGAAATATTGCCTTAGTTCGCGCTTTGCTGGAGCATTCAATAAACCCTGCATTTAAAAAGTTGCTGAATTTCAGGAATCAGACCGCTCTGGATCTAGCAAAAGAGGGAGGGCACCATGAAGTTACCGCTTTGCTCGATGAAGACGAAGACTCCAACTTGAAAAGGCTTGCAAGGAGATCTCCAAGTTTCCGGGACTAAAGAAGGAGCTTCCGGCGAAATTTCCCATCCTTTGGGGGATAGCAAACGCAAAAGTAGCCGGGACACTTTCTGCTCAGGAAGCTTCGGTGAAATTGAAGCGGGAAATAACCTTATTGCTAGGCATTTTCTGTCCAAACATTGGGGGGCACCTTATCATCATCATCGGACTTGTTTTCTCAGAGTGTCTGAAGTAAAGAATTTCATTTATTCCAAGATGTAGTGGAGAATCTGCGTGCGCCACAAAGCGTTTATTTACTAATGGAGGAAGGATCCATGTGAAAAGTATACCCAATACATTCAGTATCGAGTCTTGAGTTAGGACTGGTAACAGTCATGGCTAAGCGTAGACAGAGAAGTTGCAGGCC
>JAAKFR010000154.1 GCA_011064985.1 Chlamydiota bacterium
CAAGCAGCCAAAGTGGCCGGCGTAGTACTAGGGATGCTTGCTGTAGCACCAGGAGCTATGGAATTAGGAAGACTCTTAGGATACAGCCAAGTCGCTACGGGGCTTGCTCTCTACAAGTACCCATCTTTAGGTCTTGCTCTGACGATGATGACCAAAGTAGAAGCGCAAGCTGTAGGCTCAGAGTTTCAAGTCAACACCTACACGACAAGCCACCAACAGTACCCAAGCGCGGCGCCCCTCAATGATGGGGGCTTTGTCATCACTTGGGACAGCGATGGTCAAGATGGAGATTCCTATGGCGTCCACGGGCAGAGGTATGCTAGCAGCGGAGTGAAAAGTGGGGTAGAGTTCCAGATCAACACCTACACCACAAGCAACCAAAGGGACCCAAGCGTAGCACCCCTCAATGATGGGGGCTTTGTCGTCACTTGGGACAGCGATGGTCAAGATGGATCTCTCGATGGCGTCTACGGGCAGAGGTATGCTAGCAGCGGAGTGAAAAGTGGGGTGGAGTTCCAGATTAACACCTACACCACAAGCAACCAAAGGGATCCAAGCGTAGCATTCCTCAATGATGGGGGTTTTGTCGCCACTTGGGGAAGCTCTGGCCAAGATGGGAATGGCGACGGCATCTACGGGCAGAGGCATGATAGCAGCGGAGTGAAAAGTGGAGTAGAGTTCCAGATCAACACCTACACGACAAGCCACCAAAGGTTCCCAAGCGTAGCACCCCTCAATGATGGGGGCTTTGTCGTCATCTGGGAAAGCTATGAGCAAGATGAGGATTTCTGGGGTATCTACGGGCAGAGGTATGATAGCAGTGGAGTGAAAAGTGGGGTAGAGTTCCAGGTCAACACCTACACGACAAGCTATCAAAACTCCCCAAGCGCGGCGCCCCTCAATGATGGGGGCTTTGTCGTCACTTGGGAAAGCTCTGGCCAAGATGGAGATGCCTATGGCATCTACGGGCAGAGGTATGCTAGCAGCGGAGTGAAAAGTGGAGTAGAGTTTCAGGTCAACACCTACACGACAAGCAACCAAAGGAACCCAAGCGTAGCACCCCTCAATGATGGGGGCTTTGTCGTCACTTGGCACAGCTACGACCAAGATGGAGATTCCTATGGCGTCTATGGGCAGAGGTATGCTAGCAGCGGAGTGAAAAGTGGGGTAGAGTTCCAGGTCAACATCTACACGACAAGCTCGCAAGACTCCCCAAGCGTAGCATCCCTCAATGATGGGGGCCTTGTCGTCACTTGGGATAGCACTCCCCAAGATGGAGATTCCTATGGCATCTACGGGCAGAGGTATGACTCTAGTGGAAATCCCATAGAGCTGATCCTGTCCAATGCAACGAACACAACATCGACACTCTTATCAACACCAAGCAGTGTTCCTACAGGAACCCAAGTGGATTTTACTCCCTCCTCTTCTTCATCGGGAGGGTCCTCAACTTTCCCAAGTACGAACAAACCAATAAGTACGCAGTCAACGCAGCAAATTTCAGCAAGCAATATGGTGAGCTTTTCGGGGCCAATCACTATTTCAAGAGAAATGATCGTTTACGAAGTAAGCTACCCCATCGTTGTCAATGGCCAAACAATTGGAACTTACATGGTATCTGGAGGAACAGGGAACTTCACCAATTCGAATGTCAATGTACTGATGATCGACCTTGAAGACTATCAACCCAAAGACGGAGAGGTAATACCCCTCTTCGCGATTCCTGAAGATGAAATTGAAAATTGGAAGTCGATTAAAATCCAAGGAGAGGCAGAATGCCTCGAAATGAAAGGAGAAGTGGTTTCTGAAGATGAGGATGATTTTGTTTTTACCATTTCTTTTGCGGAAGGCAATACGTGTCGTGTCAATCAAGCGGTAGTTATACCAGCCCTAAGTCTGCTTTTAAAAGTGTAGGTTCGAGCTGCTGCCCACATAGATATCCACCTGGTACTATAGTGGTCGGGCTTTTCTGGACACGAAATAAGTAAAGCTTCTACCTTTATGAACCACCAAACATAGAGGTGAACTTATGACAGCAAAACGAAAGAGGCATACATTTGCCTTCAAAGGAAAAGTAGCTCTTGAAGCCGCTAAGGAAATCAAAACACTGAATGAGCTCGCTGCTCAGTATGGTGTACATTCCACTCAAATTTCTCAATGGAAAAATCAATTATTGGAAGCAATTCCTACAATCTTTGGCACTAAAAACATGTCGAAAAATGCTTCTAAGCAGGTAGATGAACTTTATCGACAAATTGGAGAGGTGACCGTGGAGCGAGACTGGCTTAAAAAAAAACTGGAGATATTGCGGTAAATAAAAAACGCGAGCTGATTGATTGTGAATCTAATGAGCTTACAATCAATCGGCAGTGTGAATTATTAAATCTCGCGCGCTCAACATTTTATTATGATTATTGTCGTGATGATGAATTTA
>JAAKFR010000155.1 GCA_011064985.1 Chlamydiota bacterium
GATGCGCAAACTCATGGGATATAGCCATCAAAAACTCCGCCAACTGTTGCCAGACTCCTGGCTTGCCAACAAGCAGAACCCCAAATAGCCCTTCTAGTCAACATGGGTTCTTTTGACGCTTACTCACTTGGGACAGCTTTGGCCAAGATGGGAGTTTCGATGGTATCTACGGGCAGAGATATGATAGCAGCGGAGTGAAAAGTGGGGTAGAGTTCCAGATCAACACCTACACGACAAGCGGCCAATTGGACCCAAACGTAGCACCCCTCAATGATGGTGGCTTTGTCGTCACTTGGGGAAGCGATGAGCAAGATGGAGATGGCTATGGCGTCTACGGGCAGAGGTATGATTCTAATGGAAATCCCATAGAGCTAATTCTGTCCAATGCAACGAACACAACATCGACACTCCTATCAATACCAAGCAGTGTTCCTACAGGAACCCAAGTGGGTTTTACTCCCTCTTCTCCTTCATCGGGAGGATCTTCAACTTCCCCAAGTGGAAAAACGCCAACTTCGATGATGCAGTCAACGCAGCAAATTTCAGCAAGCAATATGGTGAGCTTTTCGGGGCCAATCACTATTTCAGGGGAAATGATCGTTTACGAAGTAAGCTACCCCATCGTTGTTAATGGCCAAACAGTTGGAACTTACACGGTATCTGGAGGAACAGGGAACTTCGCCAATTCGAATGTCAATGTACTGATGATCGACCTCGAAGACTACCAGCCTCAAGACGGGGAGGTAATACCCCTCTTCGTGATCCCTGAAGAGGAAAAGGAGTATTGGGAGTCGATCGAGATTCAAGGAGATGCCGAGTGTCTTGAAATGGGAGGAAAAGTATTTTCAGACTCTCAAAATGCAGGATATGTTTTCAATGTTGTCTTCACAGAAAGCAAAACGTGTCGCGTCAACCAAGCGATGGTCTTACCAACCTTAAGCCTGCTTTTAAAAGTGTAGGCTCGAGCTGCTGCCCACATAGATATCCACTCAGAGAAAACGGTCGCCACATTTTTGCTAAGTACGACCTAGAAACCGCCCAAAAGATCTGCCGTTCCCTCGGAGAAACCGAAATCAAAGAAAGCCCCCTCATCTCTCCCACCCAAATCCAATCCCTCGAAAACAATCACGCTTACCCGGCAACACCCCCATCACCAAGCTCTCCTTTTCTCCCAAAAACTAACCCCTCTTTTTCTTTGAAGTTTTCCCTTTAATGGAGTAACCTTAGTGCAAAAGTTATAGAAACTATGAGGAAAGACCGATGATGATTTGTACCCATACGACAATTGAGCTTGAAACACGAAACGGAACCTTCGTTTGCCAAGGAAAACGATTTACCTCGCAAGAGAAGGTGCATGAGTATCTGAAGAGCTCTTGCCCCTTTGATGTGATCAAGGTGGTGGAAGAGATAAAGTCGTATTTCCTCCACCGAAGTGAGAACGGGTTTGAGAGATACGAGACCCGTGGAAGTTTACGGAAAGCGCTTGCTTGTGAGACGGGAGGAGCCTGGGTGGAGTTTTCTGGGAAGAAGGTGCAGTATTTCGTCGATAAGGGGTGGATCCTCTCCTCGATCCAGAAGGTGAGCAAAGAGGAGTACTTGAGGAGACTAGAGCCTCAAGCAGCCAAAGTGGCCGGCGTAGTACTAGGGATGCTTGCTGTTGCACCAGGAGCTATGGAATTAGGAGGACTCTTAGGATACAGCCAAGTCGCTACGGGACTTGCTCTCTACAAGTACCCAACCTTAGGTCTTGCTCTGACGATGATGACCAAAGTAGAAGCGCAAGCTGTAGGCTCAGAGTTCCAAGTCAACACCTACACGACAGGCGGCCAAAGGTATCCAAGCGTGGCGCCCCTCAATGATGGGGGCTTTGTCGTCACATGGGAAAGCTATGGCCAAGATGGAGATTCCTATGGCGTCTATGGGCAGAGGTATGCTAGCAGCGGAGTGAAAAGTGGGGTGGAGTTCCGGGTCAACACCTACACGACAAGCAACCAATTTGCCTCAAGCGTAGCACCCCTCAATAATGATGGGGGCTTTGTCGTCACTTGGTACAGCTTTGGCCAAGATGGGGATCTCTATGGCATCTACGGGCAGAGGTATGATAATAGCAGCGGAGTGAAAAGTGGGGTAGAGTTCCAGATCAACACCTACACGATAAACAGCCAACAGCTTCCAAGCGTAGCATCTCTCAATGATGGGGGCTTTGTCGTCACTTGGGAAAGCGGTGGCCAACAAGATGGGGATCTCTATGGCGTCTATGGGCAGAGGTATGCTAGCAGCGGAGTGAAAAGTGGGGTAGAGTTCCAGGTCAACACCTACACGACAAGCTACCAAAACTCCCCAAGCATAGCACCCCTCAATGATGGGGGCTTTGTCGTCACTTGGAGAAGCGATGGCCAAGATGGAGAT
>JAAKFR010000156.1 GCA_011064985.1 Chlamydiota bacterium
TGATTTCTGGATACTTCTTCCGGTTCCAGAAGAAGAAGATGAGAAGCCCTGCTAGGATGCCTACTACCCCTCCATGACTTGCAAGTCCCCCCTCCCAGACCTTAAAAATCTCTAAAGGCTCCTTTACGTAGTGGGGCCACCCATAGAAAAAGACGTAGCCAAGACGGGCTCCGATCACTGTCCCTAGCACTGTGACAAGAGCTAACCGGTCGGTGAGCTGGACAGCTGCTAATTTTGCCTCTGTCTCCGTTCTATCTGGGGAAGCCAGGAAGTTGCTAAAAATTTTTCTAGTCAGGAAGTAGCCAACGAGAAACCCCAAAGCAAAGAGGAGGCCATACCAAGTAACAGGGTGTTGGATGTAGGGAACAACAAAAAAATTCCTATCTGGATCCCACGAAATTTGTCCAATCATCGGTTTCTCCTTACCTGAAAACGAAAAGATATTCTATACTGTGAAAATTGATCAACCACAAGTTCTTCGTTATGTTTACTCACAAAAAGCTCTTTTTCATTGCCGGTCTTGTTTGGCTAGCGATTGGGACGTCCCTCCTAACTCTTGGGATCCACTTTATCATGGAGACATTGAGAAACCCTGTTGTCCACTTGAGTCAACCAGGAAAATTCTCTCTTCTCCTCTTTCTCGATTCTCTCTTCTCTCACAATAGGCAAAATACTGTTGTCGTGATCCTCTCAACGGCAATTCTCGCAGGGTACATGAAGGGGAAATTTGTCTTAGGGAAAAGTGTGGAGCGGCATAAAAAACGGATCGCCTCTCTCCCCAATCCCACCTCGATCCGCTACCTCTATACCAAGGGGTATCTTCTTTTAATCGCCTCCATGATGGGTCTGGGATTTCTCATGAAGGTTCTCCCCATCACGATAGATACGCGAGGAGCAGTCGATGTGACGATCGGATCGGCTCTCGTCAATGGAGCGACTCTCTATTTCCGCTCCCTTAAGGGTTTTTCAAAAGCAACGTAAGAGGTAGTGATGACAAGCGCAATCCCCTTTGTCCGGATCTTATTTGTACTTCTCAGTCTCATTTTCATGATCACCTTTGCGATTGGTGTGGAGGAGAGTCCCACCATCTGGACCTATGCCTGGGGAGCCGGTTTAGGTCTTGTTTTAGGAGGAGTTCTTTTGGGGATTGATCACCTCTTCAGACGGTTCAACCTCCGCTCCTTCACTGTTGTTGTCTTGGGTCTTTTCATCGGATATTTGATGTCACTTGCTCTCATTTTGATCTTCGATGCGATCATCGAAATTGCAGGAGCCCATCCCGATCATTTTCTTGTTGAGATCGTGAAGATCTTCCTCTTCTTATTCGGCACCTATCTCGGTGTGATCATGATCTTGCGTGCCTCAGATGAGATCTATGTGAGCATCCCTTTTGTGAAATTCTCTCCCAGTGTTGAGAGGAGCAAAGAGATCGTCCTCGACCCTTCTGCCCTGCAAGATCCCCGCATCATCGATCTAGCAGCTTCTGGCCTACTCGACAAACGGCTCATCCTCCCCCGCTTTCTAATGCGTTCTCTCCAACGTGACGAAGAGTCTCACGATGAAGAGGTACGGCGAAAAGCAAAAAGAGGGTTTGAGGTGGTCCAAAAACTCGAGCAACTCCCAGAACTCTCCCTCCGCTTCCACGAAACCGATTTCCCAGAAGTAAAAGAGATCACAGAAAAAAGCTTACGACTTGCCCGCCTTCTCGATGCCGACCTTCTTTCTGCTGACATCAATCGGATCCAGATGGCGCAAATCGAAGGGGTACGTGTGTTCAATATCCACTCCCTCTCGAATGCTTTAAAACCCCTCATGCCCCGTGGAGAAATCCTCAAAATCAAGATCCAAAGATATGGAAAAGAGGAGATGCAAGGGGTCGGGTACCTAGAAGATGGAACGATGGTGGTTGTCAATGGAGGGGCCGATTTTATCGGTGAGACAGTTGAGGCACATGTCCTCTCTGTCAAACACACCTCTTCTGGCCGGATCATCTTTTGTAATGTAGCAGAAGAGTGTTAACTCTCCATGAAGTGGCATCACCTATTCCCCATATTTCCCAAAAAAGGGCTCCGAGGAGTCGGGACCGATATCATCGAGGTCTCCCGCATCCGGATCGCCCTTGAAAGACACGGAGACCGCTTTTTGGAACGGATCTTTACCGAAAAAGAGCGGGCGTATAGCAAACGGGCAAGTGATCCGATCCCCCATCTAGCAGGTAGGTTCGCCGCTAAAGAGGCCATTGTCAAGGCTCTTGGAACTGGCATCGGAAAAGAGGTCTCCTGGCAAGAGGTCGAAATCCTCAATGACCCTCTTGGGAAGCCAGAGGTGTATCTCTCCCCTCGCCTCCAAAAGCTCTTCTGCGGCCGCTTCCTTCTCTC
>JAAKFR010000157.1 GCA_011064985.1 Chlamydiota bacterium
CAAGAAGAGAAGCAAATCATAAGACTAGCCGATCGCCTCATAGCACAACCAACCCGTAAACTCTCAAGCCCCTCTGAAACCTTCTCCTCCAAACTCACTATCGAGCAAAAACAAGCCTTCCAGGCGATCCTCCAAGGGAAAAAACTCGCTCTGCTGGAAGGACACGCAGGTACTGGCAAAAGCTATCTCCTAACCGCCCTCAAGCAAGCCTACGAATCCGAAGGACACCATGTGAGAGGATTTGGACCCGACAGCGCCACCTCCCAAGTTCTCCAAGAGAAAGGCTTTTCAAAAGCTGAAAACGTCTACCGCTTCCTCTTTTCTCTACAAAACGGCTCCCGCACCATCCAAAAAAACGAAGTCTGGATCCTAGACGAAGCAGGAAAACTCGGCTCTCGCCCACTACTTGAGCTCCTCAAAAAAGCCTACAAACACAGCGCTCAACTCATCTTGTCAGGAAATTCTGCCCAAATGTCCTCAGTCGAAAGGGGAGTCGGATTCCACTTTTTCTCACAAAAATATGGAGCTCATCACCTAGAAAACATCCAAAGACAAAAAGAAGAGAGCCAAAGAGAAATTGCCCAAAAACTCGCCCATGGTGAGATGAGCGCGGCCCTCGACTCCATCTGTAAACTCGGTAATCTCAAATGGACACCCACAAAAGAAAACGCCATCGAAACCCTTGTCAAAGCCTGGGCCCAAAACAACCTCACCAATCCCAACGAAAAAACCCTCATTTTGGCCCACTCAAACAAAGAGATCCGCACCCTCAATGAGTTTGCCCGTCAATACAGAAGACAAGTAGGGGAGTTAGAAGAGAAAGAGTACCAATGTGAAACAGCCTTCGGAAAACTCTACCTAAGTTGTGGAGACCGGATCGAATTCCGAAAAAATGACTCAGAGCTAGGAGTCACCAATGGATTAGAAGCCATCCTAGTCAAAGCCTCTGAAAAGAGATTCACCGTCCAAACCCAAGAGGGGAGACGCATCACTTTTGATCCTCGCACCTACCAGAGCTTTCAACTCGGCTACGCTACCACCTACTACCGCTCACAAGGGAGAACAGTCGATAGAGCATACGTACTCCACTCAACCCTCATGAACAAAGAAATGTTCTATGTCGGTCTCACACGTCACATCAAGAACGTCGAATATTTCGTCTCAGAAGAAGAAGCCAAGAACATCTCAGACCTCAAAAGACAAGCCTACAAACACCATCCCAAAGAATCAACGCTCGACTATCTCATCCTCTCTGACCTAGAAAAAGAACACGCCAAAAACCTTAAAACACAAACAATCCAAAACCTCAAAACCTCCCCCTCTTTGACCTCAAAACTCAAAGGCCTTGGACTCTCTGCCTGGGAAGAGATCACCACAAAAACCCAGCAACTAGCCCAAAAAACCCAAGACAAACGCCCCTCCCAAACCTTTTTCAACCCAGAAATCGAAGAAAAAAAGTCTCCTGGTACCGTCCAGAAAGTCGTCTTTGAAGAAGAAGAGACCAAAGAACTCAACTTCCAGAACCTTGAGAAACCAAAACAACCCCCTCCACCACCACAAAAGCGGACACCTCTCCCAGAAGAGAAGCAGCCCCTTCTCAAAACCTACTTCCAGTCAGTAGAAAAAGCCTCTACCCTTTACACCATCGTCAAATCAGAAGAAGAACTCTCAGAAAAAAAGAGCCCCCATTTCTCCGAGTGGCAAAAAGCCTGCGGAGTAAGAAACGAACACGCCTTTGAACTCCACCGCGCTTGCAAACCCAAAGAACTCAAAGCAGCCCTTACCCCAAAAAGCCTCGAATACCTTCTCGAACGGGTTGCCAGGCACGAACAAAAACTCAACAAAAACACCCGAGACCTCAACGCTGAGCTCAAAGAGCACTTCGAGACCCTTCTCTACAAACTCTTTCCCGATGGCCCCACCAGAAAAGATCACAAAGGGATGCGCTTTGGCTCTAAAGGATCTCTATCCGTCAATCTCACAGGCCCACATGCTGGCACTTTCTATGACTTTGAGGAGCAAGTAGGAGGGGGACCACTCCGTCTCATAGAACGAACCCTTTGCTGTACACCCTCTCAAACCCGTAAGTATGCCCAAGAGTTTCTAGGAGAAGCCCCCAACCTTTTCACACCTACCCATTTTGCCCATAAGAAAACCCTCCAAGAACAAGAGTTTGTCTCCCTCAAACCAGATCCCAATATTCCAGCTCCTCCCCTCAAACAAATCAACAAAGGACTTGCATTCTACTACCAAGAGAAGATGCGCCACACCTATAGAGACTCTGATGGCAACATCCTCTTCCATATACTCCGTTTGGAAGACAAAACAGGAGGGAAAACCATTCTCCCTATAAGCTACGGTTACTTCCAAGG
>JAAKFR010000158.1 GCA_011064985.1 Chlamydiota bacterium
GGGATGCCATGTATCAAGTGTTAGCATATTATATTTTTACCGAGATAACAGACCCTCATAAAGAGGTGAAAAACCACAAGCAATTCTTCAAAGATCGAGATGTCTCGGGGAGGATCTACATCTCCGAAGAGGGGATCAACGGACAGATGAGTGGGAGCTTGGAAGAGGCGAAAAGCTACATGGAATGGCTCCGCTCAGACCTTCGATTTGCAAGAGTAAAATTTAAGATCGATGAGAGCTCCGAGAATATTTTTCCTCGGATGAGTGTGAAATACCGGGAGCAGCTCGTGGCCCTTGATGAGAAAGCAAGTGCTCAGGAAGGGGGGGAGCACGTTCCTCCTGCGAAGTGGAAGGAGATGCTCGAGAGCGGGGAGTATCTCGTACTTGATGTACGCAACGACTACGAGTCGGCAATTGGCCATTTCAAAGGGGCTATCACCCCTCCTCTCAAGACATTCCGGGAGTTTCCTGAGTATGCCCAGAAACTCTCTGAGGAGGTCGATCCTGAGAAAACAAAGGTGATGATGTACTGCACGGGAGGGATCCGGTGTGAGCTCTACTCGGCTCTTCTCAAGAAAAGAGGGTTTCAAGACGTCTACCAACTAGACGGAGGGGTGATCCAGTATGGTCTAGAAGAGGGGAGTGCCCACTGGGAGGGGAAGCTCTTCGTATTTGACGACCGGCTTGCAATTCCGATCGACGGGAAGGAGGCGGTGCCGATCTCGAGCTGCTCTTTCTGTGAAGCCTCTTCCGATACCTACTACAACTGCGCTAACATGGACTGCAACACCCTCTTCTTAGCCTGTCCAAGTTGTGTCGAGGAGGAGAGAGGGTGTTGCTGCGAGAGCTGCAAGGAGGTTCCTCGCCTGCGTCCCTTCGATCCAAAGGCGGGGAATAAGCCCTTCCGGAAGAAGCATCTCCTCATGCAGGAGTGCGGATGCGGCGGATAAGGCCTAGGAGCTTCTCTTGAGTCGGGGGCGTGACGACTGTTAAGCCCGGTTTGATCCCCCCTTCTGAGAGCTCAAAAGCCTTCATCGTGTTGCAGATTCGTCCATCGAGGCGTACCCCAATCCCTTGTACTCCTGCCATATTTCCATAATCCCCAAACATCTTGAGGGTCATCTCACACGCTGTGATCAAAAAGAGGACCCTTTTTTTCGGGTTGGCGTGGACAAGGTCGAAGACCTTCTCTCCGATGTAGTGGATGGTGGGGATCAAAAGCGGCACAGTCCGCTCTTGAGGGAGGGCGTGGAGGGTTTTCCCAATATCGCACTGGCGGCAAATAGGGTTTTCCGGATCGCGGATACACCGATCGGTGAAACGACCTGATGGGCACTCAAATGGCTTTTGGCAGTAGGAGAAGCCAACGACCAGGAGGGTGTTTTTCTGGTTATAGAGCTTTTCGAAAGCATGGAAGGATTTGAGGCCGTAGAAGTAGAAGTCATCTTCGATGCGGTAGCTCTTGTTTCGCACGAGAGAGGTGAGATACCGAAATCCGTAGCGAAACGGGTGTTTGAGGAAGTGGCGGGTGATTTTCCTCCCCTTGTCATGGGCGACCATGTATTTGAAGGCCTTCCATTTGAGGTTCTTTGCTGTCTTCGGCGTGACCCCTGGCATTTGCGGGAGAGATTTCAGGGTTTTGAGGGGACGTGTTTGGTTGGCCGAGAGAGCTCCCTTCTCCCAGGCCGCTTCTGCCTTTTCCCATGAGTCGTGCTTGTCCCAAAACATAAGCCCAGGATGCCACAGAAGGGAATAAAAAGGAAAGGTAGCAAAAGGTATTTGGCGGCTTCCTAACCACGAAGGGCGCAAAGAAAAAAAGGACTCCCGCTCGGATGAGGGGGAGTCCTCATTAAGGAGGTTAAAATTTACTCGGAGAGGTTTTCTTCGTCTAGGACCTCTTGGGCGGCGCTTTTGATCGTCTCGAGGCCATTGGTAAAGCCGATGATCCGCAGCAGCTGATCGACATAATGAATTTCAGATGAGAGTTGGTCGTTGACAAACTCCAGATACGCAATTTTCTTTTCCAATGCATGTGTAGACATCATTCCCCTCCAAGGTTTGTATCTACTATTCATGCAAGCGCCATGCCAACTTTAATCAGGATAGAGTTCTTCGAATGCCCCCTTCAGACCGTTGACTGCTGTCACTACGGCATCCCGTATCTCCTCAAGGGTAACAGTCTCATTGCCCCGAAGCGCATCGAGCGCTTCTGCAAGCTCATTTCCTTGCTCGGTGATGATTTTTTCAAAGTGAGGAGAAAATGCTGTCGGCTTCATCGCCCCTTCAAAGACAGGCATGAAGAGAATATCGATCACTCCATTGAAGAAATCTTCGAAGAGAT
>JAAKFR010000159.1 GCA_011064985.1 Chlamydiota bacterium
AAATCAATCACTTAGGACATCCCCTGATTTCGCCATTCTTTTCTGCTGCCAGAAGAAAAATGCAATGCTTTCTACTTCAGCTACTTGTTAAGCATCAAGTTTTTCTAGTGAAAAGCCCCTGGTGATGGGGGTGTTGCCGGGGAGTTTGAGGTAGGCGTGGTTGTTTTCGAGGGCTTGGATTTGGGTGGGAGAGATGAGGAGGCTTTCTTCGACTGGAGGGAGAGGTTGACGCCATCTCGGACTTGGTGGGCGCCGTAGGAGATCCCCTCTTGGTACTCCTTGATTTCAGTTTCGCCAAGGGAGCGGGAGATCTTTTGAGCGGTTTCGGGGTCGTGCTCGGCAAAGATGAGGCGGGTGGCGCAATTCCCTAGGATTGTTTGGGAGGCGGCTCTGCCATAGATCTCTTCGAGCTGGGCGGGGCTTTGGAGAGCTAGGAGGGCGCCAAGCTCCGTATTTCCTCCCCTCGGTGATGAGTGAGTCAAGGGCTTGGAGTTTCTGGAAGATGGAGAGTTCGTCGATGATAAACCATATTCGTCTTTTGAGGTCTGGGGAGAGACTGAGGAAGCTTCTTGTAGCGGTAGAAAACCAGGAGGAGAGCAGTGGGTCGAGGGTGGCTCTTTCAGAGGGTTTGGTGTAGAGGAAAAGCCAGCCTGGGCTTGGATCTTGGATCCAGGTTTTGATGGAAAAGGGTGTGGTGGTGTCTGGAAGGTGTTCTAGGCAGGTGAGGTAGGCGGCGGCAACAGACCGGATGGAGGCGGCTGTTTTCTCGGAGTGGATATCTATGTGAGCAGCAGCTTTGGTCCCTTCAAGGAACTCGGCGAGCTTGTCGAGTGGTTGATAGAGGAGCCAGTGGGGGAGCTCTGAGGTTCTTTTGGTATCGGAGAGCTTTTGTATGAGGATGGAGAGGAGGGTTCTGGCGGCTGTTCTCCAGTAGTTTTCATGGTCGCTTAGGGTTTGCGGGATGAGATTCTCTGCAAGGGTGTCGTAATCGAAGATGGTTGTACATTCACTCCAAGGGTGCCAGGGTGCTGTTCTTGGATCAAAGGGATTGAGGAGAATGTCTTGGGTAGGGTCAAAGTACTTTTCTACAAAGAGTCCTGTGGGGTCTAGGATAATGGTTTTCTGAGAGCGGATTTGGGGCAAAATGTGGTGGAAGGAGTTGGTTTTGCCTGTTCCGGTTCCTCCTGTGACGAGGATGTGTTGGGTCTCGATCCCTTTGAGAAGGGGCATGGGACCGATTTTAATGGGAGAGGCTTTTCTCTTGAGATGGAGTTGGATTTTCAGGAGGGTGGGTGAAATTTGTTTTTTCCCCGATATGTGTTGTTTCTTTTTCGTGGCTCTTCCACGTAGAAAGAAGAAGAGGAGCGTGGAGAGGAACTTGACTCCTCCAGGAAGGACAGAGAGTGGGAGAATGAAGATGAAGGCAGCATAGACGAGGGCTTCGATGACAGCTCTTAGGGTGACGAGGCTGCTGGAGGCAAGGACTCCTAGGGTTTGGTAGGTACTTCGTTGTTGGAGGTGGGCTCTCTCAGAGGCAAAGGAGTTGCCTCCATATTCGTCTAGAAGGACATTCATCATGAGTTGTTGGGAGATGAGCTCTTCTCTCTCTTTTTGCATGCCGGTGAGGGCTTGGTAGGTAAGGGGGAGGTTGCGGCAGGCGTCGAGCTGGCCATAGTATCCCTTCTCTTTTTCGAAGAGGGGGGTCATTTTTTGGATGGCTTGCTTACAGGAGAGGTATTCCCCTGTTGGGTAGAAGGGAAAGATACGAACCTTTGAGGTGTTTTCTTCAAAGAATTTCCAAAGGTCTGAGGCTTTTTTGATTTCGTCTAGGGTGTAGCGTCCAAGGGTTATGTCGTAGAGGAGGCATTGTTTGGTAAAGGAGTGGAGGTTGTTTGCTAGGTCTCCATCTGTGATTTGGTAGCGAGAGATGTCCATTGCGGAATCGGCTCCAAAGATCATCCCTGTTGAGTTATACATCGGCTCTCCACCGTTCCAGTCCCGCTCGATCTTAGAACCTAAGATTCTTCCCCCCATTGGACTGATGAAGGAATAGAGACCAGCACTGAATTTTCCGCTGTGATCAACCCCCCACAAGCCGCCATTCTCACTGTCGGGGGGCTCGAAGAGGTGGCTGTTGTCCGAAAGGGAAGCGTAGTTCCGGGCAAGCAGATGACCCTCGTCCTCTCTGCCGACCATCGTGTCGTCGATGGAGCTTTGGCAGCCCAGTTCCTCAAAACCTTGCAAAACCTCCTTCAGCACCCCGCCTCCCTCCTCCTT
>JAAKFR010000016.1 GCA_011064985.1 Chlamydiota bacterium
GAGAAAGAACATGCTTCTTCACACAATTGTCAGATTTTGCACACTTTTTTGCCAACTTCCCAATTTTCTTTTGCGCAATACGGGTCAGCCAACCGTTGTGCTTGGTCTTACTAACTTTGCCTAAGAAGCTTACATCTTCGAGATCACGTTCTACTTCTGCATCTGGATTGATTGTCCGGAGGAGGTTGAGGTAAGGGCGTGCCAGCAGCTCATCTGTTCCCTTAATTAGGTGTTTTCTGACGACCTTATCTAGTGTATCAGATTTTCCCCGGGCAAAGATAAAGGGGATCCCAGCTCCTACCCCGATGATCGTATCGGCTATTCCAGAGACCACAGAGAGGGGGACGGTCCCAAGATGGGCCGCTCTTGCCCCCACATGCTTTTTGATCCCGTCTGCGAGAGTGAGATCGTCTTCAATCTTGCCTGCAATAGTGAGATCCCATTCAATATTGCCTTCAATAAAATTTTTCGTAAAGTCGTTTGTAAAACCATATTCTAGGCCGCGTTTACATGCATCTATAACCACGGTACTTCCTCCATTTTTAAGGATTTCGAAAGAAACATCTTAACAGATTTTCAAAAATGATTGCAAGATGCATTTATGTAAAATCAGGATAACACATAAAAAAACAAGATGATAGGATCGCCAAAGGCGACAGGATATAGTATAGATTTTTGAATTCTAGGCTTTATGGGGGCGGAGTGACATTTTCCCACTTGCGTTTTTCAACACTCTCGGGCTTTTAGGTTTCTTGGGAGTAGAGGAGGGCAATAGCTTCGGAAAAAACGGATGCGAGGGAGGCATTTTCGCCACGAGTGAGCCGCTTGGTGAGGAGTGTATGGAGACGGAAGGCGTCCTCTTTCGTGATCGTATAGATCTTCCGGGCTGTTGGGGTAGGCTCGATCGAGAAGCCTCCCAGAGTGATCTTCTCTTTCATTTTTTCAGCAGCGCTTTTGATTCCTGAACTCATGGGTGATTCCTTTGTTGGATGATTTCGTCTGTAAGAGCGGCGTAGGCAAGCGCCCCTTTACTCGTTGGTGCGTAGTCGAAGATCGCCTTCCCTTGCGACTGGGCTTCGTTGAGCTTGATGTTGGAAGGGATTTTTGTTTGGAGGAGTTTGTTCTGGAAGATTTGGCTTACCGAGGAGTAGATCTCACGGGCGAGCTTGGTCCGGATATCGTAGAACGTGACGAGGACTCCTAGAAGGTCGATTTTGTGTTGGATCACGGTGTTGACCTCTCTGTTGACAAGAGAGACCGAATCGAGGAAGTTGTTGACTCCCTCAAGGCTCAAATAGCCAAGCTGAAGAGGGAGGAGGATCTCCTCTCCAGTTGTAAAAGCGTTGATCGTTAAGTTCCCGAAAGTGGGAGGGCAGTCGACGAGCATGTAGTCATAAGAGGAGGTCAGTTTGAGGAGCTTATTTCGGAGGCGGAACTCTTTTGCAGCAAGGGTACTTAACTTGAGGTCGGCAACAGCAAGAGATAAGTCGCTTGGGATCAGATCGAGCCCAGGGATGTAGGTGTTTTGGATCACGTCCTCGGGGATTGTGGTCTCTTGTGTGAGGAGTTCAGCGAGGGTCGGTTTATCTTGGGTGGAAATACGGAGGGAAAGGGAGATGTGTCCTTGGGGGTCAGCATCGACAAGAAGGACTCTTTTCCCTTGGCGTGCTAGCCCGGCTCCTAGATTGAGGGTTGTGGTGCTTTTGCCTACTCCCCCTTTTTGGTTGGCGATGATGATCTTCCGCACTTGTCAGCTCCTGCTTTGTCTTTCACAAAACTTGGAGCCAGATCCATGCCAAAGCTTTTGGGACACGAGTTTTTAAAGAAAAATACAACCACAGAGAGCACAGAGAGCACGGAGAGGATTTTTTTTCTCCGTGATCTGTGGTGGGATGAAATATAGTCAATACCGGTCTATTCAGTTTCGAGGCGTTCGACGAGTTGGAGGTAGTTGCCATCATCGTCTTGGAACATTTGGAGCTTCACGTGCCCCGGAACCTCCATCACCTCCCCTACGAGCTTTATCCCCTTAGCTTGGAACTCCTTACAGGAAGCCTCCAGGTTCTCTACAGTTAAGGTGATCACACCATTGATCCCTGGCTCAAGGCCATCGATATCGTTCTTTTCGGCAAGCCCGATACGACTCCCCCCCTCTGCCCCTGAGAGCTCAACCCAACCAAACTCCTCAGCATAAGTGAGCTCTTTTAGCCCAACTTTTTTCACAAAAAACTCTCTTGCCTTCTTCAGGTCAGAGACGACAATCCACGTTAAATTTGACGATTTGATCATGAGATACCTCCACTTTCCCCGCAAAGATGCCACACACACCCCATTTATTCCAAAATTTTTATCTTGAAATTTAATCTATATATCTTTATAATTGCTATAAAAAATGGAGGAAAAAACCTATGTACGGTACAGCAGATGTTTTATCTGTGAAGGATTATAGGTCAAGTCAACGGAAAGAAAAAATTAAAAAGAGTATTAAGTCACTCCTGGTCACAACCCTTGTAGCTGCTGTGCTCGTCGGAATCGGGCTCATTATCGGACAGTACGTATCCGGATTCCACCTCCTCTCTCACCCCCAATTCCTTGCCACCAAAATCACCACAGCCCTTGCCATCACCCTCACTCTAGCCATCGGAGGGGAAAGACTCTACTACAAGCTCAAAAAAAATCCGAAAGAGTGACTTTTTCCTGGATTTTAAAGCATTTTTTTGATATAATGTCACCATTAACAACCAAAGTATTAGAATTCTATGAACTCAGTAGATAGTAGTTATGATAGTTCTAGTCCCTCCAATAGTGTAATATCTAATCCGCATGTAAACGAAGGCTCAAGCAAAGGGAAAACCTTTAAGAAAGTACTAAAACGGGGGTGGAAAGGGGCGGTTGCCTTGGGTGCAATCGCCGTTGTTGGACTGATAATCGCCTCCGCCACTGGAGCCTCTCCTGCTGTTTTGAAAGGGTTTGATTTCGTCCTGTACGGGGTTGGAGGAGTTCTTGGCGTGGGCCTCGTGGGATATCTCGGCTATCATGGAGTTCGGAACCGGGAGACAGCATTTACCAAAAGTGTGCTAGTCCAATGGCTTGTCATCGCCCTTCTTGGAGCTGCTGCAATCTCCGTCTTTGCACTAAATGCCCGGGCTCCATTTCTCTCCCCAACCGCCTTCAAGGTCGCAGAAGGAATCGCCATCGGAGTCCCCTCCCTTCTTGTCATCCAAAACATCGTCTCCATGGACACAGCCCTCGACATCAAAGCCTCAGAAAACAACGACCCACCAGCTAACCCAATCGAGAAACCCAAAGGATTTACCAAAAACATCCATGCTACTCCAGCCTCCTGGGAGCAAGCAATGAATAAGGCTACACCAAGTAAACCTGCCGATCTAGCAACGGATCACGTAAAGGACAATGAGGCACACGAGATTCCCCAACTTCCGATGCTTACAGTTCTAGAAGGGGAGCGTGAGGGAGAAAGTCCTGAGCCAAGGATGGGGGTGAGGCTCCCATCGACTCATGCGCATGTGTTTCACAAGAATTTTCAGGAATTCCTAGGGCCCGAGCCTGAAGTCTACCACTTGGTGTTTGACAATACCGATTTGCTGGCTAAACAGTTTAGCTTCGACTTGCACGCGATGGCCCTTCCTGAACACAATCCCGATGATCCAAAGCTCAAGGATAAAGAGCCCCCTCCAGGCGTAGAGGTTGCTGGAAATGGCTTGACGACAGTGACAGCAGTGATGGAGACAGGTGGAGGAACTATAGCAGGAACACTTACGGATGCAACAGAGAAATATCCTCAAACCCTATCTCAATCTCAAAATAAAAAGGAAACTTTGCCAAACGTTGAGAAGAAGATGACATTCGAGGTGGATCCCAAGTCCCCCGTCTCGCAGATGTACGTCGTTGCTGAAGTACGGGGGAGAAAGATGGGCTTTTTCATCCAAGTCCTGAACGATAAAGATACAGGCGACGGTAAAGTCTTGGAGGAAGCCTTGAATAAAGATACCGTCGGGGAATTTGTGGAGGAGTTAAAGAAGAGCGAAAAGTCATTCGTAAAAAAAGCGACAGTCGAACTCTACAAGTTTGAAAAAAATAGGATCATCAACGGAAAGTATGTCTAAAAAGATTGCATAAATCCTCATGGGAGTGTATGAATATTTCATAAACGCTCGCAAGGAGGACATCTATGATCATCGAATCAATCGGAAATTGTACAAACTCGGGACTGAAAGGGTGCAGCAGAAATACCACCATCACCCTCGACTGGATCACCGCTATCGCACTACTTACCTTAGGAATTCTCGGGGCGGTTGGGGTTCTCTCCATCTCACCTCCTGTATCATATGCCTTTATCGGGGCGGGAAGTGTCTACACAGCCACCATGATTCTCAACCGTCTAACGTGTTGCGTGGGACTTCATAACTAGGGAAGGTTAGGGACTTTGTCGAAAGCTGGTGGAAGGGCCTGATTCGTCTGGCCGATGAGCTGATTGAGCTGATCGAGGGCTGCTGGGGTCGGGATTTGCCCCTTTTCCACTTGGGAAGCGAGGGTGTTTAGCTGGGCGATCGTTCCGCTTGCTTGGGCAGGCACTGTACTTTGTAAAATCGAAGAGAGAGAGTGGGCATAGCCGCTGATGGCCGCTTGCTCATTGCCGCTGCTGGCAAAGTGGAAGGAGGGAAGTGTGGGGTTCTCAGGAACGGCCTGGTTGATCTGGTCGATCAGCTGGTTAATCTGAGGAGAGAGCTGCTCGGGGTCTTGCCCCCCTTTTGCCCCCTTCTTAATCGCATTGTTCTGGTGTTCTAGATTCCCGTTCATCTGGTGGACCGAGAGGTAGATCCCAATCACCGAGGTCTCAAATTGGATGCTGAAGAGCTTTTTCTGCTCTTCTGGAGACTGGCTTTGGTAATTGGAGGGAGGGATCGATTGGGGAGAGACAGGTTCTACCATATGTTTACCTCATGATTCATACGCACTGATATCTGGAAGAGGGAAGGTGTACGGCTTTGACAACCGAAGGTTGACCTTCTCTAGCTCGCTTGCCAAACGAGCCATCGCCTCCTCAGGAAGGATCTCCCCTTTTTCTAACTTACGAAACAAAAGAAGAAAAGAGGAAAATACTTCCCCCTCCTCCTTCCACTCAATGATTCCCACCTCTGCTGTCTCAGTTAAGGTCCTCTCGACCATATCGAGCTGCTCGAGAATACCAGAGAGCTTGTGTTCCCCCACCGCAAAGGAGAAAGGAGGGAAAGGAGAGTACTTGGTCGCATCGAGAAGGGTCTTTTCGTGGGCATTCAAAGCGCAAATCTGCTCATTGAGGAGCTCTTTTTTTGCCTCAGGGGGTGCTTCTCCATCTGCTTGGAGCGGAGTCTTTAGAGATTCGAGATAGCTCGCCTCTACGATCCCCCGTTTTTCCACAAGAGAGAGATAGAAGAGAAAAAGAGCGATTGCCCAATCGACTTGCTGCTGCTCCTGGGAGAGTATCTTCGCTTCTTTCTTCATACCCCCACTATACCAACAAAATATTTTCTTGGCCACGAAGAACACGAAGGCAGGAGTCTTAGGTGGATTCTTTACCGTTAGAGTAGAGGTGGGTGTTTAACCCGCCTCTACTCTAACGGTAAAGACTGTTCTTTTTTTTCTCTTTATCCTATGATCCCACCCTTATGGCTATTCCGACACCTTCACTCACCGACTCTCCGCCACCTCCACCTCTCCCTGTTAGCACCCCTCCACTCCTCGTTCCCCAAACACCCCCCTCCCACGGCCCACGAGAGGCCCTCCTAAAGGGCCTTGTAGAAAAAAACATCCTCACCCCTTCAGGTGAGATCACCCTAGAATACACCGGATACCCTCTCCCTTCTCTCAATGAGCAGGAGTGCTCCTCTCTCAAAGAGAGCCTGTTTGCCCCCCTCACGCTCACCCTTGGCCCCCATACCTACACTGCCTCTCTTGCTGAGATGATGGACGGGCTCGGGAAAAAATCTCGAGAAGAGAAAAACTTCCCCTTTCGTCTCCTCCCCCCACGAATCATCGGAGAACATGTTGCCCACCTCCTCTTTGTCCAAACAGGATATGCAAAGCGGGTTTTTGCTGATCTAGGACTCGACCATCTCATCCCTTACATCTCCCACCCCGAAACCTCTCCTAACTCCCCCCTACCCATCCACTCTCTCATACAAGAGAAAGAGGAAACCCTCGAACCAAAACAAGTCCCAGAGGCCTTGCACCAACACCTTGCGACCCAAGCTCATTATTCTCTTCGCCAAAAGAAAAAAGAATATATTCCGGTTTCCAATCTAAAAGAGTACGTTTCGTCGAGCACATCTCTTACTTGCAAGACAAATGGGAAGATCCACCACCTCTCTTTTACGGATACCCAAGCTACCTGGATCCTCTCCCAAATCCCTTATACGCCCAATTTTAGCTGTGACGATCTCTTCCTCTCTTTGGAGCAAGTGATCGATGGAGGCACCCCCTTCCTCATCCCCTACTCTTTTCAAAAAAAACCGCTAGAATCGTTTCTCCATCTCTCATTCGGCTGGATCCGAGATTCCACCTTCCCAAAAGCGAATCGAGAGATCGAATCGGTATTTTTGAAGTGTAGGGGGTTTGTCCAGCCCTCACTTTCCAAAATAGACAACCTCCGCCCTAAAAAGTCTCTCGAAGCCTCGATTAAAAAACACTACGGAGACTCTGCAAGAGGGCGGTTCGCCTTTGCCTGGAACTACTGCCTTTCGTTTCAAGATCAGAAGGCAGAGAAGCTTTTTGTCTCACTTGTGACACATTGCCAATTCATCGAAGGGGAAGAGGTTTACGAGACCCTGAAGCACGCAATGGTTGTAGAAGAAATCCCCCTCTCTGTGGTAGCAGATCTTCTCCAAGTCGTGGCATTTTTGCAGCATGTCCGCCGCTCTCCCTCTCATCCCTCGATGCAGATAGAGATCTCAGACAACACCGCACTTCTTCACTTAAGCGACCAAACTCTCCAACTCCCCTTAGATCCCTATCACGCCCTCGAGGAGCTCTCAAATCACGTTACCCAAGAGCAAGAAAAGAGGCTCATCGAGCTTCTCTTCACCCTTCTTCCTCCACAGAGTGAAGGAAATGTGGCAGATCCAGAGAGATGGTGCACCTTTTCGCACCTCTCAGCCTCAAGTGAAACCTCCTCCCCTCTTCTCAACTACTTAAAAACGCTCTTTTTATTTGCAGACCCCAATGCCTCCAAAGAATCCAAGGTGACACTTGCCGAGCGCTCTTTGCTCCTCGTCTACCCCATTCTGCAAGGAAGTGTTGGTGGAAAAGAGCAGTGGGAGAGCTTCCTTGGGGAAGGGGTACTCCCCTCCTTTACTCTTCAGGGGGCCCCCTTTGCAAAAGAGTGGATACTCACCCTTTCCCGAAAAGGGGGAACTAGCACCTTCACGGTTCTCTTTTTGCTAAAAGAGCTCTTTTTTCCCCTCTCCGAGTGTGGTTTCCTACAAGAGCTTCTCGATCAGCTCGACGCAGCCGGGAGGCTAGCCCTTCTCCCCAATTTGGAAAATGAAGGAAAGCTCGACTGGCCCCTTTGCTGGGAGCTTTTTCTCAAAGTCGCCCATACATCCCCTCTCTTGCCTTGTGACCAAGTTCTTCTCCATTACCTGAAAGGAAACCTCGACGAGAAATACCAAGACAGCAACGCCTCTACCCTATTCGGCTGGTTTACTGCAAATCCCCTTCCAGAGGGGGAAGAGATGGCGTCGTATTTCCTAGAGACTGTCCATGGCCTTATCATGGTCGGAGAGTTCAAAAGCTCTGAAAAGAGATGGGCTGGATGGATCCACGGGATCGTAACTAGACACATCGAGCATCTCGAGACACTTCCTACCGAACTGTGGCAGTTTGCACTTATTGCAATCAAAAGACATCTTCCCAAAAAGTTAGGGGAGACCTACCACCTCGTCGTAACCAATTTACAGTTAGAGAAGAGGGTCCTTTTGCCCCTCTGCAACATGCTCCTTGAGCAGTGGATCTCTGAAAAAAATCCCCAAATTCTTGAGTGTCTCCACAATCTCGATGCTTTTCAGAACATTTATGACAACGAAACAGATTGTGCTATTGAGGAAGTTGTTAAAGGGTATGCTCTACTCATGAAAGGTGCCGCTCTTCTGGCAAGTGGTGACCTGAATCTTCTTTCCTCTGTTGAAGATATCTACAAAGTTGTGCTTGAGCTACCGGTTGAGGGATTGGCACTACAGCCAGAGTTCGTCCTCCCCTATTTGGAGATGTTGTTTTCCTCCTCACGATCGTCCCATATTCAAGATGCCCAAAAAATAGCAGAAGTCTTTATTGCACTCCCACATCCACCAAACACTTGGATCCAAATCGGCCCTCTTATCAACACCCTCGCAAGGAAGATGGAACCGCAACCACTAAAAGAGCTCGACTCCCTTCTTGAGATGTTAGAACTCGTTCTACCCACCGATATTCAATATGAGAAGGTGATCCGTTTTCTTCTGCGACACATAACTCCCTTGAGAGCCTCTCGAGCTGTAAAATTATGGACGGATGCCCTCGATAGGGGCCAACCCACCAATCAAAGCTGGTGGAACCTGGGGATTTCCCTTCTTGAATATCTGGTTGATAGGAAAGAGGAGATCGCCCTTACCTATTGTGACCTCCTTTCGGTTACCTTTAACCAGAGATTCCCCGATTTTTACCAAATCGTAAAAGCGCCTCCTCTTCCCCATTTTTTCCTGTTAACTTTCCAACACTTCGGCCGTGAGGACAACACAAGAGCCGCTCCTTTAGCGACAAATCTCCTCTCCTGCATGGGGAACCTAAAACTGATTTTTCCCTACGATAAAAAAAAAGAGCTTCTCCCGACCATTCTCGACTACATCCTCGTTGTCTCACATCACAACTATGGGGAGTGTATCAAGTGCCTGGCCGTATTGTGGAAAATTGTACAGTGTACGAAAGGAAAACGAGAGAAGGTAAGAGAGACGATCTTTTTACCACCACGCGTATTCATTGCCCATAAAATACAGGTAGTAGAAAAGCTCCTTGCCCAAGCAGCCCCTAGCCATCCACGTGCCCTAAAACTTGCCACCCAAGCCAATATTTTCACTAAAGAGCTGACAAAAGACCCAATGTTTAAGGGGAAAAACGAGAAGATTCTCCCTCTCTTCAAGCTCCACATGGAGACAATCAAGCGTATCAACGAGGCCTCTTGACCCGGACAAAGTGGGCTGCCCCCTTAAGGGCGGCTTTTTCATCGAGGATCACCCACACGGGAATCTGCTCGAGAAGGTCTCGGAACCGCCCCTTGTCGACAAACCCTTCGGAGAAGGTAGGCTCGCGGAGTTTTGGTAAGATCTTAGGAGGGATCCCCCCTCCGAGATAGATTCCCCCTGTTGCCATGAACTTCAAGGCGCAGTTTCCCGCTTCAGAGCCGAGTATGTTGGCAAAAAGGTCGAGAGCATGGACGCAAAGCTCTGAGGTTTTGTTGAGGGCATGGATCGTGATCTCCTTGGAAGGGTCATCCTCTCCAAGAGCCTCTTTGAGCCAGACAGGCTCTGGGTACTTCCCCGTATCGCGCAAGAACTCATAGAGAGTGTGGAGGCCAGGGCCAGAGAGGATCCGCTCATAGGAGGCGTGGCCAAAACGGTTTTGGAGGTAGCGGGAGAGCTGGAGCTGGAGCTCATCTCGCGGCCCAAACTCGCAGTGCCCCCCTTCACAAGCAAACGGGTGGTGCCGCTCCCCATCCCAGTAGAGCCCCGCCTCCCCAAGTCCCGTTCCGGGAGAGACCACTCCTCGATTTCCCCCCCTTTTTTTACCCGGATAGATCTCTAGCAAGCTCTCTTCAGGCAAGATCTCTAATGCCCAAGCGTTTGCTTCAAGATCGTTTAAGAGGAAAACATGGGGGATGTGGAGGGTAGAGACCAAGACCTTCGTGTCGACAACCCAAGGAAGATTGGTCGCCCTGCACACCTCCTCTTGAACCGGGCCTGCAATCGCAAAGCACGCTTTTTGTATGGGGGGGGAAGAGAGCGAGATGAGGTACTCCTCCACGATCGTTTTGAGATCGGGATACTCTTGACTCGGATAGCTTTTGAATTCGGAGAAGGTGTAGTCCCCCTCTTTCTCCTCAAAGAGGGCAAGATTGGTCTTGGTCCCTCCAATGTCTCCGGCTAACAATTTCATCTCTTCTTCCTCTCTCGCAGAAAAAAGCTTGCGAGATTTTGGTAGGCCAGTTTTTTCAATTCCGCTTGCGTGAACCTCTCGTTGAGATAGGCAAAAAAGGCCGGATAGGTACTCGCATCCCCAAAAGGGGGGTAGAAGAAGGGGACAAACGGCTGGAGGATGAGGGGAAAGTCTTTGTCGTAGAAATAGTCAGCCCCCAAACAGAGGTGGCGAAAGCCCCCGATGGAGCGGGCGTAGTCGACTTGGCGCATAAAGTCGTCTGGAAAGGTTTTGCCCACAAACATCTTGAAAAAGTTGAGCCCGATCACCCCCCCTCTATCGAAGATCTCTTTTGCGATCTCATCGGTGAGGTTTCTCGGGTGGTTGCAGATCTTCCGAAAATTCGAGTGGCTGGCAATCGGGGTGATCGAAAGCCTCTTCTTGTCTAGATAGTTCAAAATATCTGAGGCTAAGGCATCTGATGTGTGGCTAAGATCAATCGAAATTCCAGAACCGTCCAAATAGTCGAGCATCCGCTCCCCATCGACTTTAAGCCCCGCTTTGCTCTGGTTCCCCCCACCAAACCGGTTCTCTTGGTTCCAAGTCAAACTGAGATAAAGAAGAGGGCCGGCGCTCTCCCTATATTGATCGAGACGGGTGAAGGCATTCTCGAGATTCTCCCCCTCCCCGCAAAGTCCAGAGGCATTTTCGATCGCTGCTACGATGTGGATTTTTTTCGATCGGGTAGGGATTTTTAGCTCTTGAAGGTGGGCAAAGGCCTCTGGGTAAAGTTTGGGGAGGGTCCGAAAGATGGTGAACTGTTTTTCTGCTAAAGCAACCGACTTTTTTCCCGTCTCGGTATAAATGGCAAGGGTTTGGAGATTCACCCCCCCCTCTTGGAGCTGGGGGAGAGAGCAATGAGGGTCGGGGTCGAAGATGGTTCTCCCCTCTTCGCTTGCCAAATAGGCGAGCAAATCACAGTGTAGATCGGCAATGGGCATACCCCAAGCTATACCCCTTCGGGGGCGATTTTCGCAAGGCGATTCATGAAGGCGACGTTTTGGGTTAGCTCATAAGAGCAGTAGAGAACTACCTCCTCCAAACCGTTTGTATCGGCAAGACGGAGATCGGCATAGAGAGTCTCAGGTTGTGGGGTTTCGAGGGTCATTCTCAATCGACTCCGGCTTTGTTCAAGATAGGCGAGGAAGGGGGCCTCCTCACTAAACCAGGTCACTTTGGCTTTAGGAGCGTAGTGGCGGTAGCGCATCCCAGGCGAGAGGGGCTCTGCCGTTTTCGGATCGGCATAGGCGACAGGTTCTTGGAGAACCTCTTCTAACGCCTCTTTGGTGATCGTCCCAGGACGCAAGATCGTCGGCTTTGGCGCAAGGAGAAGGACCGTCGACTCAAGTCCCAAGGGAGAGTCCCCTCCATCGACAATCGCCGCAATCTTTCCTGCAAAGTCGTCCCACACGTGGGAAGCAGAGGTGGCACTTGGACGACCCGAGAGGTTGGCCGAAGGAGCGAGGAGTGGAGAGCCGACAAGGTCGATCAAGTGGCGAGCCGTTGGGTGGGAAGGGAGCCGGACCGCAATCGTCGGAAGGTGGGAGGTGACGAGAGGTGGGAGAGCGGGATGCTTGGGAAGGACGAGGGTCAGAGGACCTGGCCAGAACGCATCGATCAGTTTTTGGGGGGGGAGCTTGGTGGTGAGCTGAGTCAGTTGAGCAGGAGACGAGATATGGGCGATCAGAGGGTTATCGGAGGGGCGCCCCTTCACCTGGTACACCTTGGGGATGGCATCAGGTTGCGAGAGGGAGACCCCCAGTCCGTAGACCGTCTCTGTGGGGAATGCGACAAGCTCTCCCCTTTGCAAGAGGGAGGCAGCGTATCCGATCTGCTCTTCTTGTATCCAGACAGTTTCCATGAGGGGGAATATGATACCATTTCCCCTCATTTCTTGAGGTCCTTAACTCCCTAACTCTTGGAAAAAAAATAAACGCAGAGGGAACCCGAAAAACTTGATTTACAAAATGGGGGTGATGACGTATACCAGCAGTAAAAACTTTGGAGGTCAAAGAAATGCAAAAAAATCTTGAGGGAAACTGGTTGAAAAAAGCGAATTTTGGACTAGCTGAAGGGGGACATTTTATCGGCCATTTCCTCCTTCTTTTCATTAGACTCTACTGGGGAGGTCTCCTGATCATTACAGGCCTTGGCAAATTTGCCAGTATCCCAGAGGTTAGTGATTTTTTTGCCTCTCTCAATATCCCTGCCCCCACTTTTTTGGCTTATCTAGTGGCTGTTGTCGAATTTTTAGGAGGGATTGCCCTATTTGCAGGCCTTTTTTCCCGCTGGTTCGGATTTCTTCTCACCATCCTCTTTATGGTTGCCTACGCGACTGCCCATAGCGAGGCTTTGATCAACTTCTTTGTCGAACCAAATCTCTTCATATCCTCAAGCCCCTTCCTCTACCTCTACGCCTCTCTGCTCGTCCTCTGCTTTGGGCCTGGGTTTGTCTCGATCGACTACTGGCTCGAGAAGAAGTCTTACGGCACACCACTCTAATTTTTTAAGAACTCATAAAAGCACACCCTCTACACCTCTGGTTTGGAGGGTTTTTTATGGATTTTAATTCAATTTTTTGCTACAATTGCCTATATTTACCTAAATTCAAGTATTTTATGGCACACCAAATCTCTACACCTGCTAGGAGCTCTTGCCGCCCCCTTGCCTTGCACAAACCTGCTGTCAAAAAAGCGGAGATCACCTTCCTTGTCATCGGGATCCTCGCCATTATAGCAGGGGCCCTCTCTCATTTTGGCTACCTCCACGGGATCAACACCCTCATCACCAACTATGTCTTGGGTGGAGGCGGAGGGGTCACTTTCCTCTCTTCTTGCCTCCTCCATCTCTCCAACAAGCGACGTACCGACACCCACGCCCAACCAGACGCTACACACGAAAAAAAGGAACGGAAAAAGGCAGAGTTCAAAGAGCGTGCTCTTGAGACTTTTGGAAACAAAAAACCCAAGGAGCAGACCGTACTTGATCATGTCAATGCAAATGCCCAACGGGAAGCTCTTGAAGTTCTAAACGATCCTAAAAAGAAAAAAAAAACAGTCTCAACTGGAGGTGGTGGGCGTACAAGATGGGTGGATCATAAGAAGGGTGCTCCCGGTATGATCTGGAAAAAAGCCAAGCCGGAAAAAGACGCCTTCACTAAAGAGGACCAGGACGTGGTGACAAAAGCCCAAAAGATCTGTCAAGAGAAGAACCTCTACCTCCTCTATGTCCCGAGCTCACGACTTTTAGACAATGAAGTCCTCCTCCAGGAAAAAATCGAGCTCCAAGAGAAAGAAGGTGATCTACCTTTTCAACGTGGGCTCTTCAGGTGGGCTCTCGATCAGCCAGATATGCACGAGTATATGCACGAGCTCTTTCGGCAACTCACGATCTTTATCTGTGAGAGTGGATTTTCCGATGTGAAGTACGACAATATCGCCCTCACAAAAGATGGACGGATCGCCCTCTTTGATCTCGATAACAAGAAGGCGGTTACCGGCCTTGTAAGGGGTCAGGCAGGCAAAGCGTTCGGTCTTTTTGGGATGATCCCTCACGAGTGGTTCAATGAGTTCCAAGATATTGTTAAAACATATGACGTTGATCTAGCAAGCCCTGCGCGGCTGATGAAACACCACAAAAAGAAGGCAGAAAACCGGCCCTATACACGTGCGACAAGGAGGCTATTTTATCGAGAAAGAGGCGTTGTGGCAGCAAAACAGCCTCTCCATATACCCGATAACCTCGATAAAAATCTCAAAAAAATCTTAAAATATATCAATACCGAGCTTGCATGTGCCAACAACTACGACCTCTTAGCCGCCCGAAAAATCAAGATCTCCTACTCACAAGACAATCCTATGTGGGAAGAAATTGGAATCAGCAATGATCGAGAGTTTGTAAAGAAATTCCCCCAATATTTGAAGCGACTTAAGTCCCTCGGCTATCTCATCTACGCCAAAGAAGGGTGTAATGAGAGCTGGGAAAAGAATCATAAGCATAGATCTCTCAACAATCCAGCCCTATGTCAAGGGGGTCACTTCAAGATCATGGTGTAGGGACTGGTTTTTGTTATTAAAAATTTATTGGATCACATTCATGTAGCTATGTTAAACGCGGACTTTTCTTCCGTTTGCTTTCGGAGCCACCTTCTGCTTGTCGGTGTCGGTTAGTTTGAAGGAGTCGATGAAGTGGGTGTAGTTGTCTGTCATATCCTGTCCCCCTTTGTAGACGGTGAAGACTTGGTAGAGGGTGTTGTGGACTAAGATCAGCTCCCCCTGGAAGTAGATCTCTTCGTTTTTCACGAGGAACTCAAGAGCATCAAATCCACCGACCTTGGTCATCTTCATCGCAAGAACTTCAGATCCAGGAAGGGCTGATAACATCCCCCCAAACCCATCCTGGAGATTCACCTCTGGCTTTGACATGTCGACTTCGCTTGGGTAGTTCCAAACAGAGATCACGTAGACAGAGTCCTCGTTTGGCTCACTGAGGTAGGTGTCGTAGGAGATTTTTAGATCGGTTTTCGGGATCTCGATAGTCTGCTCCACATGCTCAGGCTCTACTGGAAGAGAGACAGAAAACCCATTTTTCTCTGCGGTGAACGTCTTCCAATCTTGGAACTGCTTGGTAGAATTGGTGGTGGTTGTCCCATTTTTGGTCGCTGTTTGGGCAAGTGGTCCGGCGTGAAGGGGGCAGGTAAGGACCATTCCACATGCGAGAATGTTTAAAAGAAGTTTGTTTGGAAGAATGCTCATGATAAATCCTGTTATTTAATTTCGTCGTATAATATAAATATTAAACTATTATTTTATTTGTGAAAAATAGTTTTATTAGTTATTGAATTTGTTCCCCTTGCAAGTTAAAAGGTTTTTTGGCATACTTCTACGCATGCAAAGAGTAGGCGTCATCCCAGCCAGATGGAAGAGTCGTCGTTTCCCTGGTAAACCACTAGCTGACATATTAGGAAAGTCCTTGGTACAAAGGACTTATGAGCAGGCTGCCCAAAGCCAACTCCTCGATGCTCTTGTTGTCGCCACAGATGACCATCGGATCCTCGATCATGTCCACTCTTTTGGAGGCAAGGCGTTTATGACCTCCGAGAGCTGCCCCACCGGGACCGATAGGACAGCAGAGGTGATCGGATCCCATTTTCCTGAAGCAGAAATCGTGGTCAATCTCCAAGGAGATGAGCCCCTCTTAGACCCCCGCGTGATCGATACTCTAATTGAAAAGCTCGAAGCAACTCCTGATGCCCTCCTCACTACCCCAGTTACGAGAATTCTCGATCGAGAGGAGGTAGCCAACCCCTCTATTGTAAAGTGTGTATTTGATTCTTTCGGAAGAGCCCTCTATTTTAGCAGAGCTCCCATCCCCTATTCCCACTTCCAGAAAGAAATGCCTGACGCTTACCGCCATATCGGTGTATACTGTTTCCGTCGGGAGTTCCTCTTCACCTACCAAACCCTCCTAGAGGGCCCCCTCCAGAGGGCAGAGGATCTAGAACAGTTGAAAATTCTCGAGATGGGCAAGCCGATCCATGTTTGCCTTGTCGAGGAGGGGGGAGTCGGTGTAGACACTCCCGAAGAACTCAAAAAAGTAGAAGAGATCTTATGCAAAGAAAATATATCTTCATCACAGGTGGTGTCGTCTCCTCTTTAGGGAAGGGACTCACTCTCGCCTCCATCGCCATGCTCCTCGAAAAGAAAGGGTTTTCGATTGCGATGCTCAAGCTCGACCCGTACCTCAATGTCGATCCCGGGACGATGAACCCTTTTGAGCACGGCGAGGTTTATGTCACCGATGATGGAGTCGAGACCGATCTCGACCTTGGCCACTACTACCGGTATACCACCTCTCCCCTCTCACGCGCTTCCACCGCTACCTCAGGACAGATCTATGATACGGTCATCAAACGGGAGAGACGGGGCGACTACCTCGGGAAAACGGTCCAGGTGATCCCCCATATCACCGACGAGATCAAAAACCGGATCGTCCACTGTGGGGATGTGGGAGTGGCTGAGATCGTCCTCGTTGAGATTGGAGGGACGATCGGTGACATCGAGTCGCTCCCTTTTCTCGAAGCGATCCGGCAGTTCCGCTATGAGCGACCACAAGATTGCCTCAACATCCACATGACCTATGTCCCCTATCTGAAAGCGGCGGGAGAGGTGAAGACAAAGCCAACCCAACACTCGGTCCAAACTCTCCGGAGTATCGGGATCCTCCCCGATCTCATCCTCTGCCGGAGCGAGGTGAATCTCTCCTCTGAGATCAAGGAGAAGATCAGCCTCTTTTGCAACGTCCCAAGAGAATCGGTTTTTGATGAGGTCGATGTCAACACCTCGATCTATGAAGTCCCTCTCATGTTACGGAAACAAGGGGTCGACGATGCGATCTGTAAGCGCCTCTCTCTTCCCACCCATCCGGTTGATCTCTCCGTTTGGGAAGATCTCCTCGACAAGATCCTCCACCCTAAGGGGACGATCACTGTTGGCATTGTGGGGAAATACCTCGACCACAAAGATGCCTATAAATCGGTTTTCGAAGCCCTCCACCATGGAGCGATCGCTGCCGGCTACAAGCTCCAGATCCGGGCAATTGAGTCTGATAAAATCCCCTCACAAGACGAGCTTGCTGGATGTGACGGCTACCTCGTTCCAGGAGGATTTGGAGAGCGGGGCTGGGAAGGGAAACTTGAAGCCGCCCACTACTGCCGCGAGAAAAAGATCCCCTACTTCGGGATCTGCCTCGGGATGCAAGTGATGGTCGTCGAATTTGCCCGCAACGTCCTTGGACTCCCCTCTGCAAACTCGACCGAGATGGAACTTGCCACCCGAGACCCTATCATCTCTCTATTGAACGAGCAAGAAGAGATCGAGGAAAAAGGGGGGACGATGCGCCTCGGAGCCTACCCATGCCTCTTACGAGAAGGGAGCCGCGCCCATGCCGCCTACGGAACAAAGAGCATCTCCGAGCGTCACCGTCACAGATATGAATTCAACAACAAATACAAAGCGCTCGCTGAAGAGAAGGGCCTACTCCTATCGGGAATCTATGAAGAGGGAAATCTCTGCGAGATCGCCGAAGTGAAGGACCACCCCTGGATGGTTGGGGTCCAGTTCCATCCAGAATTCAAATCGAGACCAACAGACCCCCACCCCCTCTTCCGGGAATTTGTCCAAGCAATGGTCGAGAAGAAGCATGGGTAGAGTCGCCTGCATCGATTATGGGATCAAGAGGATTGGCCTTGCCATCTCCGATGAAAACAGGATCATCGCCTCTTCTCTCGGAGTCCTCCAGGCGCAAAAGACCTCATCAGAGACGATCGAGCTTCTCCTGAAAACCCTCTCCCCTTACGAGATCAATCTGATCCTCATCGGAAATCCCATCCACCTCAATGGAAAAGTCGGCTTTCTCGCCGACGAGGTGGAGCACTTTGCAAACCTCCTAAGAACTCACGTCTCTTGCGAGGTCCGCCTCTGGGATGAGCGCCTCTCCACATCTGTCGCAGAGAGGTCGCTCAAAGAAGGGGGCATGAGCCGAAAAAAACGCTCGAAAGTCGTCGATGCCGTCGCCGCCATCATCATCCTCCAAAGCTTCCTCGGCTACTAAACCTACCACTCATCGCTATCATTAGCCTCTTGCCGCAAGTTTGCATACTCTTGCCAATCCTCGTCTATGCTAGAAAAAGAAAAAGCGTTGTCTGATTCAGATTCCTGCTCAGTTCGTGTGGTGAGAAGGCTGATCGGCAAGTGGTCGGACATCCCGCTGCGATAATACATATTCGGGCCCAAATTCCGCACTTGTGTGCTAGAAATAGTATCCAGTGGAGCAAAGATGATGTCCTGCATCGCCTTTGGACCTTTCTCGGATAGTTTATCAACGGTTCTTACTTGATCCCATTGCAAGGTACCCCATGAAGCTTGTGGTAGATCTTCCCTACAGTACCACGACCCTTGTGGTTCAGACATCGCCGTTCCCTCCACATCCTTGGCAAAAGGAGCAGCACTCATTTGTGTGTCCCTTACACCGTTTCCAATTATATGGTCTGCATAGAAAGCATTCTTCAAGTCCCCAAGTTCCATTTTGGTTTCGTCTTTAAAATTGAAATCCCCACAGCAGAATGTGGGTGTTTTGTCTTTCACCATCCAATCCTGTATTGCACTCAGTTGGTCATTTCGGATTTGTTCGTACTTCTCTCCACTTTTGGCTTGGAGGTGTGTGGTATAGACCCTTGCGCTCTGGCTACCTCCCAGATCAAGCGCGACTCCAAGAAGCCCTTTACTCGATAGCCAATCTTCTGATTTGAGATTTGAGAACCCTTTGAAATCGATCTTGTCAATATCGTACTTACTTGCGATCACAAGGCCGCTATTCAGCCCAAACTCGGTTGGCGCAACATTGTAGACAATATCAGGATAACACGCGGTCAATCCCTCAACTAACACCTTGGCCGATCTAGAGTCAAATACCTCCTGGAAGCAGATCACATCGGGCATGTGATCCCCTTCTGCTTGGATTGCATCGGCAATCTCTTGAGCCCTTTTTGTTGGGTCACGTGTCTCATTCAAGTTACACACAAACTTGGGCATAAGGGCCGTGTTGTAGGTCATCAGGTGGATCTCATCATCTATACCTTCTTTGTAAGCAACTTTGTCATTCCTAAGTAGAAGAGCATCGGGACGGGAGACGGCGGTTACAATGGCGCGTAGGGCAAGACCCAAGAGTGCCAAAATCCCTGTCACGATCGGGATAATGAGTGTACAAACCTCTAACGCATGGAGAACACGGATCGCGGTATCTTTCCAGCTCTTCTCACTCTCATCCTTCACAATCCCAGGGGTTGGATGGAAGAGCCTTGTCGCCAGGTCCATCTCTCTTTCGAAGGGCTTTGTCATCAATTGCCCCACCTGGTAGATCTTGTTCCCGATCTGAGAAGGGACTATCCGGAACTCATCGACAGTAGACTCCTGAAATTGTATTGCGACACTTATAGAAAACTCTTTTCTTGGAATCATGACGCTCATGGGAAACTCCTTCGTTGAATTGTTAAAGATGAATATTTTACCTCATCTTCACATTTCTTCCTAGCTCTCTTCGTGATCTGTCCGTGATCTTTCCAAGTTCAGCGTAAATAGGTAAGCAACTGGCTTTGGTAAACAGAATGATTTTTCTCTGTAGCTTTCAGTTCTATAATCAACTGGTTTTCGACTACCAGGTCGATATACATAGGCTCTTGAATCATCTCACCTTTGTACTGAACAGAAATAGGAACCTGATTTTTGAATTCTATGTTTCTTAACTTTAATTCATGAACAAGCGCAGACTCATAAATTTTTTTGAGAAGCCCCGGTCCTCCAAGATGGCGATGTACCTCAATGGCAGCTCCAATAACCTGATAAGAGATTGCATCATCCATAAACTTTTTCCCTCTACTTCCCTCTACAAATTCTTAAAAACTATGTACTTTATCCTAAACTCGAATTTTTCGGAAAAAAGGTTTCGGAAAAAGGGTTGCATCCAATACAAAAAAAGGGTAATGGTTAGGAAAAATGAGGTCTATGCATGCAAAAAAGCTCCCATCCCATTCCAGATGTATCGAAAATTCATCTCAATCAAACAGGACAAACCCCCTTCCAAAATCCTCTATCTGAAGAGACATTCTCCGCGAAAATCGCCGAGCCGTGTCTCCTTGTCATCTTTGGGGCAACAGGAGATCTGACAGCAAGAAAACTCTTCCCCGCCCTCTACAATCTCGCCCGCGACGGCCAGCTCCCCGCTCATTTTGCCTGCGTCGGGTTTGCAAGACGTGAGAAAAGCCACGACCAATTCCGTGACGAGATGCACAAAGCTGTGGGAGAATTCTCTCGCGTACAACCTGTCGATGAGAACCTCTGGTCGACCTTCCACAACCAGATCTTCTACCACCAGTCGAATTTCGATGATGGGAATGGGTACGAAAGTCTGAAGTCCTTCCTTGACGATCTCGACAAGCAGTTTGGGACAAAAGGGAACCGGGTTTTCTACCTCTCGACACCCCCCAAATTTTTCCCCGATATCATCAGCCACCTTGGGAAACACGGCTTGATCTACGACACGAACAAAGAGAAAGAGAAGTGGTCTCGTGTGATCATCGAAAAGCCGTTTGGTCACGACTACAACTCAGCTGTCGATCTACAAAAATTTGTCCTCAATCACATGTCCGAGTCGCAGATCTACCGGATCGACCATTATTTAGGAAAAGAGACGGTCCAAAATATCCTTGTCTTCCGGTTTGCCAATTCGATTTTCGAGGCTTTCTGGAACAACCACTATATCGACCATGTCCAAATTACTGTGGGTGAAGAGATCGGGATCGGGACAAGAGGGGCATTCTATGAGGAGGCCGGGATCTTACGAGATATCGTCCAAAACCACATGATGCAGCTCCTCTCCCTTACTGCCATGGAACCGCCCGCTAGTTTGGATGGGGAGGCGATCCGCGATGAGAAAGTGAAGGTCTTAAAAGCTCTCCGTCCGATTGGGATGGGGCACTTCAGCGAGCAGGTTGTGAGAGGGCAGTATGCCCCTGGATTTGTCGATGGCGAGCCTGTCAAGGGGTACCGAGAAGAAGGCAACGTAAACCCAGAATCAATCGTAGAAACCTTTGCCGCCTTAAAGCTCTACATCGACAACTGGAGATGGGCAGGGGTCCCCTTCTATTTACGGGCAGGGAAAAGACTCCCTAAAAGGGCGACTGAAATTGCCGTCTTCTTCAAGGAGGTCCCCGGGATCCTCTTCTCCCAGAAGAACCAGAAAAACGAGAAAAATGTCCTGGTGATCCGGATCCAACCCGATGAAGGGATCGCTCTTAGGATGAATAGTAAAGTCCCCGGAGTGAGCAGCACGATCCAAACAGTGAAAATGGATTTCCGCTACGGCTCCTACTTCGGTTTGACCCCTCCAGAGGCCTACGAGCGACTCATCTGTGATTGCATGCTCGGAGATGCGACCCTCTTTGCTAGAGAAGACGAGGTCCTCTCCTCCTGGAAGTGGATCACACCTGTTCTAGAACAGTGGTATGAAAGCCCTCCAAGCAGCTTTCCGAACTACCAGTCGGGAAGTTGGGGGCCTCCAGAGGCTGATGAACTCTTGAGGCGGGATGGACGGAGTTGGAGACTGATTTGATGACGATGACAAAGCCTACCATCGAACTTCTCAATATCAGTAGCGAGCTCAAAAAACTCTGGGATGCTAAGCAAGGGGAGAATAAGATCCGCGCCTCTCTTTTCACCTTTATCCTCTACGTCGAAAAAGGAGAACGCCTCTCTTACTACCAAAATCTTGTTAAAACGGTGATCAGTAAGCTCCCCTGCCGCGTGATTTTCATCCAAGTTGATGAGAAGGGAGAGGCGTTGAAGAGTTGCGTCACCTCTGAAACGATGGGAGAAGGGGCCAAACAGATCTACTGCGAGAAGATCGAGATCAACGTCGGTGAAAAGCTCCTCCCTAGAATTCCCTCTCTCATTCTCCCCCACCTCCTACCCGATCTCCCCGTTTACCTCCTTTGGACAAAAGATCCCGCAGCCCAAAGCTCGCTTCTCCGCCTGATCGAGCCGATTGCAGAGAGGATCCTCTTTGATGCCGATTCGACAGAAGACCTCCAATCATATGCCCGCTCGGTCCTCTCCTCTCTTACCCAGTTCCACTGCCAGATTGGAGACCTCAATTGGAGCGCTACTTCTGGCTGGCGGGAGGTAATTGAGCAGGTATTCAACTCTCCTGAGGCCTTCTCCTCTCTTCGAGAGACCAAACGGATCCGCATCCATTACAACAAAAAGATCGGCAGTGGCTCTCAGCATAGCGAGATCAAAGCAGCCTACCTGCAAGCCTGGATCGCCTCCAGGCTCAACTGGAAATTCCAAACAATTGAGCTGATCGAAGGGAATGTCCGCCTCTCCTACAGGAAACCAAGCCGAGATGTGGTCGTCTTGTTGCAGTCCGAAGAGGTCTCGACTCTTCCTCCTGGAGCTATCCTCTCCATCGAAATTGAAAGCAGCCAGGAGGAGGAGCACTACAACTTCAAGCGACACCCTGAAACCTCTCAGGCATTTATCCAATACTCAACAGCAAAACAGTGTGATCTCCCCTACTCTCTCCCCCTTGCCCATATCAAAGAGGGAGAAGAGATCGTGAAAGAGGTCTTTAACCCCTCAACAGGTGTTCATTATCGGGAGATGCTCGAAGTCATCTCTGAAATCCCATGGAGAAATGCCCCATGAAGCCCCCCTACCATTTTGATAAAAGACGAAAACTCGCCCTCCCAGGAGATGCAGAAGAGACCCTCGCATTTGCTGTCGAAAACTGGATTGAAATTGCCGAGGAGTCGATCCAAGACCACAGCTTTTTTGCCGTGGCCCTCTCCGGAGGTTCCACCCCAAAGAAAATCTTCCAAGAGCTCGTCCGCAAAAAAGAGAGGGTCGACTGGGAACACGTCTACCTATTTTGGAGTGATGAGAGAAATGTCGTCCCCTCAAGTGAAGAGAGCAACTACCACATGGCGATGGAAGAGGGGGGACTCAAAAACCTTCCCATCCCAAACAACCAGATCTTCCGGATGGTCGCAGAAGAGGACCTCGAAAATAATGCCCTCGCCTATGAAAAACTCATCCTAGAGAAGTTGGGAACCCACCCGTTTGACCTTGTCATGCTCGGAATGGGAGACGATGGACACACCGCCTCTCTCTTCCCCCACACAAAGGCCCTCTCAGAAGAACACCGTCTCGTCGTTCCCAACTTTGTCCCCCAGAAAAATACCTGGCGGATGACCTTCACCTACACTTGCATCAACCGGGCTCGCCACATCTCGATCTACGTCATGGGAGCAGCGAAATCCGAGGTCCTAGAGCAGGTACTCATCTCTCCCCTTAACCCCGAAACCTACCCCTCCCAAAAGATCGGCACCGAACGCTCCCCCGCCCTCTGGATCGTCGACACAACCGCCGGCGCCGTCCTCGCCGCCCACCTCCCATAACCTCAGTTCGGATCGATTCCATCCTGCTCCATCTGCTTGGGTGTTGCGGGAAGAGCCCGCGTCCCTTCTGGGAAATGGTAGGGGCCTGGATCGTCGTACGAATCGAGGTGCTCCCTGACCCGTAGGATATTGGCCATCCCGCCAAGAACGGTGCTCCCAAACTGGCCGTCAAATCCCCACATCGGGATGCTATTGGGGGGAATGGGCATTCCCGATTCGGTCATATCCCTCATCCCTGTTGTTCCCATCGTCATGTAGCCGGGGATCAAACGTCGAATTTTCTCTTCAAGTTCACCAAACTGGGCCCCCAACATATTGGGAAACTCGTGCCCCATCTGGTTCATGATGTGGTGGGTCATGTGGCAATGGAACACCCAATCTCCAGGATTGTCGGCAAGAAACTCAATCACACGAGCAGACCCCACCGGGACAAGAACAGTTGTTTCGGGAGTCAAAAGGGAGGGGTCAGGAGCCCATCCCCCATCGGTGGCAATAATCTTAAACGCATATCCATGCAAGTGGATCGGGTGGTGGTCTGTAGCACTTAGATTTCCAAAACGGATCCACACTTTCTCCCCCAGTTTTGCTACAAGAGGTTCTGTGGCGGGCATCACCTTCCCATTCATGGTTAAGACATTGAAATCAATCATCTCCTGAGGATTGGGCCTTGCTGTTCCCACATCAACCCTCCATTCTTGCAAGATAATCGCAAAATCCCGATCGGGCCTTTTTTCTCGATCAGGCTCTCTTTTATGGACGACGATCATCCCGGTGAGTCCCATCCCTTCTTGCGTCATCGTATCGTGGTGCGAGTGGTACATAAAGGTTCCTGGATCGGGAAAGTAGAAGTCATAGAGAAAAGTCTCTCCTGGAGGGATCGCCACCTGAGTCAACCCCGAAACACCATCCATTCCACACGGAAGAAGAACACCATGCCAGTGGACCGTAGTAGAAGCAGGAAGGTGGTTGGTGACGTAGATGCGGACCCGGTCTCCTTCTGCAACTTCGATCAAGGGGCCAGGAACCGATTCGTTATATCCCCAGGCCTGCACAGTGAGTCCTCCCCCCACCTCCCAGGTCACTGGTTCCGCTTCTAGGTGAAATACCTTAACCCCTTCTACAACCCGATACTCCGCTCTCTGCCCGTTGGGAACTACTGTCGGTGTATAATCCCTACCTGGCTCTCCTGGAGGAAGAGCGGCTTTTTCCGCTTCTGCCCATGGTAGAGGAGGCAGATCTGCACGCAATGTCCATACACTCAAGAACAAGAAAGCAAGAACGAACCTCATCCCCCTCCACCTCCTCTCATGAGCTCCTCAAAGTCAGCATGACTCATCCAGTACATTCTCTTTTTCTCCACTAAATGACTCCTCTCTTCTAACTCTCTTCTTTTTGCTTCAAGTAAATGAAAGACGCCCAGCTGCATTGCGTTGTGTTGCAAAAGAGTTTGGGCTGTCACCTCCTTGGCATGGGGAATTGCCCGCTCCTCGATCGACGCAACTTGTGCACGGAGTAATTGGAGGTGTCTTGTCAGTTTCCGAGCTGTCGAGGCGACCTCAAGAGAAGTCGCGGAATACAGATTCCAAAGCCTCTGGAGATCTGCTCGAGCGGCAGCTCCAATCGCCTGCCCAAAGTCAAAAATGGGAATTGACAAGGCCAACGCCGGTCCGACAAACCAGACTCCCTCCTCTCGCTCTCCACTCACTCCCAGCTCGACTTGGGGAAAGATGATCGCGGTTCTCTCAATCCCATACCGGGCAGCTAATGCCCCCACCTCATTCCGTATCTGGTCTAGCTTTAGGTTCTTTTCTAGTGCAGTACACTCAGCTCGCCCTAAATCCTCTCCTCCATCGGAAATGGGACGAAGGTATGCGTCTATCTCCCATAGATCTTCATGGCCACAAAGCCCCATCAACACTTGCAGCCGCTCCCTCTCCTCCTCTTTCTGGATCTCTAGATCGAGAAGAACCAATTTTTCCTGATCCAAGAAGAGTTGAAATTCAGAGACCTCTAACTCCCTGAGATTTCCCGCCCGGTAGAGCTTTGCAGCAGCCTCAACCATGCATTCAGCTGCCAGGACTTTTTCATATTGCAAACTCAGGATCTCTTCTGTGGCCTGAAGGGAAAAAAAGGCTTTTTTTGTCTCCGCAATCACTTTGAGCACACCACGTACTACCTCGGCCTTGGTCGCTTCGATCTCAAAACTGGCCACGCGTTTTTTCTTTGGAATCAAGACTACGTCTAGGAAATTCTGAAAAAGGCCGATATCGATCAAATCAGGGGCATGCTTTGTAGAGAAACGGTAAGAAAAAGCAACAAAAGGATTGGGCAAAAGGCCCGCTTGGGCTAGCTGTGCTTTGGCCAATCCCAAACTCTCGTAGAGGGCTTGTAACCTCGGATTTTGGACAAGAGCAATCCAAACCGCCTGTTCCAAACAGATCTTCTCCTGCAATAGCTCAGCTATACAAGTGGCAAAAGGGTCATCTCCTGTTTGGCGATCCCAATACACAAGAGCCTCTCCCCGCTCCCAGACCTCTCCTTGCACTTCATGGAACAACGGGGTCGGGTCGGTGTCGACACAAACACACCCCCAAAAACATCCCGAAATCCCGGCTACGAGAGCCAGCCAACTCTTGTCCCAAAAATGCCCCATCTCCTCCTTATTAAAGAATCCTGAGAAATTCGTCAAATTCATGCAAAATAGGCAATATTTTCCTTGACAGATTCTTTTAAATACCTTAAAATAGGTTTGTTGGGAAATTAACTTAGAGGAAAACTTATGGTTTTTTCTTGTTGTAGACAGCAGAGTGATTCGGTAATGCACCATGGTAAAGCGGATAAGGAGCAGCTTGAGGAGAGAAAATGCACCAAAATCAAGCAGAGTGTGGCGTTTGTTGCCCTGGCGGTGATTTTTGCGGGATTGGCTGTTTTTGCCCACTACCATCTTGGCAATCCCTCCATCACTACGGGAATCGGAATTGTGGGAGGCATCGGCCTTCTAGTGAGCATCCGTTGTATGATCCAAGCCTGCATCCTTTCAAAAAAGGCAAAAAATTATTTGGATATTGCTCCTCTTATTGTCATTACTCCTCTTATTGTCAATGATAAAAGGTCTTAGACCCAAACCGGATCGAACCTTCCTGTAGAGTGAGGTGAACAGCGCTTTTGGGGGTGATCTCGCCTCCAAATCCCCAGGGATCTCCTCCAGTAATTGTGGAATCGCGAGGGGTTGATAAACCGATTTGCCGATTCCTACCCCTTGTTGACGTAAAGAACCACAAGCACGCGGATCGCGGAGTAAGTTCTCTGACAAAAGAGCATGT
>JAAKFR010000160.1 GCA_011064985.1 Chlamydiota bacterium
GAAGACTCTTAGGATACAGCCAAGTCGCTACGGGGCTTGCTCTCTACAAGTACCCAACCTTAGGTCTTGCTCTGACGATGATGACCAAAGTAGAAGCGCAAGCTGTAGACTCAGAGTTCCAGGCCAATACCTACACGACAAGCGACCAAGAGCGACCAAGCGTAGCACCCCTCAATGATGGGGGCTTTGTCGTCACTTGGGAAAGCGTAGGCCAAGATGGGGATGCCTCTGGCATCTACGGGCAGAGGTATGCTAGCAGCGGAGTGAAAAGCGGGGTAGAGTTCCAGGTCAACACCTACACGACAAGCTACCAAAGGGACCCAAGCGCGGCGTCTCTCAATGATGGGGGCTTTGTCGTCACTTGGGAAAGCAATGGCCAAGATGGGGATGACTATGGCATCTACGGGCAGAGGTATGCTAGCAGCGGAGTGAAAAGTGGGGTAGAGTTCCAAGTCAACACCTACACGACAAGCTTGCAAGGGGACTCAAGCGTAGCGTCCTTCAATGATGGGGGCTTTGTCGTCACTTGGAATAGCAATGGCCAAGATGGAAGTTCCTATGGCGTCTACGGGCAGAGGTATGCTAGCAGTGGAGTGAAAAGTGGAGTAGAGTTCCAGGTCAACGCCTACACCACAAGCTTCCAAAACTTCCCAAGCGTAGCACCCCTCAATGATGGTGGCTTTGTCGTCACTTGGGAAAGCGTAGGCCAAGATGGGGATGCCTCTGGCATCTACGGGCAGAGGTATGATAGCAGCGGAGTGAAAAGTGGGGTAGAGTTCCAGGTCAACACCTACACCACAAGCTTCCAAGGGGACTCAAGCGTAGCGTCCCTCAATGATGGTGGCTTTGTCGTCACTTGGGTCAGCAATGGCCAAGATGGGAGTCTCGACGGGGTCTACGGGCAGAGGTATGATAGCAGCGGAGTGAAAAGTGGGGTAGAGTTCCAGGTCAACACCTACACGACAAACGACCAATGGGGCCCAAGCGTAGCACCCCTCAATGATGGTGGCTTTGTCGTCACTTGGAATAGCAATGGCCAGGATGGAGATGTCTACGGCATCTACGGGCAGAGGTATGATAGCAGCGGAGTGAAAAGTGGGGTAGAGTTCCAGGTCAACACCTACACGACCAGCTTGCAATGGGATCCAAGCGTAGCGCCCCTCAATGATGGGGGCTTTGTCGTCATTTGGAATAGCAGTAGCCAAGATGGGGATCTCGATGGCGTCTATGGGCAGAGGTATGATTCTAATGGAAATTCCATAGAGCTAATTCTGTCCAATGCCACGAACACAACATCGACACTCCTATCAACACCAAGCAGTATTCCTACAGGAACCCAAGTGGGTTTTACTCTCTCTTCTCTTTCATCGGGAGGGTCTTCAACTTCCCCAAGTGGAAAAACGCCGACTTCGATGATACAGTCAACACAGCAAACTTCACCAAGCAATATGGTGAGCTTTTCTGGATCAATCACTACTTCAGGAGGAATGATCGTTTACGAAGTAAGCTACCCCATCGTTGTCAATGGCCAAACAGTTGGAACTTACACGATATCTGGAGGAACAGGAAACTTCACGAATTCGAATGTCAATGTACTGGTGATCGACCTCGAAGATTACCAGCCTCAAGACGGGGAGGTAATACCCCTCTTCGCGATCCCTGAGGAGGAAAAAGAGTATTGGGAGTCGATCGAGATTCAGGGAGATGCCGAGTGCCTCGAAATGAAAGGAGAAGTACTTTCAGATTCTCAAGATGCAGGATATGTTTTCAATGTTGTCTTCACAGAAAGCAACACATGCCGGGTCAACCAAGCGGTAGTCGTACCAGCCCTAAGCCTGCTTTTAAAAGTGTAGGCTCGAGCTGTCGCTCACATCGACATCCACTCAGAGAAAACGGTCGCCACATTTTTGCCGGGCACGACCCCGAAACAGCCCAAAAGATCTGCCGTTCCCTTGGCGAAACCGAAATCAAAGAAAGTTCCCTCGCTTACCCGGCAACACTTCCATCACCAAGCTTTCCCTCGCTCCTAAAAACTAGTACCCATTTTCCTTGGATTTTTTCTCTTTGAAGGAATAGTCTTAGAGAAAAATCTATAGAAATCCAAAGGAGAGATCGATGATGATTTGCACCCAGACAACAATTGAGCTTGAAACGTAACTTATTTGCTTAGTTTGATCTTATTTTATTGATAATTATTGGGTTGAGTCCCAAAAAAATTTCACGGGTCTGCCTACAATTCCGATCCTAAGGCTTTCAATAACATTATTTGTTC
>JAAKFR010000161.1 GCA_011064985.1 Chlamydiota bacterium
AAATCCCCATCTTGGCCAGAGCTTCCCCAAGTGACGACAAAGCCCCCATCATTGAGGGGTGCTACGCTTGGGTCCTGTTGGTCGCTTGTCGTGTAGGTGTTGACCTGGAACTCTACCCCACTTCTCACTCCACTGCTACCATACCCCTGCCCGTAGACGCCATAAAGATCCCCATCTTGGACATTGCTTTGCCAAGTGACGACAAAGCCTCCATCATTGAGGGGCGCTACGCTTGGGTTCCATTGGTAGCTTGTCGTGTAGGTGTTGACCTGGAACTCTACCCCACTTTTCACTCCGCTGCTATCATACCTCTGCCCGTAGACGCCATAACGATCCCCATCTGGGCCATTGCTTTGCCAAGTGACGACAAAGCCCCCATCATTGAGGGGCGCTACGCTTGGGGTGTCTTGGCTGCTTGTCGTGTAGGTGTTGACTTGGAACTCTATCCCACTTTTCACTCCGTTGCTTTCATACCTCTGCCCGTAGATGCCATAGGAATCTCCATCTTGGCCAGAGCTTCCCCAAGTGACGACCAAGCCCCCATCATTGAGAGGTGCTACGCTTGGTCGACCTTGGTTGCTTGTCGTGTAGGTGTTAACTTGGAACTCTGAGCCTACAGCTTGCGCTTCTACTTTGGTCATCATCGTCAGAGCAAGACCTAGGGTTGGATACTTGTAAAGAGCAAGCCCCGTAACGACTTGGCTGTACCCTAAGAGTCTTCCTAATTCCATAGCTCCCGGTGCTACAGCAAGCATTCCCAGCACAACTCCAGCCACCTTGGCTGCTTGAGGCTCTAGTCTGCTCAAGTACTCCTCTTTGCTTACCTTCCGGATCGAGGAGAGGATCCATCCCTTATCGACGAGATACTGCACCTTCTTCCCTGAGAGCTCCACCCAGGCTCCTCCTATCTCACGAGCAAGCGCTTTTCGTAAACTTCCACGGGTCTCGTATCTCGTAAACTCTGCCTCATTCTGGTGGAGGAAATAGGTCTTTGTCTCTTCCACCACCTTGATTGTATCAAAAAGGCAAGAGCTCCTTAGGTACTCATGCACTTTCTCTTGCGAGGCAAATTGTTTTCCTTGGCAAACGAATGCCCCATCTCGTGTTTCCAGCTCAATTGTTGTATGGGTACAAATCATCATCGGTCTTTCCTCATGGTTTCTATAACTTTTGCGCTAAGACTATTCCCTCAAAGAGAAAAAGTCCAAGGAAAACAGTGTTCTAGTTTTTGAGAGTGAGGGAAAGCTTAGTAATGGGGGTGTTGCCGGGGAGTTTGAGGTAAGCGTGGTTGTTTTCGAGGGATTGGATTTGGGTGGGAGAGATGAGGAGGGCTTCCTTCGACTGGAGGGAGAGGTTGGCGCCATCTCGGACTTGGTGGGCGCCGTAGGAGATTCCCTCTTGGTACTCTTTGAATTCAGTTTCGCCGAGAGATCGGGAGATCTTTTGAGCTGTTTCGGGGTCGTGTTCGGCAAAGATGAGGCGAGTGGCGCAAGTTTCCTAAGATGGTTTGGGAGGGCGAGGAGGGCGCCAAGCTCCGTATTTTCTCCCCTCGGTGACGAGAGAGTCGAAAGCTTGGAGTTTTTGAAATATGGGGAACTCATCGATGATGAACCAGATCCGTCTTTTGAGGTCTGGAGTAAGGTTGAGGAGGCTTCTTGTGGCGGTAGAAAACCAGGAGGAGAGGAGTGGGTTGAGGGTGGCTCTTTCAGAGGGTTTGGTGTAGAGGAAAAGCCAGCCAGGGCTTGGACTTGGATCCAGGTTTTGATGGAGAAGGGTGTGGTAGTGTCTGGGAGGTGTTCTAGGCGGGTGAGGTAGGAGGCGGCAACAGAGCGGATGGAGGTGGCTGTCTTCTCAGAGTGAATAGATGCTCAAACAAGTACTCAAAATCGCTAGTCCCGCCCAGCTCGAAGAGGTCTACGGAAGAGTCGCCTTTCAAACGATCCTAGGAAACTTGCGCCACCCGCCTCATCTTTGCCGAGCACGACCCCGAAACAGCTCAAAAGATCTCCCGATCTCTCAGCGAAACTGAAATCAAAGAGTACCAAGAGGGGATCTCCTACAGCGCCCACCAAGTCCGAGATGGCGTCAACCTCTCCCACCCAAATCCATTCCCTCGAAGACAACCACGCTTACCTCAAACTCCCCGGCAACACCCCCATTACTAAGCTTTCCC
>JAAKFR010000162.1 GCA_011064985.1 Chlamydiota bacterium
TTTCACTCCGCTGCTATCATACCTCTGCCCGTAGACGCCATAGAAATCTCCATCTTGGCCGGAGCTTTCCCAAGTGACGACAAAGCCCCCATCATTGAGGGATGCTACGCTTGGGAACAGTTGGTAGTTTGTCGTGTAGGTGTTGATCTGGAACTCTAGCCCACTTTTCACTCCGCTGCTAGCATACCTCTGCCCATAGACGCCATAACGATCCCCATCTTGGCCATCGCTATTCCAAGTGACGACAAAGCCCCCATCATTGAGAGGCGCCACACTTGGGTACTGTTGCTCGCTTGTCGTGTAGGTGTTGACCTGGAACTCTGAACCTACAGCTTGCGCTTCTACTTTGGTCATCATCGTCAGGGCAAGACCTAAGGTTGGGTACCTGTAGAGAGTAAGCCCCGTAGCGACTTGGCTGTATCCTAAGAGTCTTCCTAATTCCATAGCTCCTGGTGCTACAGCAAGCATCCCTAGTACTACACCGGCCACTTTGGCTGCTTGAGGCTCTAATCTTCTCAAGTACTCCTCTTTGCTCACCTTCCGGATCGAAGAGAAGATCCACCCCTTGTCGACGAGGTAGCGCACTTTCTTCCCAGAAAACTCCACCCAGGCTCCTCCTATCTTACGAGCAAGCGCTTTTCGTAAACTTCCACGGGTCTCATACTGCTCAAACCCGTTCTCACTTCTGTGGAGGAAATAGGTCTTTGTCTCTTCCACCACCTTGATCACATCAAAGGGGCAAGAGCTCCTCAAGTACTCATGCACTTTCTCTTGCGTCGCGAATCGTTTTCCTTGGCAAACGAATGCTCCATTTCGTGTTTCCAGCTCAATTGTTGTATGGGTACAAATCATCATGGGTCCTTCCTCAGGGTTTCTATAAATTTTGTTCTAAGGCTATTCCCTCAAAGAGAAAAAGTCTAAGGTCTTTCCTCAGGGTCAGCAATTCCCGCAATAAAATATTTCGCCCACTTTTTCTTGCCACTTTCCAAAGTCATTTTTTTTGTCGCAGCAGAAAACAGGCACGAGAGATAGTTGTAAATGCTCTTTTTAGATGAAAAAGCCTTTCCCCCAAGCGAGTATCCCTTGTTTGTCTGATGAAGTTGGAGTGTGTGTTGAGAATAGATTGTCATAGCTCACTTCCTTTGTGGTTACTGAACTTTGAGTCCTTTCATTTTGACAAATACCACTGCTTGTTCGTCTGGGCTTTCGAATGTTTCTGCTTCTTGGAGTGTTTCTAGAGCTTCTGCAATGCTCATCCGCTTTTCTGGGTTGACGATGAGTAGACCTTGGATCACTTGTATGAGCAGCTTTGGGACTGCTAGATTTTGGAGCTCTTCTGTGAGGGTCTCTTCAAAGAAGGAGGCGTCGCGTTTGCTCACAGCATTCCAGCTGGGTCCCCCAAAGCTATTGCGCTGTTTAACCATTTTGAGAAGAGAAGCTCCCACGGCCCAAGCTTCTGCCTTCTCTGCCGAAATAGGAGGCATCTGTTTCTTGTTGAGAATACCTGCCGTAAACGCAAGTCTTTCGGGAGAGAAAAATGCCCAATCCCCTTGCGCGGGTCTTGTGAGCTCTCCTTCTAAAAGTTCTTGGGCACATCCAAAGTCGATGATGTAGAGGTTTCCCTGTTTATCCATCATGAAGTTTGAGGGCTTGATATCGAAGTGATAGATGTCCTTCTCTTGCATCAGGGCAACTCCATTGAGAAGCCCCTGTGCTACATGAGTGAGGGTCTTTCCACGTGTTTCCTCCTTAAGTATGCGGAGCTTTTTCATCAAACAATCTCCATCCCCAAACCCAGCGAGTAACATGAATTGGTACAAAACTTTGTCCTCATTGCTGTCGATCGATTCAAATTCATCGTAGAGGGGAATGATGTTGGGGGTGTTGGCGAGCTTTTTTAAGAAAGCACCCTCTAGCCTAGATTCTCGGATCTGTTTCTCCCCTTTGATTTTTTTGACAGCAAAGTAGTGGGTCATGTCCTTGAGTTTGGCAATACGCACTTTTCCATACGCCCCTTTTCCGAGTTGGAACTTTACTCGGTTTTCCCCTTCAAGGAACGGAATGACAACTCCAGTATGTTGGAGAATATGCTTGGCATCTTGCTTAGAGACTTTTGTATGGAGCTGGTAGGTGTATTTCCCCTCCTCACTTCCGATC
>JAAKFR010000163.1 GCA_011064985.1 Chlamydiota bacterium
AGGAAGACTCTTAGGATACAGCCAAGTCGCTACAGGGCTTGCTCTCTACAAGTACCCAACCTTAGGTCTTGCTCTGACGATGATGACCAAAGTAGAAGCGCAAGCTGTAGGCTCAGAGTTCCAAGTCAACACCTACACGACAAGCGACCAAAGGTATCCAAGCGTAGCGTCCCTCAATGATGGTGGCTTTGTCGTCACTTGGGACAGCTCTGGCCAAGATGGAGATTCATGGGGCGTCTATGGGCAGAGGTATGATAGCAGCGGAATGAAAAGTGGGGTAGAGTTCCAAGTCAATACCTACACGACAGGCTACCAGGGGGGCCAAAGCGTGGCGCCCCTTAATGATGGTGGCTTTGTCGTCACTTGGGAAAGCTTAGGCCAAGATGGAGATCTCGATGGCATCTACGGGCAGAGGTATGATAGCAGTGGAGTGAAAAGTGGGGTAGAGTTCCAGACCAACACCTACACGGCAGGCAACCAAAATGACCCAAGCGCAGCACCCCTCAATGATGGTGGCTTTGTCGTCACTTGGGAAAGCGATGGCCAAGATGGAAGTGGCTATGGCATCTACGGGCAGAGGTATGATAGCAGCGGAATGAAAAGTGGGGTAGAGTTCCAGATCAACACCTACACGACAGGCTACCAGGGGGGCCAAAGCGTGGCGCTCCTTAATGATGGTGGCTTTGTCGTCACTTGGGAAAGCTTAGGCCAAGATGGAGATCTCGATGGCATCTACGGGCAGAGGTATGATAGCAGCGGAGTGAAAAGTGGGGTAGAGTTCCAGATCAACACCTACACGACAGACTACCAAGGGGGCCAAAGCGTGGCACCCCTCAATGATGGTGGCTTTGTCGTTACTTGGACAAGCGATGGCCAAGATGGAGATTTCTATGGCATCTACGGGCAGAGGTATGATAGCAGCGGAGTGAAAAGTGGGGTAGAGTTCCAGATCAACACCTATACGACAAGCTATCAATTGAACCCAAGCGTAGCACCCCTCAATGATGGAGGCTTTGTCGTCACTTGGCAAAGCTCTGGCCAAGATGGAGATTCTTATGGCGTCTACGGGCAGAGGTATGATTCTAATGGAAATTCCATAGAGCTAATTCTGTCCAATGCAACGAACACAACATCGATATTCCTATCAACATCAAGCAGTGTTCCTACAGGAACCCAAGTGGGTTTTACTCCCTCTTCTCCTTCATCGGGAGGATCTTCAACTTTCCCAAGTGGAAAAACGCTGACTTCGATGATGCAGTCAACGCAGCAAATTTCACCAAGCAGTGTGCCTACAGGAACCCAAGTGGGTTTTACTCCCTCTTCTCCTTCATCGGGAGGATCTTCAACTTTCCCAAGTGGAAAAACGCTGACTTCGATGATACAGTCAACGCAGCAAACTTCAGCAAGCAGTATAATGAACTTTTCTAGATCAATCACTATTTCAGGAGAAATGATCGTTTACGAAGTAAGCTATTCCATCGTTGTCAATGGCCAAACAGTTGGAACTTACACGGTATCTGGAGGGACAGGAAACTTCACCGACTCGAATGTCAATATACTGATGATCGATTTCGAAGACTACCAGCCTCAAGACGGGGAGGTAATACCCCTCTTCGCGATCCCTGAAGAGGAAAAGGAGTATTGGGAGTCAATCGAGATTCAAGGAGATACCGAGTGCCTCGAAATGGGAGGAGAAGTACTTTCAGACTCGCAAGATGCAGGATATGTTTTCAATGTCGTCTTCACAGAAAGCAAAACGTGCCACATCAACCAAGCGGTGGTTTTGCCAACCTTAAGCCTGCTTTTAAAAGTATAGGCTCGAGCTGCTGCCCACATAGATATCCACTCAGAGAAAACGGTCGCCTCATCTTTGCCGAGCACGACCTAGAAACCGCCCAAAAGATCTCCCGTTCCCTCGGAGAAACCGAAATCAAAGAAAGCCCCCTCATCTCTCCCATCACCGAGCTCTCTCTCTCAAAAACTAGAACACTGTTTTTCTTTGAAGTCATCTCTTTAAGGGAGTAACCTTAGCACAAAATCTATAGAAACCCAAAGGAAAGACCGATGATGATTTGTACCCACACAACAGTTGAGCTGGAAACACGAAACGGAACCTTCGTTTGCCAAGGAAAACGATTTACGACGCAAGAGAAAGT
>JAAKFR010000164.1 GCA_011064985.1 Chlamydiota bacterium
CTTTTTCCTCTTCAGGGATCACGAAGAGGGGTATTACCTCCCCGTCTTGAGGCTGGTAGTCTTCGAGGTCGATCATCAGTACATTGACATTCGAATTGGTGAAGTTCCCTGTTCCTCCAGATACCGTGTAAGTTCCAACCGTTTGGCCATTGAAAACGATGGGGTAGCTTACTTCGTAAACGATCATTTCTCCTGAAATAGTGATTGGTCCAGAAAAGCTCACCATATTGCTTGCTGAAGTTTGCTGCGTTGACTGCGTGCTTATTGGTTTGTTCGTACTTGGGAAAGTTGAGGATCCTCCCGATGAAGGAGAAGAGGGAGTAAAACGCACTTGGGTTCCTGTAGGAACACTGCTTGGTGAAGTTTGCTGCGTTGACTGCGTGCTTATTGGTTTGTTCGTACTTGGGGAAGTTGAAGATCCTCCCGATGAAGGAGAAGAGGGAGTAAAACGCACTTGGGTTCCTGTAAGAACACTGCTTGGTGTTGATAGGAGTGTCGATGTTGTGTTCGTTGCATTGGGCAGAATTAGCTCTATGGGATTTCCATTAGAATCATACCTCTGTCCGTAGATGCCATAGAAATCTCCATCTTGGCCAAAGCTTTCCCAAATGACGATAAAGCCCCCATCATTGAAGGGCGCCGCGCTTGGGAAGTCTTGGAAGCTTGTGGTGTAGGTGTTGACCTGGAACTCTACCCCACTTTTCACGCCGGTGCTATCATACCTCTGCCCGTAGACGCCAAGGGAATCTCCATCTTGGCCATCGCTATTCCAAGTGACGACAAAGCCTCCATCATTGAGTGGTGCTACGCTTGAGTACAGTTGGTTGTTTGTCGTGTAGGTGTTGACTTGGAACTCTACCCCACTTTTCACGCCGGTACTAGCATATCTCTGCCCGTAGACCCCATAGGAATCTCCACCTTGGCCATCGCTGTGCCAAGTGACGACAAAGCCACCATCACTTAAACCTACTACGCTTGGGAAGTCTTGGAAGCTTGTGGTGTAGGTGTTGACTTGGAACTCTACCCCACTTTTCACTCCGCTGCTATCATACCTCTGCCCGTAGATGCCAGAGGAATCTCCATCTTGGCCAAAGCTATGCCAAGAGACGACAAAGCCCCCGTCATTGAGGGGAGCTACGCTTGGGTCGAATTGGCTGTTTGTGGTGTAGGTGTTGACCTGGAACTCTACCCCACTTTTCATTCCGCTGCTATCATACCTCTGTCCGTAGACGCCATAGGAACCTCCATCTTGGCCATTGCTTACCCAAGTGACGACAAAGCCTCCATCATTGAGAGGCGCCGCGCTTGGGTCGAGTTGGTCGCTTGCGGTGTAGGTGTTGACCTGGAACTCTACCCCACTTTTCACGCCGGTGCTAGCATACCTCTGCCCGTAGACGCCATCCCCATCCCCATCTTGGCCATAGCTTTGCCAAGTGACGACAAAGCCTCCATCATTGAGGGGCGCCACGCTTGGATACCTTTGGTCGCTTGTCGTGTAGGTGTTGATCTGAAACTCTACCCCACTTTTCACTCCGCTGCTATCATACCTTTGCCCGTAGATGCCTCCGGAGTCTCCATCTTGGCCACCATAGCTTTCCCAAGTGACGACAAAGCCCCCATCATTGAGGGGTGCTACGCTTGGGTACTGTTGGGGGCTTGTCGTGTAGGTGTTGACCTGGAACTCTGAGCCTACAGCTTGCGCTTCTACTTTGGTCATCATCGTCAGAGCAAGACCTAAGGTTGGGTACCTGTAGAGAGCAAGCCCCGTAGCGACTTGGCTGTATCCTAAGAGTCTTCCTAATTCCATAGCTCCTGGTGCTAGAGCAAGCATCCCTAGTACTACGCCGGCCACTTTGGTTGCTTGAGGCTCTAGTCTCCTCAGGTACTCCTCTTTGCTTACCTTTCGGATCGAGGAGAAGATCCACCCCTTATCGACGAGATACTGCACTTTCTTCTCTGAGAGCTCCACCCAAGCTCCTTCCGTCTCACAAGCAAGTGCTTTTCGTAAACTTCCACGGGTTTCGTATCTCTCAAACACATTCTCATTTCTGTGGAGGAAATACGACTTCGTCTCTTCCACCACCTT
>JAAKFR010000165.1 GCA_011064985.1 Chlamydiota bacterium
TTTGAGACACGAAATAGAGTCTTCGTTTGCCAAGGAAAACGATTTACGACGCAAGAGAAGGTGCATGAATACCTAAGAAGCGCCTGCCTCTTTGATGTAGTCAAGGTGGTGGAAGAGACGAAGACGTATTTCCTCCACAGAAGTGAGAATGGGTTTAAGCGATATGAGACCCGTGGAAGTTTACGAAAAGCGCTTGCTCGTGAGATAGGAGGAGCCTGGGTGGAGTTTTCTGGGAAGAAGGTGCAGTATCTCGTCGATAGGGGGTGGATCTTCTCCAATGTCCAGAAGGTGAGCAAAGAGGAGTACTTGAGGAGGCTGGAGCCTCAAGCAGCCAAAGTGGCCGGCGTAGTACTAGGGATGCTTGCTGTAGCACCAGGAGCTATGGAATTAGAAAGACTCTTAGGATACAGCCAAGTCGCTACGGGACTTGCTTTTTACAAGTACCCAACCTTAGGTCTTGCTCTGACGATGATGACCAAAGTAGAAGCGCAAGCTGTAAGCTCAGAGTTCCAAATCAACACCTACACGACAAGCGACCAATTGCGCCCAAGCGTAGCACCTCTCAATGATGGGGGCTTTGTCGTCTCTTGGAAAAGCTTAGGCCAAGATGGAGATCTCAATGGCGTCTACGGGCAGAGGTATGATAGCAGCGGAGTGAAAAGTGGGCTAGAGTTCCAAGTCAACACCTACACGACAAACTCCCAAAATTCCCCAAGCGTAGTATCCCTCAATGATGGGGGCTTTGTCGTCTCTTGGGAAAGCGATGGCCAAGATGGGACTGGCGAAGGCATCTACGGGCAGAGGTATGATAGCCAGTGGCGTGAAAAGTGGGGTAGAGTTCCAGGTCAACACCTACACGACAAGCTACCAAGGGGACCCAAGCGTAGCGTCCCTCAATGATGGGGGCTTTGTCGTCACTTGGTACAGCGATGGCCAAGATGGAGATTCCGATGGCATCTACGGGCAGAGGTATGGTAGCAGCGGAGTAAAAAGTGGGGTAGAGTTCCAGGTCAACACCTACACGACAAGCTGGCAAGCCTTTCCAAGCGTAGCACCCCTCAATGATGGGGGCTTTGTCGTCACTTGGTCCAGCGATGGCCAAGATGGAAGTTTATGGGGCATCTACGGGCAGAGGTATGATTCTAATGGAAATCCCATAGAGCTAATTCTGTCCAATACAACGAACACAACATCGACACCAAGCAGTGTTCCTACAGGAACCCAAGTGGGTTTTACTCCCTCTTCTCCTTCATCGGGAAGATCTTCAACTTCCCCAAGTGGAAAAATGCCGACTTCGATGATGCAGTCAACGCAGCAAATTTCAGCAAGCAATATGGTGAGCTTTTCTGGACCAATCACTATTTCAGGGGAAATGATCGTTTACGAAGTAAGCTACCCCATCGTTGTCAATGGACAAACAGTTGGAACTTACACGGTATCTGGAGGAACAGGGAACTTCACCAATTCGAATGTCAATGTACTGACGATCGACCTCGAAGACTACCAACCTCAAGATGGGGAGGTAATACCCCTCTTCGTGATCCCTGAAGAGGAAAAAGAGTATTGGGAGTCAATCGAGATCCAAGGAGAGGCTGAGTGTATCGAAATGAAAGGAGAAGTGATTTCTGAAGATGAAGATGATTATGTTTTTACCATTTCTTTTGCGGAAGGCAATACATGTCGCGCCAATCAAGCGGTAGTCGTACCAGCCCTAAGCCTGCTTTTAAAAGTGTAGGCTCGAGCTGTCGCTCACATCGACATCCACTCAGAGAAAACGGTCGCCTCATCTTTGCTAAGCACGACCCCGACTCCCCCCAAAAGATCTCCCGATCCCTCGGAGAAACCGAGATCAAAGAAAGCCCCCTCATCTCTCCCATCACCAAGCTCTCTCTCTCAAAAACTAGAACACTTTTTTTTCTTTGAAGTTTTCTCTTTAAGCGTAACTTATTTGCTTAGTTTGATCTTATTTTATTGATAATTATTGGGTTGAGTCCCAAAAAAATTTCACGGGTCTGCCTACAATTCCGATCCTAAGGCTTTCAATAACATTATTTGTTCC
>JAAKFR010000166.1 GCA_011064985.1 Chlamydiota bacterium
TCTCCATGCCTCCACAGATTCGTCTGATGTGGGCTTGAACATAGATCCTCCTTGGGTTTTGAAAGTCCAAAGAATGTCCTATTCCGGAAAACTCAAGAAGATGGGTTATTTAGACGGTTACCAGAGTTCCAAGTCAACACCTATACGACAAGCTTCCAATGGAACCCAAGCGCGGTGCCCCTCAATGATGGTGGCTTTGTCGTCACTTGGTACAGCGATGGCCAAGATGGAGATTCCTATGGGATCTACGGGCAGAGATATGCTAGCCGCGGAGTGAAAAGTGGGGTAGAGTTCCAGGTCAACACCTACACCACAAGCGACCAAAGGAACCCAAGCGTAGCACCCCTCAATGATGGGGGCTTTGTCGTCACTTGGGAAAGCAATGGCCAAGATGGGAATGGCGACGGCATCTACGGGCAGAGGTATGCTAGCAGCGGAGTGAAAAGTGGGGTAGAGTTCCAGGTCAACACCTACGCGACAAGCAGCCAATCGAGCCCAAGCGCGGCGCCCCTTGTCGTCACTTGGGAGAGCTTTGGCCAAGATGGGGATTTCTTTGGCGTCTACGGGCAGAGGTATGATAGCAGCGGAGTGAAAAGTGGGGTAGAGTTCCAGGTCAACACCTACACCACAAGCGAGCAAAGGTACCCAAGCGTAGCACCCCTCAATGATGGGGGCTTTGTCGTTACTTGGGAAAGCTATGGCCAAAATGGAGATTCCTATGGCGTCTACGGGCAGAGGTATGCTAGCAGCGGAGTGAAAAGTGGGGTAGAGTTCCAGGTCAACACCTACACCACAGGCAACCAAAGGATTCCAAGCGTAGCGTCCCTCAATGATGGGGGCTTTGTCGTCACTTGGAGTAGCGATGACCAAGATGGAAAGTTCTTTGGCGTCTACGGGCAAAGGTATGATAGCACCAGCGTGAAAAGTGGGGTAGAGTTTCAGATCAACACCTACACGACAAGCGACCAACTGTACTCAAGCGTAGCACCCCTCAATGATGGGGGCTTTGTCGTCACTTGGGACAGCATAACCCAAGATGGGAGTCTCGATGGCATCTACGGGCAGAGGTATGCTAGCAGTGGAGTGAAAAGTGGGGTGGAGTTTCAGGTCAACACCTACACGACAAGCGAGCAAAGGTACCCAAGCGTAGCGCCTCTCAATGATGGGGGCTTTGTCGTCACTTGGAATAGCAATGGCCAAGATGGGAGTTCCGAAGGCATCTACGGGCAAAGGTATGATAGCAGCGGAGTGAAAAGTGGGGTAGAGTTCCAGGTCAACACCTATACCACAAGCGAGCAATGGCTCCCAAGCGTAGCATCCCTCAATGATGGGGACTTTGTCGTCACTTGGACAAGCAGATACTAAGATGGGGATGGCTATGGCATCTACGGGCAGAGGTATGCTAGCACCGGCGTGAAAAGTGGGGTAGAGTTCCAGGTCAACACCTATACGACAAGCTTCCAATTTGAGCCAAGCGTAGCGCCTCTCAATGATGGGGGCCTTGTCGTCACTTGGTACAGCAATGGCCAAGATGGGGATCGCTATGGCGTCTACGGGCAGAGGTATGATAGCAGCGGAGTGAAAAGTGGGGTAGAGTTCCAAGTCAACACCTACACGACAAGCTACCAAGAGTTCCCAAGCGTAGCACCCCTCAATGATGGAGGCTTTGTCGTCACTTGGGAAAGCACTGGCCAAGATGGAGATCTCAATGGCATCTACGGGCAGAGGTATGATTCTAATGGAAATCCCATAGAGCTAATTCTGTCCAATGCAACGAGTACAACATCGACACTCCTATCAACACCAAGCGGTGTTCCTACAGGAACCCAAGTGGGTTCTACTCTCTCTTCTCCTTCATCGGGAGGATTTTCAACTTCCCCAAGTGGAAAAACGCCGACTTCGATAATGCAGTCAACGCAGCAAATTTCACCAAGCAGTGTTCCTACAGGAACCCAAGTGGGTTTTACTCCCTCTTCTCCTTCATCGGGAGGATTTTCAACTTCCCCAAGTGGAAAAACGCCGACTTCGATGATGCAGTCAACGCAGCA
>JAAKFR010000167.1 GCA_011064985.1 Chlamydiota bacterium
AAAAACAGTGTTCTAGTTTTTGAGAGAGAGCTTGGTGATGGGAGTGTTACCAGGTAAGCGTGATTGTTTTCGGGGTATTGGATTTGGATGGGAGAGATGAGGGGGCTTTCTTTGATTTCGGTTTCTCCGAGGGAATGGGAGATCTTTTGGGCGGTTTCTAGGTCGTGCTTAACAAAAATGTGGCGACCGTTTTCTCTGAGTGGATGTCGATGTGAGCGACAGCTCGAGCCTACACTTTTAAAAGCAGGCTTAAGGTTGGCAAGACCACCGCTTGGTTAACGCGGCACGTTTTGCCTTCTGTGAAGACGACATTGAAAACATATCCTGCATCTTGAGAGTCTGAAAGTACTTCTCCTCCCATTTCGAGACATTCGGCATCTCCTTGGATTTTGATCGACTCCCAATACTCTTGTTCCTCTTCAGGGATCGCGAAGAGGGGTATTACCTCCCCGTCTTGAGGCTGGTAGTCTTCGAGGTCGATCATCAGCACATTGACATTCGAATTGGTGAAGTTCCCTGTTCCTCCAGATACCGTGTAGGTTCCAATTATTTGGTTATTAACAACGATGGGGTAGCTTACTTCGTACACGATCATTTCTCCTGAAATAGTGATTGGCCCCGAAAGGCTCACCATATTGCTTGGTGAAGTTTGCTGCGTTGACTGCATCATCGAAGTCGGCGTTTTTCCACTTGGGGAAATTGAAGATCCTCCCGATGCAGGAGAAGAGGGAGTAAAACCCACTTGAGTTCCTGTAGGAACACTGCTTGGTGTTGATAGGAGTGTCGATGTTGTGTTCGTTGCATTGAACAGATTTAGCTCTATGGGATTTCCATTAGAATCATACCTCTGCCCATAGATGCCATAGAGATCCCCATCTTGGCCATAGCTTTCCCAAGTGACGACAAAACCCCCATCATTGAGGGGTGCTACTCTTGGGTAACTTTGGTCGCTTGTAGTGTAGGTGTTGACTTGGAACTCTACCCCACTTTTCACTCCGCTGCTATCATACCTCTGCCCGTAGACGCCATAGAGATCTCCATCTTGGCCAGAGCTGTGCCAAGTGACGACAAAGCCCCCATCATCGAGGGGTGCTACGCTTGGGTACCATTGGTCGCTTGTCGTGTAGGTGTTGACCTGGAACTCTACTCCACTTTTCACTCCACTGCTAGCATACCTCTGCCCGTAGATGCCTCCGAGGTCTCCATCCTGGCCAGAGCTTTGCCAAGTGACGACAAAGCCCCCATCATTGAGGGACACTACGCTTGGGCGCTGTTGAATGTTTGTCGTGTAGGTGTTGACCTGGAACTCTACCCCACTTTTCACTCCGCTGCTAGCATACCTCTGCCCGTAGATGCCTCCGGAGTCTCCATCTTGGCCATTGCTGTCCCAAGTGACGACAAAGCCCCCATCATTGAGGGATGCTACGCTTGGGTACCTTTGGTTGCTTGTCGTGTAGGTGTTGACCTGGAACTCTACCCCACTTTTCACTCCGCTGCTATCATACCTCTGCCCGTAGATGCCATAGACATCCCCATCTTGGCCATCGCTTCGCCAAGTGACGACAAAGCCCCCATCATTGAGGGGTGCTACGCTCGGGTACCCTTGGTAGTTTGTCGTGTAGGTGTTGATCTGGAACTCTACCCCACTTTTCACGCCGCTGCTATCATATCTCTGCCCGTAGATGCCATCGAGACTCCCATCTTGGCCGGAGCTTTGCCAAGTGACAACAAAGCCCCCATCATTGAGGGATGCTACACTTGGGTTCAATTGGTAGTTTGTCGTGTAGGTGTTGATCTGGAACTCTACCCCACCTTTCACTCCGCTGCTAGCATACCTCTGCCCATAGACGCCATAAGAATCTCCATCTTGGTCGAAGCTATTCCAAGTGACGACAAAGCCCCCATCATTGAGGGACGCTACGCTTGGATTCTCTTGGCTGCTTGTCGTGTAGGTGTTGACCTGGAACTCTGAGCCTACAGCTTGCGCTTCTACTTTGGTCATCATCGTCAGAGCAAGACCTAAGGTTGGGTACTTGTAG
>JAAKFR010000168.1 GCA_011064985.1 Chlamydiota bacterium
AGGGAGAAAATTCAGAGATGGGCTTGCTAGCATCAAGAAAACATGCTTCAGGCTTGGTTTGAGTTTTTGGGAGTATTCTTTGGCATCGTTTCAAGGGAAGCCACCTGATCTTGCACAACTCGTGCGCGCTCGCTACCACGATACACCTTTGCCATGACTTTTTAAGGACTTACTTTAAACAACAGCTCCAATAACTTCACGATCTAGATAATTACGAGTATCTGTGATAAACCATCCATTTTTATCATTCGGCATTACAATACTAGCCATCGCAAGTTTTTCTAAAGCCCATGTACAACAATTATCTTGCATACTGTTTGTTTCTATCATGCCGTCTTGAAGAATTTTAGAAAAAATTCTATCGACACAATATGCAATTTGTAATGATCCGCGCACATAAGGATGAGTAAAAGGTTCAATATGCGCAATCCCTTCTATTTCATTTTCATTCAGTCCACTAAAAAATGTGCTGGTACCACTCTCTGCTGTAAATAGTAACAAGTCCATATTGATTTCGTTATAAATTCTCTTTTTTTGAGCGTATTCTTTACTAGAAAGCTGAACTTTAAATTCGGAAAAAGAGGCCTTTAGTGCGTGATCAGTCTGTAGTAACTACTTTTCTTCCTTCTTCTTTCTTCACAACTGGGAAAAGGCCCGAGTCAAGGCCCGAGTCACTGGAAGAAAAAGTACTGGTCTTACTTCAAAAAGGACCTCTTTCCAAGAGCGAAATTGCTCAATCTTTAGGGCATAAGCGGATTTCAGGAGGTTTAAAGAAAGCTCTGTCATCCTTGCTTAATCAAGAAAAAATTGCCTTTACAATACCTGAAAAACCTAACAGTAGGTTTCAGAAATATCAATTAAAAACCCTGACGTAAATCTGGCATCCTAAAGAGTATTATAGGTCATTTTCCGCTTTCGAAGCTTTTGTAGTGGATGAATCTTGTTTTTGCAAAAATTTTACTTCCAGTGAAAAGCCTATTTCAATACCATTGATTTTGTTTTCTTTCAGAGAAGGCAGTAAAATATTTCATTTAATTCAAGATGTAGTGGAGAATTTGCAAACTCCACGATGAGAAATCACTGAACTTGGGCTAAGAGATTAAATTTACATCTCATAATCACTCTCAATGTGATGAGATTCTTATATTGTTAATTATAAGGGAGATAAAGTTGTGCTCAAATTGGATTCTCTGCTGAGGCTCTTTGACTGCTTCAGATATGGTTTCAAGAGGAGTTGTGTCGCTGATTTCGGTGAGGAGTTCTTGGAGTTTGTGAGGATCTTGGAGGTTTTGAGTGGCAGAGTTGAGGATATGGGAGCGGATTTCGGGGTGTGTGTGGTCCTTTTCTAGGGTAGGACGGAGGGTTTCTTCGGTGTGGGAGAGGATCTTGAGGGCTGTTGAGGGGTCAACTTCTAGGGAATGGGCCTTGAGGTGAGAGAGGAAGGTGGGTAGGCCGACTCCCCTTTCAGAGGCTCGTAGGAGGGCATCTTTGATGAAGGATTCTTTTTGCGGGAGGGGGTCTGCAAGGTCCCATTTTGGTGGGAGGTGGGGAGCTAAGATTTGTTGGTCTAGGGCGTGGAGACTTTTGACTCCTACTTTTCGAAGCTGTTGGCAGATGGATTCTATTGCTTCATAGCCGGCTTTGTCGTTGTCTGGCCAGATGACGACTTCTCTTAAGAAGAGTGGACTCCAGTCAGTTTTGTCAACGGCTTTTGCTCCTCCTGACCAGGTGAGAGAAATGGTATTAGGGAAGAGTGTGGAGGCGCAGTCTGCTGTCTTCTCCCCTTCTACGATGAGTACTCTAGCGTGGGGGTGTGTTTTGAGGAGGGGGAGGTTGTAGAGGGGTTTTTGGAGGGTTTGGTATCCCTTGATCGTCCAGGTTGGCTCCCCTCCTTGGAAGTAACCGTAGCTTATAGGGAGAATGGTTTTCCCTCCTGTTTTGTCTTCCAAACGGAGTATATGGAAGAGGATGTTGCCATCAGAGTCTCTATAGGTGTGGCGCATCTTCTCTTGG
>JAAKFR010000169.1 GCA_011064985.1 Chlamydiota bacterium
AAAATCAAATATTCCAATCGGTACGGCGAGCTATTTACTGAAACTTCTCCATTACAGCGATGCGTGATGAAGAAGTTTGACATCGAATTACCGGCATAGTTACATTTCCCGGGAATTCAGGTTGGGAAAGCGATGGCCAAGATGGTGACCAGGAAGGCATTTTTGGACAGAGGTATGATTCTAATGGAAATCCCATAGAGCTAATTCTGTCCAATGCAACGAACACAACATCGACACTCCTATCAACACCAAACAGTGTTCCTACAGGAACCCAAGTGGGTTTTACTCCCTCTTCTCCTTCATCGGGAGGATCTTCAACTTCACCAAGTGGAAAAACGCCGACTTCAATGATGCAGTCAACGCAGCAAACTTCACCAAGCAATATAATGAGCTTTTCGGGACCAATCACTATTTCGGGGGAAATGATCGTTTACGAAGTAAGCTATCCCATCGTTGCCAATGGCCAAGCGGTAGGATCCTATACGGTATCTGGAGGAACAGGAAATGTTACCGTATCAAATGCTAATGCACTGACGATCCACCTTGAAGACTACCAGCCTCAAGACGGGGAGGTAATACCCCTCTTCTCGATCCCTGAGGAGGAAAAAGAGTATTGGGAGTCGATCGAGATTCAAGGAGATGCCGAGTGCCTCGAAATGAGAGGAGAAGTACTTTCAGACTCTCAAGATGCAGGATATGTTTTCAATGTCGTCTTCACAGAAAGCAAAACGTGCCGCGTCAATCAAGCGGTAGTCTTGCCAACCTTAAGCCTGCTTTTAAAAGTGTAGGCTCAAGCTACTGCCCACATAGATATCCACTCAGAGAAAACGGTCGCCACATTTTTGCTAAGCACGACCTAGAAACCGCCCAAAAGACCTCCCGTTCCCTTGGCGAAACCGAAATCAAAGAAAGTCCTCTCATCTCTCCCATCCAAATCCAATACCCCGAAAACAACCGCGCTTACCCGGCAACACTCCCATCACCAAGCTCTCTCTCTCAAAAACTAGAACACTGTTTTTTCTTGAAGTTTTCTCTTTAAGGAAGTAACCTTAGCACAAAAGTTATAGAAACCATGAGGAAAGGCCGATGATGATTTGTACGCACACAACAGTTGAGCTGGAAACACGAAACGAAACCTTCGTTTGCCAAGGAAAACGATTTGCCTCGCAAGAGAAAGTACATGAGTACCTGAGGAGCTCTTGTCTTTTTGATACAATCAAGGTGGTGGAAGAGACGAAGTCGTATTTCCTCCACAGAAGTGAGAATGGGTTTGAGAGATACGAGACCCGTGGAAGTTTACGAAAAGTCCTTGCTCGTGAGATAGGAGGAGCCTGGGTGGAGCTCGCGGGGAAGAAAGTGCAGTATCTCGTCGATAAGGGGTGGATCTTCTCCTCGATCCGGAAGGTAAGCAAAGAGGAGTACTTGAGGAGACTAGAGCCTCAAACAGTCAAAGTGGCCGGCGTAGTACTAGGGATACTTGCTGTAGCACCAGGAGCTATGGAATTAGGGAGAGTTTTAGGATACAACCAAGTCGCTACGGGGCTTGCTCTCTACAAATACCCAACCTTAGGTCTTGCTCTGACGATGATGACCAAAGTAGAAGCGCAAGCTGTAGGCTCAGAGTTCCAAGTCAATACCTACACGACAAGCGACCCAAGATACCCAAGCGTAGCGTCCCTCAATGATGGGGGCTTTGTCGTCACTTGGCACAACAATGGCCAAGATGGAGATTCATGGGGCGTCTACGGGCAGAGGTATGATAGCAGCGGAGTGAAAAGTGGGGTAGAGTTCCAGATCAACACCTACACCACAAGCGTGCAATCTTCCTCAAGCGTAGCGCCCCTCAATGATGGGGGCTTTGTCGTCACTTGGCAAAGCTCTGGTAAGCGTCAAAAGAACCCATGTTGACTAGAAGGGCTATTTGGGGTTCTGCTTGTTGGCAAGCCAGGAGTCTGGCAACAGTTGGCGGAGTTTTTGATGGCTATATCCCATGAGTTTGCGCA
>JAAKFR010000017.1 GCA_011064985.1 Chlamydiota bacterium
CAGGCTTTCGCCCATTGCGAAAGATTCTCGACTGCAGCCTCCCGTAGGAGTCTGGGCAGTGTCTCAGTCCCAGTGTTGGCGGTCAATCTCTCAATCCGCCTAGACGTCATAGCCTTGGTGAGCTGTTATCTCACCAACAAGCTGATATCCCATAGGCCCTTCTTTAACCGCGAGGCCCGAAGGTCCCCCGCTTTAATGAATCTTAGATGCCTAAGACCACCACATTCGGTATTAGCGACCGTTTCCAGCCGTTATTCCAAAGTTAAAGGTAAATTACCTATGTATTACTAACCCTTCCGCCACTAAGAAATAACCGAAGCTATTTCTTCGTTCGACTTGCATGCCTCATCCACGCCGTCAGCGTTCAATCTGAACCAAGATCAAATTCTCAGTTAAAAAAAACTCGTATAATTAACGGGAGTTGAACCTAAGTTCAACTTCCGATCAAGCCGTTTTAGTCTAAAAAAGACTAAAACTGCATTCTGTCTCATTATCGCTGTCAAGACCTGCTAGAAGAGACCTAGATCTCTTTTCGCCCTCCTCTCATTGGAGAAGTTATTCGTGACCCCTTCCCTCTTTCGAGTATAGAAGAATTCGTCAGAAGCCAACACAATACGAAAACGGCGATTTTTTCCACAAGCCTCTTTTTTCTTCTTCTGAATTAAATTAATAAGTACCCAACTCACACAATAATATATGGGCGCAAATTTACCACGGCGTCCGGGGAAGTGACCTTGACTCCCTCCCAACATCCCTCTGTAACTACACTCTCGCACAAACCCATTCTCAGTATACCCTACCCAACCACAGAGAACACAGAGAACACAGAGAACACAGAGAGAAATTTTCTTCTCTGTGCTCTCTGTGGCAATAAATAAAATTCAATCGTGTTTGACTCTAATCACTGTGGTTAAGCTTTATTCATTGTTCATTGTTCAGGTAGCACCGTTTCCCATTTTTAATTGCACCCTCACAATTGTCATCCGTTGACAATTAACGGCTCGATGGATGAAAATGCACACTTCTCCATGGCGGACGTAGCTCAGTTGGTTAGAGCGCTGGATTGTGGTTCCGGAGGTCGCGGGTTCGAGACCCGTCGTTCGCCCTCTTTTTCTTCTGGAATTTTTCCCCATTTCCCAGTACTTTGTAGGGTGTTTCAACCTCTAGCCAAATCAACCAATGAAAAAGAAGAAAGCTCTCCCTCCAAAAGAAAAAAAGCCCCTGTCGCCCATTTTTAAAGGCATTTTCCTTCTATTTGCTACCATTTTCCTTGCTCTTTCTTTGGTTAGTTATCACGATGGGATTCCAAGCGATAATTGGCTTGGCTTGCTCGGACATGTGCTTGCATGGGGAGTGAATTACCTTTTTGGCCTCAGTAGTTTTCTATTGATCCCTTTCCTCGGCTGGCTGAGCTGGTCTCTTCTTACTAAAAGAGATCTTACCAACCTCCCCCAAAAGTTCCTCTTTTTCTCTCTTACCCTCCTTTCTACTTCCGTTCTTCTTGCGATGCTTGCCCAAGCAAGCCCCTCGCCAGCCTCCCTTTTCGAAAGGTGGATCTATAACGACTACTACCCGAGAAAGGCCTCATACAACCCTGAAGCTCTCCGCCACTATTTAGGAGGTGTTCCCCTTCACCACCTCTATATCGACACAACTCTTAACCTCAGGAAGTTTCTTGGAACACTTGGTACGCTTTTTGTCTTCTCTTCCATTTTGCTCGTCAGTGGGACAATGCTGACAGAGCTTCCGGTAAAAACCGTTTGGCGCAAAACGAAAACTCTTTTCAACACTCTTTTTGCAACTCTAAAACCAAAATTCAAGCTCAGACCCCTTCCAGCTCTTGCTTTAGGCAACCGGAATAAACCTTTTGAAAAAGAAGATCAAAAGGATGATGTTCCTTCTCTTGCCCGTGAAAATCCTCTAAAACGAGAGACTCAAGTTAAACTCCCTTCCCCCAAGCCAACACCTCAGCCAGCTCCCTCTTCTACAGTCACACCAGGAGAGATGATCACACCGCCTAAACAACACTCTCTTGAAGAGTATTCACGTCCCCCTTCTTCTCTCCTTACTGCAGTGAACCATCCTGACAAATCTGCTCTGACAAGCGATCTCAAAAAACAGGCTGAAGTACTCGAGGAGACCTTTCTCAGCTTTGGAATTGAGGCAAAAGTGGGTGATATCCACTGCGGTCCTACCATTACCTCTTTCGAAGTCCACCCTGCTGTCGGAGTGAAGGTGCAAAAGATCAAAGCTCTCGAAAACGACATTGCCCTCAATATGCAGGCAAAATCGATCCGGATCATTGCTCCGATTCCCGGAAAGGCTGCCGTTGGAATTGAGATTCCAAACTCTCATCCCCAAGAGGTGAGTTTCCGGGATATGCTCGAATCTTACCAAGCGTCGAACAAAAAGTTCCACATCCCCCTCTTGCTTGGAAAAATGGTCAATGGGGACGATGTTTGGACCGACTTGACCAAGATGCCCCACTTGATCATCGCAGGAGCCACAGGATCGGGAAAATCGGTTTGTATCAACACGATCGTCATGTCGATCGTCTTAAACGCACGACCAGACGAGATCAAACTCTTGATGGTCGACCCGAAAAAAGTTGAATTAACTGCATACACCCACCTCCCTCATATGCTGGCTCCAGTGATTACGGAGCCTGGAGGAGCAAGATCTGCTCTCGATTGGCTTGTGAAGGAGATGGAGCGGCGCTACGAGATCTTCCGCCTGATGGGAATCCGGAATGTCCACACCTTCAATACGCGAAAAATCGATAGGGAATTCGAGGAATCGCTCGACGTCGAGATCCCTGAAAAACTCCCCTACTTGGTGGGAATCATCGATGAGCTCGCCGATCTGATGATGGTCTCCTCTGCCGATATCGAGACTCCGATTGCCCGGATCGCCCAGATGGCACGCGCTGTCGGAATCCACATGATCCTGGCAACCCAACGCCCTTCACGCGAGGTGATCACAGGGCTGATCAAGGCAAACTTCCCCTGCAGAATCGCTTTTAAAGTCTCTTCGCGTGTCAATAGCCAGATCATCATCGACGAAAATGGAGCTGAAATACTCCTCGGGAATGGGGACATGCTCTTCTTACCCCCTGGAACATCAACGCTATTGCGAGCACAAGGGGCTTTCATTCGAGACGAAGACATCAGCAAAACGATCCACTACATCTGCTCCCAAGCCCCCACCAGGTATTTAATCCCCTCCTTTGACAACTACCGAGGGGAAGATCTCTTGGAAGAGGAGGATGAAACAGACAAAGATCCTCTCTATGAGGGGGCCAAGTCTCTTGTTTTCGAAACAGGAAATGCTTCGACTACCTTCCTCCAAAGGAAATTGAAGTTGGGGTATGCACGGGCAGCGAGTTTGATGGACCAACTAGAAAAAAGAGGGGTGATCGGCCCTTCGATGGGAGCCAAACCCCGAAAAATCTACTACCCTGAGGAGGAGTCGTGAATCGAAAACCAGGCTATTGCCCTCTCGCTTCGGGCTCAAAAGGGAACGCTCTTTACTTCGAGTCGGGGAAAACGAAGATCCTGGTCGATGCGGGGATCAGCGGACTCCAGACCAAAAAGCGGCTTGCCGAGCTCGGAGTTGGAATCGAAGAGATCTCTGCGATTCTCATCACTCACGACCACACCGATCATATCCAGGGACTCAGGACTCTTGCCTTCCGCCACAATATCCCCGTTCTTGCCAACTCGGAAACAGCAAAGGGGATCTACCAGACCTTTGGCGCTTGCCCAAAGTTCAAGATTTTTACCACAGGAGAGAGCTTCACCTATGAAGATCTCGAAATCCACCCCTATAGCATCCCCCACGACACATCTGATCCGGTCGCCTTTACGATCCGAACGGGAGGAATTCAGGTAGGGATTTGCACCGATCTTGGGTATGTCACCTCCACAGTCCGCTCTCAGCTACAAAACTTGGATTATCTTGTTCTCGAATCGAACCACGAACCCTCTATGGTCCACGCCTGCCCAAGGCCAATGGTCTATAAGCAACGAGTCCTGGGACGGAGTGGCCACCTTTCGAATGAGGCGTGCGCCTCCCTTGTTGAAGAGATTCTCCACGATGGGCTGAAGCACATCCACCTTGCCCACCTCTCGCAAGAGTGTAACGCCCCCCAAACGGCCCTGGAGACGGTGAAGAACAAGATCGGGGAGGCAACATGCCTTGCGATCGCTCCCCAAGAGAAAATCGGAGAGTATGTGACTTTCTAATGTCTTCCATTCAAATTGCCTTCACACCCGATGCCCCATCCAAAATGATCTCTATCAAACGGTTCGAAGAGCTGTTTGAGCTGGAGTACTACCCGCAGCTCAAATTTGCCGATTGGCGAGCCGAGTCTTGGATCAGGAAGAAATGCGGAGCTGCTTACAAGAAAGGGAAAATCCAAGAGCTCGCTCTTTGGCTCGGAAAATTCCATGGGAAGCAGATCGAAGCTGCTGAGATCCCTGATATCACCATCCGTTGGATCGGACAAGAGATCGGGTACGGCCTTTTCACCAATCGCCCTCTTGAAAAGTGGGAATATATCGGCGAATATACAGGACTTGTAAGACCTCGTAGCCACTTCTTCCGGGACATCAATGATTACTGCTTCATGTATCCCCACCTTTGGATACCAACAAAGTCCTTCACAATCGACAGCCAAAAGTGTGGCAACTACACAAGATTCATCAACCACAACGACAGCCCAAACTGCGAGTCGATCTCCGTTTACTACGACGGCGTCTTCCACATCATCTTCCGCGCCATTGAGGAGATCCCAGCAAACACCGAGCTCACCTACGACTACGGCGACATCTACTGGAATAACCGCAAAAAACTCCTCAAAGAAGACCCTCGCACCCTCGTCCCTCCCGAGGCGATCCCCTGAAAACTTCAGGATCGGAATATTTCTTAATCCTTGCTTCATTTTTCTGATTAGTCCATAAACTGCAGACTGGATTCATTTGAAAGTGACAAGGAGGAAAAAATGCCACTACAAGCTTTACAAATTGGAAATGACTATGTAGGAAGCCGCTATACACCCCTACCCCCCAACGCAAAAAAGACCGGCCGAGATGTCGTCCCCTTCGATCTGAATGAGACCCCTGCCCTTAAAGACCTAGTAGTTGCTGACCATGTCTGGTCCCAAAAGATTGGAAAATACGAGTACGAGTGTATTCCCCAAGCGATCGTTCAAGCACAGCTCGATACTTTTGACAAGAAGCTCAACGCCTATATGCCAATGCTCGAGCAGCACATCGAAAGGCGGATCGCTTTTTTCTTCCAGCAGCTCATTGTCTGCTACAAAACGGGGCTCCATTTTGAAATCGGAGGTACCGGCGATCAACAAGGAGGAGCTACCTCTCTTTATATCCTCAATCAACAGGGACAAAAGCAGAAGGTGCTCGACCGGCAAGCAGCCCACAGCAGCACGATCCCTTCTCTGATTGCCTATGACAAAGCCCAGTGGGACTACCACCGACAACACAACACCCCCAAGCCACAAGGTTTTCTCTTCCTCAACCACTCCGAAACCTTCCGCAATTCCAATGCAACCATGGAGATGATGACAGAGATCAACCAAACCGACTCAGCAATAGACGGAAAGGAGGCAAGCAATCTTCTCCGCACAAAAGCACTTGCCATCTTGAATCGAGCCTCCAAAGGAGAGATCGATCCAGAAGAGGGACTCTTTCTCTTCATGCAAGAGGCGCAAGGAGTCATTGCGGGAAAGCGGATGCAACGGACCATCAAAAATGAGACTAAAACCATTCTCAGCCACTTCCACCGAGTGATCCAAGAAACGAAAACAAACCTGGAGACAAATCCAGCTACTTTTGACAGATTGATCGGAGTGGCGGCTTCTAACTTGCGCGGGAACCAAACTCTCTTCAAGAAAGCCTGTGAGATCCGCTATGAGGCGATCCAGAAGTCCCAGATGGGGCAATCGAAGCTCATCGAAAGGATCAACACCGTCAGTACCCAAGTACTCCAGCAGTGTGCAGGTCGACGAACTGACCACTTTGCCTACGCATTCCGGGCTGTCCTCATCGAATCGATGCCAACCCAAGAGACAAAACGATCAGTAGAAACACTCTATGCTTATCCACATGAAGATGCCCTCTTTGGACTTAGGAGAACAACAAATCGTCTCAATGGCCTTGCCCGAACAGAGCAGCTCATCCGGACAAATGCCCTCCCTTTAATCCGCAATCTAGCCACTGAGCTCAAACTCGAACTCTACCGCCTCCAAAGAGAAGAGATCTTGCGACGAGGAGAGATCACCCGTACTCTACGTAATGCTCACGGCTGGACCCAACCAACTCTTGCAAACAAGATCAAAGCGAGCTACCCCGCTTTTGCAGCCAGCCAGCCGACGATCTCCCGTATTGAGAACAATATCAAACTCATCGATCCGACCTATGCAACTGGTTTAAGTCGGGTCATGCAGGTAGACCCGGGCCTTTTCATGCCGATGTTCTACTACAACGAGAGGCGCTAAAGACCCAAAGATCAATCGTCACTTGTGGATACAGGGAAATCAGTGAATCGGGCTCTCAATGCTTGCAGCTCTTCCAGCCTTTCTAGTCCCCACTTCTGCTGATAGATAAGAGCAGCATGAACATCTCGTATCTCTTGCTCTTCATCCAACTGGAACAAAGGGTTTGTTTCCTGAACTTTTTTGGCAGCCTCCTTCTTGTCAGCAGGCTGAGTCTGAAGGACCTCATAATACTGTATTGACTGTTCTTGGATCTCTCGATCAAGGTACTCGGCTGCTTTCTCGAGGATCCCCCTCTCCTCCCCCTCGGAGAAGGTTTGCGAGAACTGTAACCCAAAGAGATCATGCTCTTTTCTGATGCTAAGTCAAAAGCTGGTTAAAATCGATGACTTTATCAAAATAATGCTCATCTAACACACTCTCTTCCACGCCATTAACGTGGATCAGTACAGGTCTAATTGAAAAATATCTAGGCACTTTCAAACGTTGTCTTTTCTTCTCCATTTCTTCAAGAATTTTGTTCCCAATTAGATCTTTTTTAAATTTAATTTCACACAGATACAGAGTATGAAAACGCGCTTGAATCATATAATCGATTTGACACCCTGATTGTTTTGTTGTTGTACTTTGAAAAAATGGTCCATCCATTATGACTTCCTCTGTAGGAATATTCAATAATTTCCAAAGAGTTTTACAATTGTGGGTAACAAGATTTTCGAACTGTAAACCCATGATTCCTTCCCAACCAGGAAGATTAGTCAACATCGAGTCAGATACTTTTCCTTGCTCGATTTTGACACGATTTGGATAAACATATTTTAAATAAAAACGCAAATAATTATCACTTAATCGATAACGACTTAACTTACCTGGTTTTCCACTTTTTAGGTCCCACGTAAAATCTCGTCTTACAAAACCAGCTTTTACTAATTCATCCAAATACTGGCTATATAGCCCCCCTTGACTTTTACCGAGCTCTTTACAAATTTGAGCAAGTCCTTTCGGCCCATTAGCAAGGCAAGTCACCAACTCCTTATGACCACCCTTACGACGGGAGAAAAGATCTGAGAATATATTGTCAAATTCTCGAACAAGTAGGCCTCCTCTTATAAAACACAGGTCTCGAATATTTTGCTCTGCAGATAGACTTGGTTTAACTTGCTCCAGATAGAATGGAACTCCTCCGGTTACCGACAAGACTTTAAACTTCTCATAGGCGGTAATGCGCATTTCTTTAGGATGCCAAAACGAATTACAAGAATGAAGAGGAAGTTCGTCAAGGACAAGATCCATGACAATGCTTCCAAGAAATCCGGTATTACTAAGAATATTCTTTTCGATCCAAGACGAAATTGAACCACAAAGTGCTAAAATCAAGTGTGGGTTTTTACTAAAATACATATCCCAAGCGGTTTTCAGATGACCTAAAAATTGAGGATCTTTTCCCCCCATCCAAGAAATTTCGTCGAATACAATCAGTACTTTCCCTTTTTCAGTATATTTAGAAAGATGCCAAAAGATATTTCCCCAGTCGTCTGGTTTAACTCCTGGGATACCTACTCTTTCAAGTTGCCGTACGAAAACATCACGTTGAGACTGTGCTGTCGTTTTCTGCATGGGAGGATTTCCAGAAAAGTATGTACTTTTAATTTCTTTACCAAATTCAGTTAATAACCTACTTTTCCCAATTCTCCTACGACCTCGAACCACAATAAGATTTGCACTTCTAGAGCTCAATAGACTTTTAAGCCTGGCCATCTCAGGTTCTCGGCCAACAAATTGAGTACTTTTCATCCTATTCTCCTGTATCTTTAAGTGCAGAATACACGTATCCCTATTAATAAATCAAGCTGCAAATGATCTAAAAGACCTTTTGCAGATGAATTTTTTTGTTCAAACTATCATCAGCAAAAGGTTATTCGTCTATTTGTGGATGAGTTTCGGCCTTAAAATAACAATCTGCAAATCAACAAATTGACTATTTACAGAGTCTGTCTTGAGGCTAAAGGAAATACGTACTCAAACTGAATTCTCGTGTTCGAGAGTTCTCTGCTGAGGTCCTTTGGCTGCTTCAGATATGATTTGGGTGTAACCCAAATCAGTTAAAAACCCAAGACTCTGGTCTTCAGACACAAGCATACCAGGCTCTTGCATGCCCCCTACCGGGAAATAACGAGAACGGAAGGCAACAAAGGACACCCACCTACTTTGTGCCTGAGGATGGGAACTTGGACCTTTAACCGATTTGGGTTACACCCAACTTAAAAAGCCCTTGAAAGCTGTCCAGGATTTGGGATCCACTTCAGTCAGGGGATGAGTCAGAACATAGTCCTTTCAAAACCAATCTCAAACGGTTGTTCGAAGGTCGATACGCTTGCCAAAATGCTTCCAACTCCCTTTCATAAATAGAGCTCAATTTCTTAACTTCGGGAGAATGCGGATTCCCCATAAAGACCACAGGGTAGATTTTACATCCCTTTGGACTCTTCAATTCAACAGCTCTATATGTTTCAGTTTCAGGTGGAGCATAGTTTCTATTTTGATGAAGGCATGCTTCATGGAAAGCTCTAGCCGATTCTTGTCCGTAACCTAAAAGCACACCTATTAGCATCTCATTACGAAATAACAAATCTGGAAGAGAGCATCCTTCCTCAAGTTTAGCCATAAAACTTTCAGTAGAAAAATTAAGGCCTAGAGATTCTTTGAATAAATCGAGATTCGTCTCCAAGCATTGTACAAGTGAGCGCTTGTTAATAAAATAAACGTGTAACACTCTGAAATTTTTATCAAATTCTATCACATTCTCGTCGATGATATAGTCAGGATGAGGAAAAAGGTGTTCGTATTTTTTAAAAGTTCTCCATCCTTTGAGACACTGGATATTTCTAAATATTTGATGTTTATCTTTCAGCACAAGAGCTGTTAAACAGACAGGCTTATTATCATAAAACAAAACATGAGAAATTTGGTCTCTTTTAATAACCTCATCAAAAAATGCTTTCATGCATGCCCGATCATGCCAAGATAGCTGCTTTATCCCATCTTCAACCACGCCACCAAAGAGAGGAGATGTTAGACATAGTAATAGAAATAATAACTTACGCATTTTTTGACTTTCCGCAGTACGGGCAGGTATTTATGCCATCAATACTGTAGCGTTCACACCTGCTACATTGCCATGAAGCTTGAAAATCACCGAATTCAACAGCCTCGGAAAGGGTCATCCACTCTCCATTAACGAGAGCAAAAGCACCGGCTTCAGAAACTTGAAAACCCTTTATTTGCAACCAAGAATTGTTTATCAGCAAAAACACACCCTCATCGCTATGGATGACCTGCTCAACAAGAGGTTCATCAAACTCATCAAAAGCCTGCAAAGGTGCAAAGCTCAGAAAAACGCTCATGAAAATACTGATTAACGATTTCATTCCTCATCTCCATGTAAGTTTAAACCCTGCAAGCCATTATAGAGAGGGTTAAATTTAAGAGAATGAAAAGGTTTATCATGGGTGCAATTAAAAGTGGAGCTTTTGCCTTCATTGCTAGAAATTTTTTCGTTAAAAATATTTGATATAAAAATGACGTTTTCCAGAGAGCATCGCGGGAGCGATGCCTTTACTATATATTAAGTCTTTAAATAGAATCACCTAGCGCAACTGAGTAAGGTTATCGATATAAGCTCCACTTTTAATTGCACCCGTTTATCATGCTTATGTGTTCAAAAAATAGGGGGCGGTACAAAATCGGTTAAAACTCATCCTACTTCTGCCCAGGAAGTTAAATCTTTACATAAAAAAGCACTCAAAGGTATCAAATTTTATTGACAAACAACTTAGATAACCAGGAGTGCAAAAGGAGTAACTATGCAAATCAAGAAAGTTTGGAGCAAACTATAGCAGAAGCTAGAAGTAGCAGTGCTCAATATGGGCATCTATACGGACATATCGCCTCCAATCAAGAGGGAGTTGAACGACTGGCCGCGTAGTTTTAACTGATTTAGGTTACATTCATCTCAGTTTCTTGCACCAGAAGTTTGTCCCTTAACCCGGTCAACTTTTCCAACTCTTTTCCTGCATCTTCCCGTGATTTTTTGAGCCCTGTGTTGTAGTCTCCTACTTCTTTTTCGTGCTTCGTTTGAGGTGCTTGATAAGTATAGGTTGGAAGGATCTCCTGTATTTGCTTCACAGCATTCTCTAAAGCTTTTGTCTCTTCTGCAACTACCTGGTCTTCTACTTCTTTTTCTTTTGTTTCAAGAAGCTCGCAGTAGTGATCTGCCTTAGCCTGGATTTCTTGATCGAGCTGGTTCACAATTTTCTCTAAAATGTCCTTTACTTCTTCATGAGAGAATTTAAGTTGCGAATAGGCAACTAAGGCAGTGATCACCGAGGCTAGCCCTAAAGCAGTGATTGATGCCGGGATATAGATCATGCCCAATTTCATACCCACAACACCAATAGCAGCCGTCAGGCACCCAGTAAAGAGCCATCCTGCAGTCCCCGAAACTATAAACCCAGCAATAAATGCTACGTCCCGGACTCTACGCTTGCCTTGGTAGAGATCGCCACACTGTTTAATCTCATACTCATTTTTTGGCAGAACGGTATATAGACGCTTTCGGAAGGTCACTGCCCGAACCTTCTCTCCTTCACCAACAAACTGACGTACATCTATGTTATTACTATTTACTGAACTCATAAAAAACCTCCTGGTTAACTGTTTATACCAAAATTATATACCAAAATTGTTTATTTATTATTAATTTTGTTTTTTTGTTTAGTTAAAATTATTTACAGGTAATAAGGAGGGCCGTCTTAGAGGGCAGAGGTTTCGAGTTCGGGGCGGAAGAAACGATTGGAGTCTGCAATGACCTCCCGGGAAAGGCTGGTGACACCGATAAGGTTGAGGAGGAGGAGGGAGGTGAGGGAGAGATCGGCAAGGATCCAGACGAGGTCGACTCTCATGAGAGCTCCGAGCGGGACGACGAGGATGTAGAGGAGACGGAAAGGGCGGGTCCAGGAGGGACCCCAGAGGTAGATGATCGCACGGTCAAGACAGGTGGCCCACGTGAGGATTGTGGTGTAGCCGAAAAGGACAAGAGCTGTGATTACAATAGTAGAGCCGAAGGTCTGTCCAATCCCTTTATGGAAGGCGTGGAGGATGAGGCCTGTACTCTGGAGACCAGGTTCGGCAGGGACCCCACTGACAAGAAGAACTAGAGCTGTAACACTGCAGACAATCATCACCATAAAAGGAGCAACGAGTGACACGATCCCGTCGATTACAGGGTCTTTGGTCTTCGCTCCAGATTGGAGCATGGGGGCTGTCCCCGTTCCTGCATCGGTGGCAAAAATCGCCCGGTCAAACCCGGTTGTAAGAGATTTGAGAACCGTAAAACCCATCGCCCCTCCGAGAAGGGAAGATCCCCCAAAGGCCGAGCGGAAAAGGGTGACAATCGCAGTAGGTAACTGATCGGCAAAGAGGACGAGAACCACAAGAGCCGCTCCGAAATAGAGGAGTCCCATAACCGGAACTACAGCAGCAGAGACTTTTGCGACTCTCCCCATCCCCCCCACAACTACAAGAGCAACGAGGACACTCAAAACCCCTCCTACTACCCATCCAGGAACTCCCATTTCAGCAAGAGGCAGGGCCAAAGAATTCACCTGCACAAAATTCCCAACAGCAAAAGCGGCAATAATCACAATAAGGGAGTAGGCTGTACCAAGACTTTTCAATCCCATTCCTTCGCAAAAGTAGTACATCGGCCCCCCAACATGCTCCCCACTCTCAAGCTTTTTCCGGTACTTAACCCCGAGAAGACAATTGGCGAACTGGACAATAGAGCCTAAGAAACACATCACCCACATCCAGACAAGGGCGCCTGGACCTCCCACAGAGAGGGCAACGGCCATCCCAGAGATATTCCCAGTCCCGAAGTTACTCGCTAAAACGGTAGAGACAGCCTGGTAGTGAGTGATATCCCCCTCTTCCCCCTTCTCCCCTTTTTTGAAAACAAGGGAGAAAGCGGCTCCCATCTTCGTAATCTGGATAAATTTCAGCCGCCAGGTCAAATAGATGCCAAGCAACAAAAGGGCTGGAAAGACAAAAAAGAGAGTAAAAAATTCATTAAATCTAGAAAGAGCTTCGAGCAACACAAGCAACCTAAATTACACAAACAAAAGATTATATGTTCATTTAAGATATTTTTCAATCTCAAAGAATCGCTACACATCGATCATGCAAATCAAATATCGAGACTGTTAACGTTTCTTCCTGTGAATCCACTTTTTTACGAAGATAGGGACAAGAGAGAAGACCGCAAGAGCGACTAGCGCAATCCTCACTTGTACATTGAAGATCGTGTCGATCGAAAAGCTCCCTCCTGAAGTGAAGATCGCGCTGAAGCCAGCCCCGGCTTGTGTGTAGACATAAGCTCCTGGGATGATCCCGACAAAGGTTGTCCAGACGTATGTCGAAAAGGCGACGTTGAAAAAAGCAGGAGCGATGTTGACGACCCAAAAGGGGAAGAGGGGGATAAAACGCAAAAAAAGCAAATAGCTCCAGGTGTTTTCCTGAAACCCTTTTTCCATTTTTTGGATAAACTTTCCCGTTTTTTTCCGAAGGAGGTCACCGAAGGCTGTGCGAGCAGCTAAAAAGATCACAGACGCCCCAATCGTTGCCCCAATCACAACATAGAGAGTGCTCCATGGAATGGGAAAGAGAAATCCTCCGAGTAGACTAAGAATAGCCCCACCTGGCAGAGAAAGACTTGTTGCAAGAGTGTAGATGAGTGTGAAAACAATAGGAGCTACAACGGGTGAGGAGGTGACCCATCCTTTAAGCTGGCCGTGCCGCTCTTTGAGCATCTCGAAGGTGAAGTACTTATGGACATCGAAGCTGTAGGCAATGATCATGAGCAGTACAATCACAGCAAGAGGAATCCACCGTTTCCAGTTGATCCACTTTGCGGGTTTTCTGAGCCAAGGGAGGAAGGTCTGGATAAGCCAAAGGTCGGCAGCTTTCCGGATAGCCAGGTTGTAGGTAGGGTAGGGATGAATCAGATCCCCAATTCTCCGAAGGGGGATTTTTTCTTTAGCTGCAAGAGAGAGTTCTGGGAGCATCTCCCCTGCTCTCGGGGCCACAATGGTCGCTCCCACTATCTTGCTACTCAACTTCTTTGTAATCACTTTGACAAACCCTTCGGTCCTTCCGGTAGTAACAGCCCGATCATTCTCACTTAGAGGAACAAAATAGATGGCGAGATTCTCTTTCCCATACTTCTCCTCAGCCTCTGCTTGTTTTGGACCAAACGAAGCGACCTCTGGATCGGTGTAGGTAGTCCGAGGCATCGCTTGAGTCGAGATCTTTTTCTTAACAGGGAGAAGAAGGGAAGTGAGTACCGCTCTTCCCTGATTTTCGGCCGCATGGGTAAACTGCGGACCTCCTGTCACATCCCCGATGGCAAAGATGTGCTTCTGAGACGTCCTCCCATACTTGTCGACCTCAATCCCCTTTTTCGAACACGAGACATGTGCAGCCTCAAGCCCCATCTCAACATTGGGGCGTCTTCCAATCGAGACGAGGAGGTGATCTGAGACAATTTCCTTCCCAGAATCTAGAAGAAGAGTGATTTTTCCCCCTTGTTCTGATACAGATTTCGGAGAGGGACCAAGATAGAGATCGATCCCCTCCTTTTTGAAGGCCTCTTTGATTCTTCCTTGCGCTTCGGGTTCCTCCTTTTTTAGGAGGTAGGTGTGTCTATGGACAAGAGCGACTTGTGTCCCGAGCTTTTGGAAGGCTTGAGCAAGTTCACATCCGATTGGTCCTCCCCCAAGCACCGTCAACGTTTTGGGAATTCCTGGAAGATCGAAAATCGTCTCGTTGGTGAGATAGGAAGTTTTGTCTAGCCCTTCAACTGAAGGGATCAATGGAGAAGAACCGGTAGCAATCACAAACTTTTCTCCTTCGATCACCTCCTCTCCTACTTGGATATGGTGAGAGTCTAGAAAGACCGCCTTTCCCGTCAGCGTCTCCACCCCCATCTTCGCAAGAGCCTCCGGATCTTCATGAGAGCGAACCTCCGAAACAATCCCTCGCACCCTCTCAAGTGCCCCCTTTTTTTGGGCATAAAGCTTTCGATCTTCTCCTGAGGCAATAAGCGACTTACTCGGAATACACCCAAAGTTGGTACAATCACCCCCATAATGCCCCTTCTCGACAAGAAGGACTTTTTTTCCCGCTCTTGTCGCTCCAATTGCAATAACAAGCCCTCCAGCTCCTGCCCCAATCACCACAATCGGATACTTTCTCATCACATCCTCAAAAAAACCTACACACTTATTACTTGCTTATGCTAACAGGGGTAAAAAAGTAAAGGACGAAAAGGAGAGAAGAATGAGCATCCATTTAGAAGAACAAGAGATCACCGAATGTCGAACGCACCATAAAGGGGAACTGGAAAAGATCGAGAGGTATTGGAAAACGGCAAACTTTCTCGCAGCTTCGGAGATCTACCTCAAGGAGAATTTCTTACTCCAGGAGCCGCTTAAGCCAGAACATATCAAAGATCGTCTGCTTGGTCATTGGGGGACAACTCCAGGAATCAACCTCATCTATGCCCACCTCAACCGGCTGATCCGAGCCCACAACCTCGATCTTTTTCTTGTTACAGGCCCGGGACATGGAGCCCCTGGAAATCTTGCCAATCTCTACTTAGAAGGTTCTCTCGAGAAATATTACCCTGAGCTTACCCTCGATTACAAGGGACTTGCCAAGTTTATCAAAAGCTTCTCTTGGCCAGGAGGCTTCCCGAGCCACCTCTCCCCAGGGGTTCCAGGAACGATTCACGAAGGAGGAGAGCTCGGATATGCCCTGGCAACTGCTTATGGGGCGGTGATGGACAATCCAAACTTAATTGTAGCCTGTATTGTAGGAGATGGAGAGGCTGAAACCGGGCCCACCGCCACTGCTTGGCACAGCACGAAGTTTCTCGATCCAGCCGAATCTGGCGCTGTCCTGCCTATACTCCACCTCAACGGGTACAAGATCTCCAATCCTACGATTTTTGGGACGATGGATGAAGAGGAGTTGATCCATTTATTTACTGGATATGGGTATCAACCTCGCATTGTCGACCATGCTGATCTCCACACTGACCTTTTCCTCTCAATGGAATGGGCCCTAAAAGAGATCCATGCGATTCAAAAGGCAGCACGTTCGGGCAAACCAATAACAAAACCCCGCTTTCCGATGTTGATTCTTCGCTCTCTCAAAGGTTGGACGGGGATCAAAGAGATCGATGGGATCCCAATCGAAGGGTCGTATCGTTCCCATCAAGTCCCGGCAAAAGACCTCAAAACGAATCCAAATTCCCTTGCCCATGTCGAGAAATGGCTCCGCTCCTACCACCCTGAAGAGCTCTTTGATGCAAATGGAACCCCCCATAAAGAAATTCTCGAGATGTGTCCAAAAGGAGATAAGCGAATTGGATGTAATCCCCATACCTACGGTGGAGAGATCATAAAGCCTCTCAGCCTTCCCAACATCCATGACTTTGCCGTGTTTCCAGCAGAGAAGGTCTCGTTTGAGGGATCGAAGCGAGGGACACACCTAGCGAAAAACACCTACCAATTAGGGAAATATCTCAAAGAGATAATAGCCAAGAACCCCCACTCGTTCCGGATTTTCTCTCCCGATGAGCTCGAATCAAATCAACTTCATGAAGTATTTGATGTAACCCATAGAGACTACCAATGGCCGGTCAAACCATTCGACAGCCATATCTCGAGCAACAACGGGCGGGTTTCAGAAATCTTAAGCGAACACACCTGCCAAGGGTGGCTCCAAGGGTATTTGATGACAGGAAGGCATGGGATGTTCCCCTCCTATGAGGCATTTTTGGCGATTGCTTCAACAATGATGCTCCAATTTGCGAAATTCTTGAAATTCAGCCGTGAGACCCCATGGAGAAAGCCATTTTCCTCCCTCAACTACCTCGAAAGTTCGACCCTTTGGAGGCAGGAACACAACGGCTTTTCCCACCAAAGCCCGGGATTTATCAACATTATGCTCAACCTCAAGGCGAATATCTGTAGGATCTACCTTCCACCTGATGCGAATACTCTTGTGAGTACCTTTGACCACTGTTTGGAGAGCCGAGGGTATGTCAATCTCGTTGTAGCAAGCAAACACGAGATGCCCCAGTGGCTCTCGATGGACGAGGCGATCGCCCACTGCCGCTCAGGAGGATCGGTTTGGCGTTGGGCGAGTACCGATGAGGGAGTCAATCCCGATGTCGTTCTTGTTGGGATTGGAGATATTCTACATCTCGAGGTGATGGCCGCGGCTCACATCCTCCGCCAGGAATTGCCAGAACTCCGTGTCCGAGTTGTGAACGTGACAGACCTGCTAATCTTGGAGAAAGAAACGATGCACCCACACGGACTTGACGATGAGATGTTTGCATCTCTTTTCACCCAAAACCGGCCTGTCATTGTCAACTTCCACGGCTACCCTTCAGCCGTAAAACAACTCATCTACGGGAGAGGGGTCGGAGAGCGTTTCCATATCAACGGCTACATCGAAGAGGGGACAACCACCACCCCGTTTGATATGAATGTACGCAACAAGACAAGCCGCTTCCACCTGATCATGCAGGCGATCCGGTTAGCGGCTCCCCACAACCCAGTTGTAGCAGCAAAGGCAAACGAGCTTGTCTCCCACTACGAGTACATCTTGGAGGCGCACAAAGAGTATATCCGAGAGAATGGGGTCGATCCGGAAGAGATCTCCGAGTGGCAATGGAGCTAGACTCCCTCAAGCTCTGGCGTCCTTCGTGGTTCACAAGGTGAGGGATGGGAAGTGATGTAGAGAAAGCGGTTTTGGTGCTCAATGCAGGGTCGAGCAGCCACAAGTGTGCCCTTTTTCAGGGTAACGAGAAGCTCCCCTTGTGGAGAACCCATATGGAGTGGAAGGAGGGATATTCTAGTGCTTACCTCCACCTCTTCGAAAAGGGAAAGCAGGTTCTTTCAGAGCCTGTATCTATTGCATCTGCTGAAGAGGGATTAGCAAAGATTTTTTCACATCTTCCACATGTGGAGCTTCAGGCGATCGGGCATCGTGTCGTCCATGGGGGAGAGAAATTTACAGAGATCTCCTTGGTAACTGAGGAGGTTGAGGGAGAAATTGAGAGATGCTCTTATCTCGCTCCTCTACATAACCCTGCAAATTTGGCAGGAATTCGAATGGCAAAGCTTGCTTTTCCTAAGGTCTCCCAGTATGCCGTGTTCGACACAGCATTCCATGCGACAATGCCAGAGGAAATCGCTACGTATCCTTTGCCTTACCACTGGCGAGAGAAAGGACTCCGCCGCTACGGATTTCATGGGATCAGCTACAGCTATTGCACAACAAGGGCGCAAGAGTTCTGCCCCTCCCCAAGTCACAAAATGGTCATCTGCCACCTAGGAGCCGGTGCCTCCTTGTGTGCTGTTTCTGAGGGGCACTCCATCCACACGACAATGGGAATGACTCCTTTGGAGGGATTGATGATGGGGACTCGATCGGGAAGTATTGACCCAGGCCTTTTGCTTCATCTTCTCAAAGTGGAGGAGATCTCTCCCGATGCTCTTGAAACGATGCTCAACAAAGAATCGGGCCTACTCGGAATTTCAGGAGTCACTGAAGATATGCGTGACCTTTTAGAAATGGCTGAAAAAGGAGAGCAAAGAGCCATTCTTGCCATCGAGATGTTCACCAAGCGACTCTCCCTTTATCTTGGAGAGATGATTGCCGCATTAGGAGGGCTCGACACACTCATCTTCACGGCAGGGATTGGAGAGCATGTCCCGCTGATTCGGGAAAAAGCCCTCGAGCCGTTTAGGTTTATGGGAGTAGAAATCGATCAGAGAAAAAACTGTGAGAGAGGGGGAGAAGAGCGGGTGATCTCAACAGAGCGTTCTTCGGTTACTGTTGCTGTTCTTCCAACTCACGAAGAGTGGGAGATTGCACAGCAAATCAACAATCATACCTGTCGTAGTCGCCCTCTCGAGGCACCTCAGCAATCAAATAGTTGACCAGGTCCCTCCATTTTTGCTCCTGAAAAAAGGGTAGAAGGGCATCACAATCGAGACCCAAAAGCTCAGCGAACTCTTCGACATAGGCCTCTCTAAGATTGCCTAGTCCATATTCTGTAAAGAGACATTCCTTTAAGCCACCGATAAAACGATTCCACACCCAACCTTTGCCACGGATATTTTGGATCCGTACTTTCAACTCTTCATCGAGAAAAATGGTCAGCAAAAAGCGTAAAGGGTGGATATGATCGATCCGGTCACCGGCTTTTTCTAGATCTCCTTTTTCAAAGGCTATGGAGATGAGCGATTTTTGCGCCAGGAAGGTGATAATGTAGCGGATATCTGTCTCTTCTTCAGGAGTGAGTTCAGCATGATAATCACGAGGATGACCAATAAATTGCCCTTGAGTAGATGCGATCAAATTCCACCATTCTAGAGACTCTTCTTCATGGGAGAGATCTTCGAAAAAGGGGGTAGGATGCTTTTCTTCAGCCGCCTGAGCACTCTCTTTAGCCGACTGCAGGTTCTCCTCTGGATCGATATCAAAGAGGAAGACACTTCCATCTAAGGTATTCATACACACTTCGTGAGCAAAACACGGAAGACCAAAACTCCCTAAGATCAGGAGGCAGACCAAAAGGTATTTCATACTCTGTTTCATCATTCTCTTGTCCTCTAGTGACGGCTATATATTAAAGGGGATTGTGTGCATCAGCCCAATTTTCCTCAAGATTTTTTCTCGCAAGGTTCCTGTTGGTATTAAAACCTTGCTCAAGTAGACTTTCTCTCTTCATTTTCTGATGGAAAAATGCGACATTTCACACTGCAGATCTTATTAGTTTTGTATTGCCTCCCCTTGAGTGCCTTCTCTATTTCGGCTGGGCCTGAGATTTTCTATATGAAACGACTTCGGGAGGGAGGGGCTCACCAAGATGGGAGGATCGATGGAGTGCGCTTAATCGCTGAGCACACCACTTGCAAGGGGTGGTACATGGGTGCAGACTACTTCTATGGACGTGGGGATCTTTCGGGAAAAACCGGATCGGGGAAAAAACTCGCTTCCAAAGTCACCGACCAGATTGTGGAACTTCGCTTAGGACGCCTTCTCCAAGTCTACAACCCTTCTTGCGCCTATTTTCTCCCCTTTGCAGGCTGGGGGTATTTTGAAGAGAAAAACGATTTCCGTTCCCCCTCTCCGATCCCCTTCACTTTTACCGACTCATACAAGTACATCGTGGTCGGCTTTTTATCTGGAGGGAATCTCTCACCTCTGCTAAGTATGGGGTTAGACTTTAAGGTAAGATTTATGATGGATGGAGAAATGAAGGTGACCGATGATCCTCAGTACGAGGATTTCACCTTACCCTTGGAAAAAGAGATCCAAGTTCGCATCGACCTCCCTTTTACATGTGCGTTTTGTTTTAAGGGTTGCCCCCTTCCATTGCAATGCACCCCTTTTTACGAATTCCGCCACTTCGGAGGGCGAATCGAATACCCCTTCAATATCCCTGACACGAAATTTCATCTTTGGGGAGGAAGGGTCATGTTAAGCTACCAATTTTAGGAGACGAATGGGGAACTTTTTTTCACGCTTAAGTTATAGTTTTGGGAACGAAGATTGGACGACAGAGCAAAAAGCACTCCAAATTCAGCCAGATGACCGTGTCTTGTGCGTTACAGCAAGTGGAGATCGCCCCTTAAACCTTCTAACAAATGAACTAAAGGAGATCGTGGCAGTTGATGCCAACCCTTTTCAGACGGCTCTTTTCGATCTCAAAAAAACGGCTCTTGAGACCCTCTCCTTTAAAGACTACCTCTCTTTCTTAGGAGCTTCTGGGCAGGAAAACCGCCTCTATACCTACCAGAATATTGCTCCCTCGCTTTCTGATAAGTCGCTTGCCCTTTGGAACAAACACAAGAGAAAAATTTCACGAGGCGTCCTGTACGAAGGTTCTGTAGAAAAGATTCTCTACTACACCTCCCATATTCTCCACGCCTGCCGAGGGAAAAAAATCCGCACCCTCTTCTCTTTTGACCAACTTGAAGAGCAGAAAACCTATGTACAGGAACACTGGGACTCGTATCTTTGGAGAAAAGCATTCGACATCGCCATGCATCCCATGATTTCACGCTCTTTTTTTAAAGATCCTTGCCTCTATGAAAATGTCGACCCGAATATCCATATAGGAAAATACCTTTGCAACCATCTCAAAGAGGCACTCTACCGGTTCCCAGCAAAGGAGAGTATTCTCCTCTCTTTGCTCTTCAATGGGAAAGTCTCTCCCTCTCACTTCCCCCCCTACTTGCAGGAGAAGGGGGTAGAAAAAATCAAAAAACAGCTCCACAAAGCAACCTTCCAAACTGCGGGAATGCTCTCTTATCTCCAATCGTGTGAAGACAATTCCATCGACTGCTTCTCACTATCGGATATTGCCTCCTATATGGAAGATGAAGAGTTTGAAAAAATCACATATGAAGTCTATAGGACAGCCAGACCTGGAGCTCGGTTCTGTATCAGACAGTTTCTCTCCAACCAGAAGAGGATCTCCCTCCCAGCCTTTAAGAGAGATCAGGCCCTAGAAAAGCAGCTTGAGCAAGAGGATCGGTGCTTTGTTTACCGATTTATGACAGGAACGATAGAAAAAAACTCCCCCACTCCCGTATGATACCCCCTTATCAGGAGGTCTCATATGCATAAATACATCTTAATTCTAGGACTTGCATTTCTCACTAGCTGCGCTCAGTACCAAAGCAATCCCCTTACTACTCTCCCTTCGACATCCGTCTATGGGGAGTCCCATATTGCTGGACTCCAAGTGACTGCAAGAGCTTACACAAAAGCCGACTGCAAATACTTCCTCGATCGAGATGTGATCCGAAAGGGATACCAACCGATCCAAGTCACCGTAAACAATAACACCAATAAGACGTTCTTCTTCTCTCCTGACGGGATCAGCCTTCCCACCGTCTCTCCCAAAGAAGTTGCCAAAAGAGTCCACACCTCTACCGCCGGACGGATAGCTGGGTATGGGGCGGCAGCCCTTGTCGCCTCCCCCCTCTTTGCGATCCCCGCTGTTGTCGATGGGATGAAATCGGCCGACGCCAACCACATCCTAGACGAGGATTTTCTCGCCAAAGGGGCCAAGGACCAGCTCATTTTCCCCCAAACCTCTACGAATATGCTCCTCTTTATCCCCCGCTCAGCCTACCAGGAGACCTTCCAGATCACCCTCATCGACGAAACCACCGACCAGCCCGTCAAAATTCTCGCCCACACCCGCTAGGTTACCCCTTACTAGAGAGGTGGGTTTTGGTGTGTCTCCACCAGCCGAGAAGAGAGAAAGAGCAGAGGGTGCTGCCACCTCCTAGAAACAGATAGGAGTTGACTTTCCCCACATTGGCAAGGATCCCCACAGTGTGGGCACCACCTGGGATCGAACCGTTGGCCGCCAGAAAGGCCAAAACACCTGCTAAAGCCATAATGATCGAAATGACAAGTGTCGTCACAAGAAGGGTATGGGTACACGTCGCTTGCTTCGATTCACAAAGAGGGGAAGGGAAATGAGACGTAGATTTTTGTACTTCCATTTGCAATTTTATACTTGATAAATGGAAAAGAAGTTTACCATCTCCCCCAAAAACTTGCAACCCCTTCCCACATTGCTACGTAGCTAAACGCTTACATAACCCCATTCTCACTATACTTTATCCAACCACAGAGGACTTGAGAGAGCACGGAGAGAAATTTTCTCCTCTGTGCCCTCTGTGGTTTTAATTAAATTGAACTAATTTTCTTACTGTGAAAAACCTCGAAATCTCCAACTTGTGATAAGTTATCTAGCGGGTGAGGGAGGCGAGGATTTTGCGCTTACCTGTAAACGAAGCCCTCCCATGCATGGTAAGCACGTTGTCGAGAACCATCACATCTCCCTTTTGCCATGGGAATTTGATCGTCTTTTTTTCCAACACGTCCATCACATGGTAAAGGTCCTCTTTCGGCACTTTGGTCCCATCACCGAAGTAGATCTCATGCATCACCCGCTCTTTTTTGGCATAGACAAATTTTGCCCCCACCCAGTTCCAGAAGCCGAGGAGGCGACGGTTGTAGTCGTAGAGGTGGGCCTGGTTGAACCAAACCTTCTCCCCTGTTTCAGGGTGATCGATGACAGCTGGCATCTCGTAGGTGACCCTGAGCCAATCTTTCGGCCGCCAAGCAAACTTGAACTCATTTGCTAGGCAACGTCTTTCCACCTCTTCCTTATCATCTGTTTGGAAGGCATCCATCCAGGTCTTGTGAGCCCGACAGTATTTGTTGATCGTGTCAAGCACGAGGTTCTTTTTGTAGAAATTCGAAATGTAGCTCAAGCGTTTCTCCGCAAAACGATCTCGGACACTCGGAGCCACAGTTTGGTAGATTGCCCGAGCATCCCCGATAGCAGTCTCTCCACCTGTTTCAGAAGGGGTAACACAGTGGAAATAGATGTGGCGGGGGTAGTGTTTGATAAAACTCATCTCATTGTGGAGAGGAATCATCAAAGAAGGAGGAGCTTCAGTTGAGGTGTAAACCTCCCCCTTCACACGATCTCGAGGGGTATCTCCCCCGATATACTGGATTGGCCTTCCCAGGCCTAGAGCATCGATCACCTCGTTAAATTCGTCCGCTCCTTCAATAGGGAAGCCTCTTAGCAAAATCCCTCCGTACTTGAGGATACTCTCCCTTAGCTCCCTCTTCTCCGCCTGGATACACTCGATTGTTTCAGCAAAGTTCTTCACATTCTTCGTCTCCACCACAAGGGGCAATTTCAGGTCATTCAAAAAAGAAGTCGCATAAGATCCCATTATCTCTCTCCTCACATTCGGTTTTTGAAAAAAGTAACAAAAAAACGCCTAGAAAGGAAGTTCCATTTCTAGGCGAAAGGAGTTTCGATAGAACTTATGCAGCTGAGTGAACGAGAAAAAGACGGTAGTCTGTCCGGAAAAGATCGGCCAATTTCTTGGCTAAATTGACAGACACAGGTTGCTCCCCTTGTTCAATCAGCGCGATTTGGGATTGGTTCACGCCTATCTGCCTGCCGAGTCCTTCTTCAGAAAGGCCATGAAACTCACGTAAGGCTCGGAGGGTTCTCCCAGCCTCTTGGAGTTCTTCATCTAAGTCGGCAAGACTCACTTTGATCGCCTTCTCCTCCTCAAGAGATTGAGGACTTCGGCGGAATCGGACTTGGTTCTTCTGAGTCATAGGCACCCCTCCTACAGCTTCAGTATACTACAAAAACCATTGATTTTCAACAATTTACTATATATTTATCAAGTACGAGGGAGGAGACCCTCTAGAAGAGCCTCTTTTGTGGCAGGGTCGGCGAGGACCATGCTAAAAAGGAGGAGTTCTCTAATTCTCCGCTCAATCGGATTGGGGCAGATGAGCATCCGGCTCCCCCAGCTGTAGCGGGCGTGGTGGGCGTAAGAGGTGGCAATTTGGTTCATTTCGACATATAGAGGGAGGGCCTCCTTCTCAGAAGTACGCTGTAAAAAGGCTTCCCTGCAGGTGAGGTAGGCATCAAAAAGGTCAGAATTTTCGACCTCGCGGCTGAAGGCAAGAGCAAGGGCGGAGAGGCTAACAAAGTGGGATTCTACAGCTGTTGCTCTCTTCGCAAATGTCCCCTCAGGAGAGAAAAAGAGGATATTTTCTTCAGAGACAAAGTAGTCGCGTAAATCGATCGAAACAGTTTGGAGTGAAGAGAGGGCAAGAATTGGGAGAGGGCAAGAAATTTTGCTTTTTCTTGTCTTTTGGAAGGGTATGATGGCCATCCCTTCTCGCTTCTCCTCGGGGAGGAAAAAACCGAGTACTAGATGATCAAAAAGGCGGTAGCCACTCACCCATTTCATCACCCCCTTAAGGAAGACTCCCCCCTCCCCCCAGGAGCCCTCTAAAGCACTAAATGAGGGGTCTCTGAGAAGAGAAATCGATACCCCCACCTTCCGACTCCCCTTGGCCATAAGGGGAAGCCAGAGCTCTTTTAGATCCTCCCTTTCGCTTTCAGCAATCCAATGGGCAGCCGCTTGGTGTTGCCTTTGGAAAAACCCAAAAGCCCCAGAATACGACTGGAGAAGCTCGGTCACGTGAAAATACTCCTCCCTAGAGAAGGCTCGCCCCCCGTATTCCCTCGGAGCCCTTAGAGCAAGAAGCTTTTGCCGCCCAAGCTTTTTGAAGAGCTTTTTCAAATACTTCGGGTCGTAATCGAGTTTCTCCCCCCTTGGGACGATCTTTTTCCGGCAGAAAGTCTCTAAATCCATATCCGTAACTATACACCCCTCTTAAGAATTTTCCTATCCCCGCCTTCGTGCCCACGCCCGAAAAACTAAATTAAAATATTTACCTATAATGATGAGTAGTTTAAAACATTGGGAATCAACAGGTTGTTTTCAGTACTATACACAGTTGCGGGCCCTAAGATTGCAGAAAAAGCCTTCAAGGAGAAGCTCCAGAACCCCAAGGTTGCCAAAGGGCGCCATGGCTCTCTATAGGCTTAGATCTAGTTGTGGGAATTGCCCTCGTGGCTATTGGGATCACTGCACTCCAACTCGGAGGACTCGCCCACTCCTCGGCCCTCATCCTTGCTGGGGCGGGAGGAGGCTACCTCCTTACAGACACTTTGAAGATCTCCGGAAATTTGGTCCATCTCAAGTTCCAAAAATCCAAATTCAAAACGAGTCAATCGAATATGCAAGCCATTTGGGTTTAACTACTTTTATTCTATTATTTTCTTTACAAGAAACCAAATTTATGCTATAATTACCGAGTAATAAATATTAGAAGGAATAAATTATGTTTACTGCTGCTTATCGTGTTGGTATTACCACTCATCATATTAGACCGAAACATGGCATCCTCTTCAACCATAGGTTTTACCAGATAGCTGATCTTGTCACAGGATTGGCTCTAGCAACAATCGGTATTCTTGCCTTACGCGGGGTGCCGATCGGACACCTTTCCTCCACCACTAGCCTGCTCATGGCAACTGGAGGGGGAGGGTATGCATCATGTGCAATCTTTCGACTGGTAAAGGGGGAAGCCAAACGTTTAGTAAAAAAGGCCAATACGAAAACAAATG
>JAAKFR010000170.1 GCA_011064985.1 Chlamydiota bacterium
ATAGGAGCGGACTGCTTGATACTTGAGTCTAATGATTTCTATTGGTGCACGAGAAACGGTCATGTCTTACGTATAACACAAACACCACCAAATCGTTTAACTTATTTTGTCACACTCCCTTAGGTACTCATGCACTTTCTCTTGCGTCGCAAATCGCTTCCCTTGGCAAACGAATACTCCATCTCGTGTTTCAAGCTCAATTGTCGTATGGGTACCAATCATCATCGGTCTTTCCTTTGGATTTCTATAAATTTTGCTCGCTCTAAGACTATTCTCTCAAAGAGAAAAAGTCCAAGGAAAATGGGTACTAGTTTTTGAGAGTGAGGGAGACCTTGGTGATAGGGGTGTTGCCGGGTAAGCGTGGTTGTTTTCGAAGGATTGGATCTGGGAGGGAGAGATGAGGGGGCTTTCCTTGCTTTCGGTTTCGCCAAGGGAACGGCAGATCTTTTGGGCGGTTTCTAGGTCGTGCTCGGCAAAAATGTGGCGACCGTTTTCTCTGAGTGGATATCTGTGGGCAGCAACTCGAGCCTACACTTTTAAAAGCAGGCTTAGGGCTGGTACGACTATCGCTTGATTGACGCGGCATGTGTTGCCTTCTGCAAAGGAAATGGTAAAAACATAATTATCTTCATCTTCAGAAATCACTTCTCCTTTCATTTCGATACACTCAGCCTCTCCTTGGATTTTGATCGACTCCCAATACTCTTTTTCCCCTTCAGGGATCACGAAGAGGGGTATTACTTCCCCGTCTTGAGGCTGATAGTCTTCGAGGTCGATCGTCAGTACATTGACATTCGAATTGGTGAAGTTCCCTGTTCCTCCAGATATCGTGTAAGTTCCAACTGTTTGGCCATTAACAACGATGGGATAGCTTACTTCGTAAACGATCATCTCTCCTGAAATAGTGATTGGCCCCGAAAAGCTCACTATAGTGCTTGCTGAAATTTGCTGCGTTGACTGCATCAACGAAGTCGGCGTTTTTCCACTTGGGGAAGTTGAGAGTCCTCCCGATGAAGGAGAAGGGGGAGTAAAACCCACTTGGGTTCCTGTATGAACACTGCTTGGTGTTGATAGGAGTGTCGATGTTGTGTTCGTGGCATTGGACAGAATTGGCTCTATGGGATTTCCATTAGAATCATACCTCTGCCCGTAGATACCCTGTTGATCCCCATCTTGGCCATCGCTGTACCAAGTGACGACAAAGCCCTCATCATTGAGGGGTGCTACGCTTGGGAAGTCTTGGTCGCTTGTGGTGTAGGTGTTGACTTGGAACTCTACCCCACTTTTCACTCCGCTGCTAGCATACCTCTGCCCGTAGATGCCATCTCTATCCCCATCTTGGCCTAAGCTATTCCAAGTGACGACGAAGCCCCCATCATTGAGGGACGCTACGCTTGGGTTCCTTTGGTAGTTTGTTGTGTAGGTGTTGACCTGGAATTCTGAGCCTACAGCTTGCGCTTCTACTTTGGTCATCATCGTCAGAGCAAGACCTAAGGTTGGGTACTTGTAGAGAGCAAATCCCGTAGCGACTTGGCTGCACCCTAAGAGTCTTCCTAATTCCATAGCTCCTGGTGCTACAGCAAGCATCCCTAGTACTACGCCGGTCACTTTGGCTGCTTGAGGCTCTAGTCTCCTCAAGTACTCTTCTTTGCCTACCTTCCGGATCGAGGAGAGGAGAAGATTCATCCCTTATCGACGAAATACTGCACCTTCTTCCCAGAAAGCTCCACCCAGGCTCCTCCTATCTCACGAGCAAGTACTTTTCGTAAACTTCCACGGGTCTCGTATCGCTCAAACCCATTCTCACCTCTGTGGAGGAAATACGACTTCGTTTCTTCCACCACCTTAATTGTATCAAAAAGACAAGAGCTCCTTAGGGAGTGTGACAAAATAACTTAAACGATTCTGCAGCTATTGTCACCCATGTGGACGTATTGTATAGTTCCACTCAGGATGAAAACTGTCTCCTTGAATATTGATCGTAGCCATTTCAGC
>JAAKFR010000171.1 GCA_011064985.1 Chlamydiota bacterium
CATCTCTTTAAGGGAGTAACCTTAGCGCAAAATCTATAGAAACCCAAAGGAAAGACCGATGATGATTTGTACCCACACAACAGTTGAGCTGGAAACACGAAACGGAACCTTCGTTTGCCAAGGGAAGCGATTTGCGACGCAAGAGAAAGTGCATGAGTACTTGAGGAGCTCTTGCCCCTTTGATGTGATCAAGATGGTGGAAGAGACAAAGACCTGTTTCCTTCACCAGAATGAGGCAGAGTTTACGAGATACGAGACTCGTGGGAGTTTACGAAAAGCACTTGCTCGCGAGATAGGAGGAGCCTGGGTGGAGTTTTCTGGGAAGAAGATGCAGTATTTCGTCGATAAGGGGTGGATCTTCTCCTCGATCCAGAAGGTAAGCAAAGAGGAGTACTTGAGGAGACTAGAGCCTCAAGCAGCCAAAGTGGCCGGCGTAGTACTAGGGATGCTTGCTGTAGCACCAGGAGCTATGGAATTGGGGAGAGTTTTAGGATACAGCCAAGTTGCTACGGGGCTTGCTCTCTACAAGTATCCAACCTTAGGTCTTGCTCTGACGATGATGACCAAAGTAAAAGCGCAAGCTGTAGGCTCAGAGTTTCAAGTCAACACCTACACGACAAGCCGCCAAGAGTACCCAAGCATAGCACCTCTCAATGATGGAGGCTTTGTCGTCACTTGGGGAAGCTATGTCCAAGATGGAGATTTCTATGGCGTCTACGGGCAGAGGTATGCTAGCAGCGGAGTGAAAAGTGGGGTAGAGTTCCAGGTCAACACCTACACGACAAGCAACCAAGATTCCCCAAGCGCGGCGCCCCTCAATGATGGGGGCTTTGTCGTCATTTGGAGTAGCTATGGCCAAGATGGGAGTCAAGAGGGCATCTACGGGCAGAGGTATGACAACAGCGGAGTGAAAAGTGGACCTGAGTTCCAGATCAACACCTACACGACAAGTTTGCAACAGTACCCAAGCGCAGCACCCCTCAATGATGGGGGCTTTGTCGTCACTTGGGCAAGCTCTGGCCAAGATGGAGATTCCTATGGCGTCTACGGGCAGAGGTATGATAGCAGCGGAGTGAAAAATGGGGTAGAGTTCCAGGTCAACACCTACACGACACGCTCTCAATGGAACCCAAGCGTAGCGCCTCTCAATGATGGGGGCTTTGTCGTCACTTGGGCAAGCAATGGCCAAGATGGGGATGGCTATGGCGTCTACGGGCAGAGGTATGATAGCAGCGGAGTGGAAAGTGGGGTAGAGTTCCAGGTCAACACCTACACGACAAGCAGCCAATCGAGCCCAAGCGCGGCGCCCCTCAATGATGGAGGCTTTGTCGTCACTTGGCGAAGCTCCGGCCAAGATGGGAATGGCGATGGCATCTACGGGCAGAGGTATGCTAGCACCGGCGTGAAAAGTGGGGTAGAGTTTCAGATCAACACCTACACTACAAGCGGCCAAAGGTATCCAAGCGTAGCACCTCTCAATGATGGAGGCTTTGTCGTCACTTGGGAAAGCTATGGCCAAGATGGAGATCTCGGTGGCATCTACGGGCAGAGATATGACAGCAGTGGAGTGAAAAGTGGGGTAGAGTTTCAGGTCAACACCTATACGACAAGCGACCAAGAGTATCCAAGCGTAGCACCCCTCAATGATGGGGGCTTTGTCGTCACTTGGGAAAGCTATGGCCAAGACGGGAATGGCGATGGCATCTACGGGCAGAGGTATGATTCTAATGGAAATCCCATAGAGCTAATTCTGTCCAATACAACGAACACAACATCGACACTCCTATCAACACCAAGCAGTGTTCCTACAAGAACCCAAGTGGGTTCTACTCTCTCTTCTCCTTCATCGGGAGGATCTTCAACTTCCCCAAGTGGAAAAACGCCGACTTCGATGATACAGTCAACGCAGCAAACTTCACCAAGCAATATGGTGAGCTTTTCGGGGCCAAT
>JAAKFR010000172.1 GCA_011064985.1 Chlamydiota bacterium
CTGCACCTTCTTCCCAGAAAACTCCACCCAAGCCCCTCCTATCTCACGAGCAAATGCTTTTCGTAAACTTCCACGGGTCTCATATTTCGCAAACCCATTCTCACTTCTGTGGAGGAAATACGAGTTCGTCTCTTCCACCACCTTGATTGTATCAAAAAGACAAGAGCTCTTCAGATACTCATGCACTTTCTCTTGCATTGTAAATCGTTTTCCTTGGCAAACGAAGGTTCCATCTCGTGTTTCCAGCTCAACTGTTGTGTGCGTACAAATCATCATCAGTCTTTCCTCATGGTTTCTATAACTTTTGCGCTAAGCCTACTCCTTCAAAAAGAAAACTTCAAGGAAAAACAGTGTTCTAGTTTTTGAGAGAGAGAACTTGGTAATGGGAGAGATGAGGGGGCTTTCTTGGATTTCGGTTTCGCCAAGGAAACGGCAGATCTTTTGGGCGGTTTCTAGGTCGTGCCTAGCAAAAATGTGGCGACCGTTTTCTCTGAGTGGATATCTATGTGAGCAACAGCTCGAGTCTACACTCTTAAAAGAAAGCTTAAGGTTGGCAAGATCACCGCTTGGTTGACGCGGCACGTTTTGCTCTCTGTGAAGACGACATTGAAAACATATCCTGCATCTTGAGAGTCTGAAAATACTTTTCCTCCCATTTCGAGACACTCGGCATCTCCCTGAATCTCGATCGACTCCCAATACTCTTTTTCCTCTTCAGGGATTGCGAAGAGGGGTATTACCTCCCCGTCTTGAGGCTGGTGGTCTTCGAGGTCGATCATCAGTACATTGACATTTGATACGGTGACGTCCCCTGTTCCTCCAGATACTGTGTAAGTTCCAACTGTTTGGCCATTGACAACGATGGAGTAGCTTACTTCGTAAACGATCATTTCCCCTGAAATAGTGATTGGCCCCGAAAAGCTCACCATATTGCTTGCTGAAGTTTGCTGCATTGACTGCATCATCGAAGTCGGCGTTTTTCCACTTGGGGAAGTTGAAGATCCTCCCGATGAAAGAGAGGAGGAAGTAGAACTCACTTGGGTTCCTCTAGGAACACTGCTTGGTGTTGATAGGAGTGTCGATGTTATGTTCGTTGCATTGGACAGAATTAGCTCTATGGGATTTCCATTAGAATCATACCTCTGCCCGTAGATGCCATAGAGATCTCCATCTTGGCCATTGCTTTCCCAAGTGACGACAAAGCCCCCATCATTGAGGGACGCTACGCTTGGGAACCTTTGGACGCTTGTGGTGTAGGTGTTGACCTGGAACTCAACCCCACTTTTCACTCCGCTGCTATCATACCTCTGCCCGTAGATGCCATAGGAATCTCCATCTTGGCCATTGCTGTGCCAAGCGATGACAAAGCCCCCATCATTGAGAGGTGCTACGCTTGGGAACCTTTGGCCGCTTGTGGTGTAGGTGTTGACCTGGAACTCAACCCCACTTTTCACTCCGCTGCTATCATACCTCTGCCCGTAGATGCCATTGAAATCCCCATCTTGGCCTAAGCTTTCCCAAGTGACGACAAAGCCTCCATCATTGAGGGATGCTACGCTTGGGTACCTTTGGTCGCTTATGGTGTAGGTGTTGACCTGGAACTCAACCCCACTTTTCACTCCGCTGCTAGCATACCTCTGCCCGTAGACGCCAAAGGAATCTCCATCTTGGCCATAGCTTTTCCAAGTGACGACAAAGCCTCCATCATTGAGGGGTGCTACGCTTGGGTCCAATTGGTCGTTTGCCGTGTAGGTGTTGATCTGGAACTCTACCCCACTTTTCACTCCGCTGCTATCATACCTCTGTCCGTAGATGCCATAGAAATCTCCATCTTGGCCGGAGCTTCGCCAAGTGACGACAAAGCCTCCATCATTGAGGGGCGCTACGCTTGAGTTCTGTTGGTAGCTTGTCGTGTAGGTGTTGATCTGGAACTCTACCCCACTTTTCACT
>JAAKFR010000173.1 GCA_011064985.1 Chlamydiota bacterium
TACTTTGGTCATCATCGTCAGAGCAAGACCTAAGGTTGGGTACTTGTAGAGAGCAAGCCCCGTAGCGACTTGGCTGTATCCTAAGAGTCTTCCTAATTCCATAGCTCCTGGTGCTACAGCAAATATTGCTAGTACTACGCCGGCCACTTTGGCTGCTTGAGGCTCTAGCTTGCTCAAGTACTCCTCTTTGCTTACCTTCTGAATCGAGGAGAAGATCCACCCCTTGTCGACGAGATACTGCACCTTCTTCCCAGAAAACTCCACCCAAGCTCCTCCTATCTCACGAGCAAGCGCTTTTCGTAAACTTCCACGGGTCTCGTACTGCTCAAACCCATTCTCGCTTCTGTGGAGGAAATACGTCTTCGTTTCTTCCACCACCTTGACTACATCAAAGGGGCAAGAGCTCTTCAGGTACTCATGCACTTTCTCTTGCGTCGCAAATCGTTTTCCTTGGCAAACGAAGGCTCCGTTTCGTGTCTCAAGCTCAATTGTTGTCTGGGTGCAAATCATCATCGGTCTTTCCTCATGGTTTCTATAATTTTTGCACTAAGGTTACTCCATTAAAGGGAAAACTTCAAAGAAAAACGAGGTACTAGGTGGATATCTATGTGGGCAGCAGCTCGAGCCTACACTCTTAAAAGAAGGCTTAAGGTTGGCATGACTACTGCGTGATTGGCGCGGCATGTGTTGCCTTCTGCAAAGGAAATGGTAAAAACATAATCATCTTCATCTTCAGAAATCACTTCTCCTTTCATTTCGAGACACTCGGCATCTCCTTGAATCTCGATCGACTCCCAATACTCCTTTTCCTCTTCAGGGATCGCGAAGAGGGGTATTACCTCTCCGTCTTGAGGCTGATAGTCTTCGAGGTCGATCATCAGTACATTGACATTTGATACGATGACGTCCCCTGTTCCTCCAGATACCATGTAAGTTCCAACTGTTTGGCCATTGACAACGATGGGGTAGCTTACTTCGTAAACGATCATTCCTCCTGAAATAGTGATTGGTCCCGAAAAACTCACCATATTGCTTGGTGAAGTTTGCTGCGTTGACTGCATCATCGAAGTCGGCGTTTTTCCACTTGGGGAAGTTGAGGATCCTACCGATGAAGGAGAAGAGGGAGTAAAACCCATTTGGGTTCCTGTAGAAACACTGCTTGGTGTTGATGGGAATGTCGATGTTGTGTTCGTTGCATTGGACAGAATTAGCTCCATGGGATTTCCATTAGAATCATACCTCTGCCCGTAGATGCCATAGGAATCTCCATCTTGGCCATTGCTGTTCCAAGTGACGACAAAGCCACCCTCATTGAGGGGCGCCGCGCCTGGGTTCCCTTGCAAGTTTGTGGTGTAGGTGTTGACCTGGAACTCTACCCCACTTTTCACGCCACTGCTAGCATACCTCTGCCCATAGACCCCATAAAAACCTCCATCTTGGCCATCGCTTTCCCAAGTGACGACAAAGCCCCCATCATTGAGGGGTGCTACGCTTGGGTTCAATTGCTGGCTTGTCGTGTAGGTGTTGACCTGGAATTCTACCCCACTTTTCACGCCGCTGCTAGCATACCTCTGCCCGTAGATGCCATAGAGATCCCCATCTTGGCCATCGCTTCTCCAAGTGACGACAAAGCCCCCATCATTGAGGGATGCTACGCTTGGGTACTCTTGAGAGCTTGTCGTGTAGGTGCTGATCTGGAACTCTACCCCACTTTTCACTCCGCTGCTAGCATACCTCTGCCCGTAAATGCCATAGAGATCCCCATCTTGGCCATCGCTCATCCAAGTAACGACAAAACCCCCATCATTGAGGGGCGCCACGCTTGGGTCCCTTTGGTAGCTTGTCGTGTAGGTGTTGACCTGGAACTCTACCCCACTTTTCACTCCGCTGCTAGCATACCTCTGCCCGTAGATGCCTCCGGAGTCTCCATCTTGGCCATAG
>JAAKFR010000174.1 GCA_011064985.1 Chlamydiota bacterium
ATTGTAGTATCTATTTCATGGATTTGAAAACTTTCTTGGATGGGGGTACTTATTAGCTATCAAGCGAGTACCGTTTCATTAAACATGGTTACCTGATTTTTCGTAATGAAAATCCGTGTTTAATGGAGTAGGCTTAGCGCAAAAGTTGTAGAAACTATGAGGAAAGACCGATGATAATTTGCACCCAGACAACAGTTGAGCTTGAAACACGAAATGGAGCATTCGTTTGCCAAGGAAAACGATTTACGACGCAAGAGAAAGTGCATGAGTACTTGAGGAGCTCTTGCCCCTTTGATGTAGTCAAGGTGGTGGAAGAGACGAAGTCGTATTTCCTCCACAGAAGTGAGAATGGGTTTGAGAGATACGAGACTCGTGGAAGTTTACGAAAAACGCTTGCTTGCGAAACGGAAGGAGCTTGGGTGGAGCTCTCTGGGAAGAAGGTGCAGTATTTCATCGATAAGGGGTGGATCTTCTCTTCGATCCGGAAGGTAAGCAAAGAGGAGCACTTGAGGAGACTAGAGCCTCAAGCAGCCAAAGTGGCCGGCGTAGTACTAGGGATGCTTGCTGTAGCACCAGGAGTTATGGAATTGGGAAGACTCTTAGGATACAGCCAAGTCGCTACGGGGCTTGCTCTCTACAAGTACCCAATCTTAGGTCTTGCTCTGACGATGATGACCAAAGTAGAAGCGCAAGCTGTAGGCTCAGAGTTTCAAGTCAACACCTACACGACAAGCTACCAATGGTACCCAAGCGTAGCGCCTCTCAATGATGGGGGCCTTGTCGTCACTTGGGAAAGTTTTGGCCAAGATGGAGATTCCTATGGCGTCTACGGGCAGAGGTATGAAAGCAACGGCGTGAAAAGTGGGGTAGAGTTCCAAGTTAACAACTACACAACAGGTCGACAAGGACGCCCAAGCGTAGCACCTCTCAATGATGGGGGCTTTGTCGTCACTTGGGAAAGCGATGGCCAAGATGGGGATTTCGATGGCATCTACGGGCAGAGGTATGATAGCAGCGGAGTGAAAAGTGGGGTAGAGTTCCAGATCAATACCTATACGACAAGCTACCAATTGGACCCAAGCGTAGTACCCCTCAATGATGGGGGCTTTGTCGTCACTTGGCGAAGCGATGGCCAAGATGGGGATCTCGATGGCGTCTACGGGCAGAGGTATGACAACAGCGGAGTGAAAAGTGGGGTAGAGTTCCAGGTCAACACCTACACGACAAGCATCCAAAGGTACCCAAGCGTAGCGTCCCTCAATGATGGGGGCTTTGTCGTCACCTGGCAAAGCTTAGGCCAAGATGGAGATTCCTATGGCGTCTACGGGCAGAGGTATGATAGTAGCGGAGTGAAAAGTGGGATAGAGTTCCAGATCAACACCTACACGACAAGAGACCAAAGGTACCCAAGCGTAGCACCCCTCAATGATGGGGGCTTTGTCGTCACTTGGGGAAGCTTAGGCCAAGATGGGGATGGCTATTATGGCACCTACGGGCAGAGGTATGCTAGCAGCGGAGTGAAAAGTGGGGTAGAGTTCCAAGTCAACACTTACACGACAACCAACCAACAGTACCCAAGCGCAGCACCCCTCAATGATGGGGGCTTTGTCGTCACTTGGGAAAGCTCTGGCCAAGATGGGAATGGCGACGGCATCTACGGGCAGAGGTATGATAGCAGCGGAGTGAACAGTGGGGTAGAGTTCCAGGTCAACACCTACACGATAAGCAGCCAACAGTTCCCAAGCGTAGCGCCGCTCAATGATGGGGGCTTTGTCGTCACTTGGTACAGCGATGGCCAAGATGGGGATCTCTATGGCATCTACGGGCAGAGGTATGATTCTAATGGAAATCCCATAGAGCTAATTCTGTCCAATGCAACGAACACAACATCGACACTCCTATCAACACCAAGCA
>JAAKFR010000175.1 GCA_011064985.1 Chlamydiota bacterium
GATGCGCAAACTCATGGGATATAGCCATCAAAAACTCCGCCAACTGTTGCCAGACACCTGGCTTGCCAACAAGCAGAACCCCAAATAGCCCTTCTAGTCAACATGGGTTCTTTTGACGCTTACCTTGTTCGTGAGGTAGGAGGAGCCTGGGTGGAGCTTTCTGGGAAGAAGGTGCAGTATCTGGTTGACAAGGGATGGATCTTCTCCAATGTCCAGAAGGTGAGCAAAGAGGAGTACTTGAGGAGACTAGAGCCTCAAGCAGCCAAAGTGGCCGGCGTAGTACTAGGGATGCTTGCTGTAGCACCAGGAGCTACTGAATTAGGAAGACTCTTAGGATACAGCCAAGTCGCTACGGGGCTTGCTCTCTACAAGTACCCAACCTTAGGTCTTGCTCTGACGATGATGACCAAAGTAGAAGCGCAAGCTGTAGGCTCAGAATTCCAGGTCAACACCTACACAACAGGCAGCCAATGGGACCCAAGCGTAGCACCCCTCAATGATGGTGGCTTTGTCGTCGCTTGGGAAAGCAATGGCCAAGATGGAAATTCATGGGGTGTCTACGGGCAGAGGTATGCTAGCAGCGGAGTGAAAAGTGGGGTAGAGTTCCAAGTCAACACCTACATGACAAACTACCAATGGGACCCAAGCGTAGCGTCCCTCAATGATGGTGGCTTTGTCGTCACTTGGGAAAGCTATGGCCAAGATGGGGATCTCTATGGCATTTACGGGCAGAGGTATGATAGCAGCGGAGTGAAAAGTGGGGTAGAGTTCCAGATCAACACCTACACGACAAGTGACCAAAGGTACTCAAGCATAGCATCCCTCAATGATGGTGGCTTTGTCGTCACTTGGCGAAGCTTCGGCCAAGATGGGGATCTCGACGGCATCTACGGGCAGAGGTATGATAGCAGTGACGTGAAAAGTGGGGTAGAGTTCCAGGTCAACACCTACACGACAAGCGACCAATGGGACCCAAGCGTAGCGCCCCTCAATGATGGTGGCTTTGTCGTCACTTGGTACAGCTATGGCCAAGATGGGGATCTCGATGGCATCTACGGGCAGAGGTATGCTAGCAGCGGAGTGAAAAGTGGGGTAGAGTTCCAGATCAACACCTACACGACAAGCGACCAAAGGTACCCAAGCGCAGCACCCCTCAATGATGGTGGCTTTGTCGCCACTTGGCAAAGCTATGACCAAGATGGGGATCTCTATGGCGTCTACGGGCAGAGGTATGCTAGCAGCGGCGTGAAAAGTGGGGTGGAGTTCCAGGTCAACACCTACACGACAAGCGACCAATTGGACCCAAGCGTAGCACCCCTCAATGATGGTGGCTTTGTCATCACTTGGCAAAGCTATTTCCAAGATGGAGATTACTATGGCATCTACGGGCAGAGGTATGATAGCAGCGGAGTGAAAAGTGAGGTAGAGTTCCAGATCAACACCTACACGACAAGCCACCAAACGGACCCAAGCATGGCGCCCCTCAATGATGGTGGCTTTGTCGTCACTTGGCGAAGCTCTGGCCAAGATGGGAATGGCGATGGCATCTACGGGCAGAGGTATGATTCTAATGGAAATCCCATAGAGCTAATTCTGTCCAATGCAACGAACACAACATCGACACTCCTATCAACATCAAGCAGTATTCCTACAGGAACCACAGGGTCAACGCTCTTTTCTCCTTCATCGGGAGGATCTTCAACTTCCCTAAGTGGAAAAACGCCGACTTCGATGATGCAGTCAACGCAGCAAATTTCAGCAAGCAATATGATGAGCTTTTCTGGACCAATCACTATTTCAGGAGAAATGATCGTTTACGAAGTAAGCTACCCCATCGTTGTCAATGGCCAAACAGTTGGAACTTACACGGTATCTGGAGGAACAGGGAACTTCA
>JAAKFR010000176.1 GCA_011064985.1 Chlamydiota bacterium
CGTGCTCGGCAAAAATGTGGCGACCGTTTTCTCTGAGTGGATATCTATGTGGGCAACAGCTCGAGCCTACACTCTTAAAAGAAGGCTTAAGGTTGGCAAGACCACCGCTTGGTTGACGCGGCATGTTTTGCTTTCTGTGAAGACTACATTGAAAACATATCCTGCATCTTGAGAATCTGAAAGTACTTCTCCTCCCATTTCGAGGCACTCCACCTCTCCTTGAATCTCGATCGACTCCCAATACTCTTTTTCCTCTCCAGGGATCGCGAAGAGGGGTATTACCTCCCCGTCTTGAGGCTGATAGTCTTTGAGGTCGATCATCAGTACATTGACATTCGAATTGGCGAAGTTCCCTGTTCCTCCAGATACCGTGTAAGTTCCAACTGTCTGTCCCTTGACAACGATGGGGTAGCTTACTTCGTAAACGATCATTTCTCCTGAAATAGTGATTGATCCAGAAAAGCTCACCCTATTGCTTGGTGAAGTTTGCTGCATCATCGAAGTCGGCATTTTTCCACTTGGGGAAGTTGAAGATCCTTCCGATGAAGGAGAAGAGGGAGTAAAACCCACTTGGGTTTCTGTAGGAACACTGCTTGGTGTTGATAGGAAAGTCGATGTTGTGTTCGTTGCATTGGACAGAATTAGCTCTATGGGATTTCCATTAGAATCATACCTCTGCCCATAGATGCCATCGAGATCCCCATCTTGGCCATCGCTTTCCCAAGTAACGACAAAACCCCCATCACTTAAACCTGCTACGCTTGGGTCAGTTTGGTAGCTTGTCGTGTAGGTGTTGACCTGGAACTCTACCCCACTTTTCACTCCGCTGCTATCATACCTCTGCCCATAGATGCCCCATGAATCTCCATCTTGGTCTAAGCTGTACCAAGTGACGACAAAGCCCCCACCATTGAGGGGCGCCGCGCTTGGGTACCTTTGGTCGCTTGTCGCGTAGGTATGGATCTGGAACTCTACCCCACTTTTCTCTCCGCTGCTTCCATACCTCTGTCCGTAGACGCCATAGAAAATTCCATCTTGGCCAGAGCTTCGCCAAGTGACGACAAAGCCCCCATCATTGAGGGACGCTACGCTTGGGTCCCTTTGGTAGCTTGCCGTGTAGGTGTTGACCTGGAACTCTACCCCACTTTTCACTCCGCTGCTATCATACCTCTGCCCGTAGACACCATCGGAATCTCCATCTTGGCCATCGCTATTCCAAGTGACGACAAAGCCTCCATCATTGAGGGGTGCTACGCTTGGGTACCCCTGGTCGCTTGTCGTGTAGGTGTTGACCTGGAACTCTACCCCATTTTTCACTCCGCTGCTATCATACCTCTGCCCGTAGACGCCATCGCGATTCCCATCTTGGCCATCGCTATTCCAAGTGACGACAAAGCCACCATCATTGAGGGACGCTACGCTTGGGTCCTGTTGGAAGCTTGTCGTGTAGGTGTTGATCTGGAACTCTACCCCACTTTTCTCTCCGCTACTAGCATACCTCTGCCCGTAGACGCCATAGAAATACCCATCTTGACCAAAGCTGTACCAAGTGACGACAAAGCCACCATCATTGAGGGGTGCTACGCTTGGGTACCCTTGGAAGCTTGTCGTGTAGGTGTTGACCTGAAACTCTACCCCACTTTTCTCTCCGCTGCTAGCATACCTCTGCCCGTAGATGCCATCAAGACTCCCATCTTGGCCGTCACTTCGCCAAGTGACGACAAAGCCACCATCATTGAGGGGTGCTACGCATGGGTCCCTTTGGTAGCTTGTCGTGTAGGTGTTGACCTGGAACTCTGAGCCTACAGCTTGCGCTTCTACTTTGGTCATCATCGTCAGAGCAAGACCTAAGGTTGGGTACTTGTAGAGAGCAAGCCCCGTAGCGACTT
>JAAKFR010000177.1 GCA_011064985.1 Chlamydiota bacterium
TTCCATCTCTTGAATTCTGCTGCAACTGCTTCTAGGTCTGACATAGGGGCCTCCTTGGTTGGATTTGCCCCCATTTTCGAACAATTCAGAACAAAAAATCACGCACCCTCACCGGAAGGACACTGATTAGTTACCTCGCTCTTCAAACACGTGTCTAAAATCAAAAATCTCGGAACCTGGATCCAGGTTCCGGGATCATCCAAGCGATGGCTGTGAAAAAAGGGGAGGCGATCCCCTTTACTCCTTAATCCCTTCGCAAAAAACTTTGATCGCATCTCTTTCCCCCAACTTAGGAGACGAAGTACTCAACGCCCTCTTCTACGATGAATACAGATAGAGGGGAAGAAAATTCCCATCCTCATCACACGAAATGACCTCTCTCGCGATTTTTTCAACTTTGAGATTCATCTCATTGTCTAGAAATCACAGTCTCCACTCATGACAGACACAGCAATTTACGGAAGTTGCTATAACGGGATTTTTTTGTTGATCTTTTCTTGTTTTAAAAGGTAGGATTAATGATGACAAAATTTTTATAGAGGCTTCTATTCACAAAAAAGCCTCTTAAACGCAGTTATCAAGAGGTATATCGGTGACTTCATTTATACAAACAACAATTCAGCTCGAGACCAGAAATGAGGAATTTTTCCTCCAAGGAAAGCAATTTGCTTCCCAGAAACAACTCCATGACTATCTCAAAACCTCTTGCCTCTTTGATACGATCTAAGTGTGCGAAGCAAACAAATCCTACTACCTCCATCGCCTAGGAGACTCCCTAGAGAGATATGAGACACGTCAAGCTCTTCGAAAAAACTTTTCGCAAGAATCAGGAGGAGCCTGGGCTGAGCTTTCCAAAGGAAAAGAGCGTTACTTTGTCGATAAAGGGTGGCTTTTCTCTTCCATCCAAAAAGTGAGCCGAGAGGAGTACCTCGAGAAACTCGAACCAAAATCTGCAAAGGTTGTAGGCATCGTACTTGGCATGCTTGCCCTTGCCCCAGGAATCTCAGAGCTTGCAAGACACGTCGGTACCCAAGAAGCTGCCGTAGGTCTCACTCTTCACAAATACCCTCTTGTAGGAATGGCTGCTCTTTCTCTTTTCCACCAAGTCAAAGCTCAAGCAGTCGGAACCGAATTCCAAATCAACACCTACACTACAAGCGCCCAAAGGGATCCATCAGTAGCGACTCTCACTGATGGTGGTTTTGTCGTCACTTGGCACAGCGATGGTCAGGATGGGGATGGCTGGGGCATCTTTGGTCAGAGATATGATGCTTCGGGTGTTACGATGGGAAGCGAATTTCAGATCAACACCTACACTACAAGCGGCCAATTCCTTCCATCAGTAGCGTCGCTAGCGGATGGGGGCTTTGTCGTCGCTTGGTTCAGCAATGGCCAAGATGGGGATAGCTATGGCATCTACGGGCAGAGGTATGATAGCAGCAGCGTGAAAAGTGGGGTAGAGTTCCAGGTCAACACCTACACGACAAGCGACCAAATATACCCAAGCGTAGCACCCCTCAATGATGGGGGCTTTGTCGTCACTTGGCACAGCGATGGCCAAGATGGAGATCTCGATGGCATCTATGGGCAGAGGTATGATAACAGCGGAGTGAAAAGTGGGGCAGAGTTCCAGATCAACACCTACACGACAGACTACCAATTGGACTCAAGCGTAGCGCCCCTCAATGATGGTGGCTTTGTCGTCACTTGGCACAGCATAGGCCAAGATGGAGATTCCTATGGCGTCTACGGGCAGAGGTATGCTAGCAGCGGAGTGAAAAGTGGGG
>JAAKFR010000178.1 GCA_011064985.1 Chlamydiota bacterium
TTCTCCATGCCTCCACAGATTCGTCTGATGTGGGCTTGAACATAGATCCTCCTTGGGTTTTGAAAGTCCAAAGAATGTCCTATTCCGGAAAACTCAAGAAGATGGGTTATTTAGACGGTTACCGACAAACTACCAATGGGACCCAAGCGTAGCACCCCTCAATGATGGTGGCTTTGTCGTCACTTGGCAAAGCTCCGGCCAAGATGGGAGTCTCGATGGCATCTACGGGCAGAGGTATGATAGCAGCGGAGTGAAAAGTGGAGTAGAGTTCCAGGTCAACACCTACACGACAAACCCCCAACAGTACCCAAGTGTAGCACCCCTCAATGATGGTGGCTTTGTCGTCACTTGGCAAAGCTTTGGCCAAGATGGGGATCTCTATGACATCTACGGGCAGAGGTATGCTAGCAGCGGAGTGAAGAGTGGGGTAGAGTTCCAGGTCAACACCTACACGACAAGCTTCCAAAGGTATCCAAGCGTAGCACCCCTCAATGATGGTGGCTTTGTCGTCATTTGGGAAAGCGATGGCCAAGATGGAGATTCCTATGGCGTCTACGGGCAGAGGTATGATAGCAGCGGGGTGAAAAGTGGGGTAGAGTTCCAGGTCAGCACCTATACGACAAGCGATCAAAGGTATCCAAGCGTAGCGTCCCTCAATGATGGGGACTTTGTCGTCACTTGGAATAGCAATGGCCAAAATGGAAGTTCCTATGGCGTCTACGGGCAGAGGTATGATAGCAGCGGAGTGAAAAGTGGGGTAGAGTTCCAGATCAACACCCACACCACAAGCGACCAAAGGTTTCCAAGCGTAGCACCCTTCAATGATGGGGGCTTTGTCGTCACTTGGCACAGCAATGGCCAAGATGGAGATTCATGGGGCGTTTACGGGCAGAGGTATGATTCTAATGGAAATCCTATAGAGCTAATTCTATCCAATGCAACGAACACAACATCGACACTCCTATCAACACCAAGCAGTGTTCTTACAGGAACCCAAGTGGGTTTTACTTCCCCTTCTCCTTCATCGGAAGGATCCTCAACTTCCCCAAGTGGAAAAACGCCGACTTCGATGATGCAGTCAACGCAGCAAACTTCACCAAGCAGTATGGTGAGCTTTTCGGGGCCAATCACTATTTCAGGAGAAATGATCGCTTACGAAGTACGCTATCCCATCGTTGTCAATGGCCAAACAGTTGGAACTTACACGATATCTGGAGGAACAGGAAACTTCACCAATTCGAATGTCAATGTATTGATGATCGACCTCGAAGACTACCAGCCTCAAGATGGGGAGGTAATACCCCTCTTCGCGATCCCTGAAGAGGAAAAAGAGTATTGGGAATCGATTGAGATTCAAGGAGAGGCTGAGTGTATCGAAATGAAAGGAGAAGTGATTTCTGAAGATGAAGATGATTTTGTTTTTACCATTTCTTTTGCGGAAGGCAATACATGCCGCGTCAATCAAGCGGTAGTCGTACCAGCCCTAAGCTTGCTTTTAAAAGTGTAGGCTCGAGCTGCTGTCCACATAAATATCCACCTAGTACCTCGTTTTTCTTTGAAGTTTTTTCTTTGAAGGGGTAGTCTTGGGTAGCAAAATCTATAGAAACCATAGGGAAAGACCGATGATGATTTGTACGCACACAACAGTTGAGTTTGAGACACGAAATAGAGTCTTCGTTTGCCAAGGAAAACGATTTACGACGCAAGAGAAGGTGCATGAATACCTAAGAAGCGCCTGCCTCTTTGATGTAGTCAAGGTGGTGGAAGAGACGAAG
>JAAKFR010000179.1 GCA_011064985.1 Chlamydiota bacterium
AGACTAGAGCCTCAAGCAGCCAAAGTGGCCGGCGTAGTACTTGGGATGCTTGCTGTAGCACCCGGAGCTATGGAATTAGGAAGAGTTTTAGGATACAGCCAAGTCGCTACAGGGCTTGCCCTCTACAAGTACCCAACCTTAGGTCTTGCTCTGACGATGATGACCAAAGTAGAAGCGCAAGCTGTAGGCTCAGAGTTTCAGGTCAATACCTACACGACAAGCGACCAAAAGTACCCAAGCGTAGCACCCCTCAATGATGGGGGATTTGTCGTCACTTGGGGAAGCGATGGCCAAGATGGGGATCTCTCTGGCGTCTACGGGCAGAGGTATGATAGCAGCGGAGTGAAAAGTGGGGTAGAGTTCCAGATCAACACCTACACGACAGGCTACCAAGCGTACCCAAGCGTAGCATCCCTCAATGATGGGGGCTTTGTCGTCACTTGGGAAAGCAATGACCAAGATGGAGATTACCTTGGCATCTACGGGCAGAAGTATGATAGCAGCGGAGTGAAAAGTGGGGTAGAGTTCCAGGTCAACACCTACACGACAGACGGCCAAAGGTTTCCAAGCGCGGCGTCCCTCAATGATGGGGGCTTTGTCGTCACTTGGGAAAGCTTACAAGATGGGGATCAAGTGGGCGTCTACGGGCAGAGGTATGCTAGCAGCGGAGTGCAAAGTGGGGTAGAGTTCCAGGTCAACACCTACACGATAAGCTATCAAAACTCCCCAAGCGCGGCGCCCCTCAATGATGGGGGCTTTGTCGTCACTTGGGAAAGCAATGGCCAAGATGGAAATTCCTATGGCATCTACGGGCAGAGGTATGATAGCAGCGGAGTAAAAAGTGGGGTAGAGTTCCAAGTCAACACCTACACGACAAGCATCCAAAGTTCCCCAAGCGTAGCGCCCCTCAATGATGGGGGTTTTGTCGTCACTTGGGAAAGCGATGGCCAAGATGGAAGTTCCTATGGCACCTACGGACAGAGGTATGATAGCAGCGGAGTGAAAAGTGGGGTAGAGTTCCAGGTCAACACCTACACGACAAGCGACCAATTGAACCCAAGCGTAGCGTCCCTCAATGATGGGGGCTTTGTCGTCATTTGGCACAGCAATGGCCAAGATGGGGATCTCAATGGCGTCTACGGGCAGAGGTATGATAGCAGCGGAGTGAAAAGTGGGGTAGAGTTCCAAGTCAACACCTACACGACAAATCTCCAATGGTACCCAAGCGTAGCACCCCTCAATGATGGTGGCTTTGTCGTCACTTGGGGAAGTTCTGGCCAAGATGGGAATGGCGATGGCATCTACGGGCAGAGGTATGATTCTAATGGAAATCCCATAGAGCTAATTCTGTCCAATGCAACGAACACCACATCGGCACTCCTATCAACACCAAGCAGTGTTCCTACAGGAACCCAAGTGGATTTCACTCCCTCTTCTCCTTCATCGGGAGGATCTTCAACTTCCCCAAGTGGAAAAACGCCAACTTCGATGATGCAGTCAACGCAGCAAATTTCAGTAAGCAATATGGTGAGCTTTTCGGGGCCAATCACTATTTCAGGGGAAATGATCGTTTACGAAGTACGCTACCCCATCGTTGTCAATGGCCAAACAGTTGGAACTTACGCGGTATCTGGAGGAACAGGGAACTTCATCAATTCGAATGTCAATGTACTGATGATTGACCTCGAAGACTACCAGCCTCAAGACGGGGAGGTAATACCCCTCTTCGCGATCCCTGAAGAGGAAAAAGAGTACTGGGAGTCGATCGAGATTCA
>JAAKFR010000018.1 GCA_011064985.1 Chlamydiota bacterium
CGACCTCGAAGACTACCAGCCTCAAGACGGGGAGGTAATACCCCTCTTCGCGATCCCTGAAGAGGAAAAAGAGTATTGGGAGTCGATCGAGATTCAAGGAGAGGTGGAGTGTCTCGAAATGGGGGGAGAAGTACTTTCAGACTCTCAAGATGCAGGATATGTTTTCAATGTCGTCTTCACAGAAAGCAAAACGTGCAGTGTCAACCAAGCGGTGGTCATGCCAGCCTTAAGCCTGCTTTTAAAAGTGTAGGCTCAAGTTGCTGCCCACATAGATATCCACTCAGAGAAAACGGTTACCTCGGCAAAGATGAGGTAACCGTCTAAACAACCCATCTTTTTGAGTTTTCGGGAATAGGGCACTCTTTGGATTTTTCAAAACCAAAGGAGGATCTATGTTCAAGCCCGCCTCAGACGAATTTGTAGAAGCCTGGAAAAAGAAAATCCAGAGGCAGATGGTCAGTGGAAAATCAATCGCCCAGTGGTGTCGTGAGAACCAAGTCGTCTACTCCCAATTTTTCTACTGGAAAGCGAAGCTTTTTGGACTAAAAACATCTCCTGAACTCACCGTCACTGAAATTCCTCAAGAACCTGAATTACCGGCATAGTTACATTCTGTTAAAGGTGATTGAAGTGGTGTTGGCGGAGGACTTCATAGAGGGCGATAGCAACAGAGTTAGCTAAATTCAGCGATCTGCAAGAGGGACGCATGGGGATCGTGACAAATCGCTCTTCCCATTTTGCAAAGTACTCCTCCGGGAGCCCCTTTGTCTCTGATCCAAAAACCAAGAGGGCATCTTCAGAGTAGTCTACTTCGGTGTAGAGTCTCTTGGCTTTTGTCGAAAAACAAAAGAAATTCCCTCTTTCTTCTAAATAGGTGTCGAGATCGTCGGTGATTTCAATCTCAACACCCTCCCAATAGTCGAGTCCGGCTCGTTTAAGCTTTCGGTCACTCATGGTAAAACCTAGGGGACGAGCTAGGGTAAGGGCGCTTCCTGTAGCTGCACATGTTCTTGCGATATTCCCCACATTCTGGGGTATTTCAGGTTGTGCCAATACGACTCGGACTTCTTTATGAAGGAGAGGCAATTTCCTCTTCTTTCTCCATTTGGGCTAGACCATCGAGGAGGTGGGTGTTGGCTTCAGCGATCTCAACTTCAAAAATCAAAAGAGAGTTGGGAGGGAGCTGGCCACCAAGACCGGTTGTGAGATCGGGGTGGATATAGAGGATCCGTTTTTCTCCTTCCTTCATCCCTACAATCCCCTTCGCAAGGCCGGGTATCGTCTCTTGCATCGGAAGGGCAACAGGATTTTCTCCCGCTTGCTCAGAGGTGGCAAACACCGAGCCGTCGAGCAGACTTCCTTTGTAGCGGATAAGAGGGATGGATTCTTCTGTGACGGCTTCCCCCTCTCCTCCGTGAACAACTTCGTATTGGAGTTTTGGGTCGGGGCTTTCAATTCCCTCTTTTTTGCAATTAGAAGCAAAAAAATCGTTGGCAGCTACGAGGTTATTTTCAGCTAACTGTGCGTGGAGAGACTCTTGGACAGCTAACATCGCCTGCTCGTACTCAGATTCACTCATAGGAGAGGGCTTTCCTTCGAGTTCATCTTCGATCCCCTTCACAATTTTCAAGTAATCGAAGGTAATGCCGGGCTGATTGAGTTGTTGGACAATGAGATGACCAAGGGTTTCTGAGATCTCTTCCATAGGTAGGGGGAGAGGGCTTTCCTCTCCTGCTAAGGAGAACGAGGCCAAGAGGGCAAGAATAAAAAAAGTTTTTTTAAAAATATCCATAAGTGTAATCCTTAATTTTCAGGAGGCTCAACATGTATTTTTAGTTCCGTGAGCTGCTCATGCATCACGGCTGCCGGAGACTCCGTCATGATATCGGTCGCTCTTTGAGTTTTTGGGAAAGCGATTACATCTCGAATTCCTTCCGCTCCTGTCATCACCATCACGAGTCTGTCGATTCCAAGGGCAATCCCTAAATGGGGCGGAGTCCCGTATTGCAATGCTTCGACAAAAAAGCCAAATCGTTTTTGGATGTCCTCCTCTGAGAGCTTAAGTAGGCGGAAAATTTTCTCTTGGAGTCCCCCATCGTGGATCCGTTGGGAGCCCGAACCGAGCTCATAACCATTCAATACGAGGTCATAACTCGAAGAACGGACCTTAAGGGGATCTGTCTCAAGCAAAGGGATATCGTCAGGGTGAGGAGAGGTAAAGGGGTGGTGCTCACAACTGTAGTTCTGTGTCTCAGAATCCCACTGGAGAAGAGGAAATTCGGTGATCCAGGCAAAGGCGAATTTCTTCTCATCGATGAGGTTTTGCTGATGAGCAATGTGTCTTCTCAAATGGTCTAGAGCCTGATTCACAATTGATTTTTCTGCAGCAACAAAGAGGAGGAGGTCCCCCTGCTTTGCCCCCATTTTCTCCTGGATTTTCTCCAAAACTTCGCTTGAGAAAAACTTCACAATGCTTGAGGCGGGCCCCTCTTCTTGGATTTTGATCCAGGCAAGGCCAAGAGCACCAAATTTGCCCACAAAATCGGTGTAGGAATCGATCTGTCTGCGGGAGAATTTCCCTCCCCCTTTGACACAAATTCCCTTGATCTCACCTCCAGATTCGAGAACCTGCTTGAAAACAGAGAAATCGGAATTAGCGGCTTCTTCATCGATCCGAATGAGCTCCATTCCAAAGCGGAGATCCGGTTTGTCTGTTCCATACTTTTCAATCGCTTCATGATAGAGGAGACGGAGGAAAGGGGGTGATGGGAATTTGAGACCAGCCTGCTGAAAAACAGCTTCTACTAGTCCCTCTATCATCGGGAAGAGTTCATCTTCGTCGCCAAAGCTCATTTCTAAGTCGATCTGAGTGAACTCGGGTTGTCTATCGGCTCTTAAGTCTTCATCTCGGAAACAGGGGGCAATTTGGAAGTAGCGGTCCATCCCTGAGACCATCAGGAGCTGTTTGAAGAGTTGAGGGGATTGGGGAAGGGCGTAGAAAGTCCCTGGGTGGACACGCGATGGGACGAGGTAGTCACGGGCCCCTTCAGGAGTTGATTTAGCTAAAATAGGTGTCTGGATTTCGCAAAAACCTAGCCCATCCAAGTAATTGCGAGTAGCAAGCATCACCGAGTGGCGGGTGAGGAGGCGGGAGGCGATCTCTCCTCTCCTGATATCGAGATAGCGGTATTTGAGCCGCAATTCTTCATTTGTTTCGATAGCATCGTCGCAGATGGAGAAGGGAGGGGTTTTTGCCTTTGAAAGAATGGTCAGCTCTGCCCCTTCCACTTCGATTTCACCTGTTTTGAGTCGAGGATTGACCATCCCTTCAGCTCGGGGGACGACTTTCCCTTTTACCGTAATCACCCATTCAGCCCGCAAATCACCTGCCATCTCATGGGTTTTTGGGTGGGATTCGGGTCGAAAAACGATTTGGGTGAGTCCGAATCGATCACGTAGATCGATGAAGATCAGTCCTCCATGATCCCGCCTACGGTGGACCCATCCCGAAAGGCGGACCTCGCTCCCTTCGTCTTTTTTGGTTAGGGTTCCGCAGTTATGGGTACGTTTGTAAGACATTGGCTAACTCATCTGATGAGACAGTTTCCACTGTCCCGGTTTGCATATTTTTTAATTGAAATTTGCCGCTTTTCTTCTCGTCATCTCCGATCACAGCGACAAAAGCAGCATTTTTTTGGCTTGCAGCTTTCATGGCATTTTTCAGCTTTTTTCCTGAGAGATCGATCTCCACGGAAATGCCTTCTGTCCGAAGGTGGGAGCCTAAGGTAAAGGAGAAGGGGGCCGCATCCTCACCCAAAGGGATCAAGAAAAGGGTTGGAGCTCGCCTTTTAGGGAAGGGGACGTTTTGTCCAAGCATGGTGATGAGAATTCTCTCGATCCCTGCCCCAAATCCAAAAGCTGGCAAGTCGGGACCTCCAAGTTGTTGAATAAGACCATCGTAACGCCCACCTCCCCCGAGGCTATTTTGCGCGCCAAGTTCCGATGCGGTAATTTCGAATACCGTTTGGTTGTAGTAGTCGAGACCACGAACGAGCTTAGGATTGATCAAGTAGGGGATCTTAAGGTCGTTTAAAAGGGCACAAACAGTGTTGAAATGGTCTTTTGCATCTTCGCCCAGAAAATCGAGAATTTTGGGAGCCTCTTCGAGGATTTTTTGGTCTTTTGCGTCTTTCGAATCGAGAATCCGTAAGGGGTTTGTCTCATACCTTAACTGGCTTTCGGCGGAAAGGGAGTTGACATGGGGTCGAAGATAGATTTTGAGAGCGTGGCGAAAAGCTTTTCGGGTCTCCTCGTTACCAAGAGAGTGGATATGGAGGGTGAGATTTTGCAGCCCCAGTCTTTGGTAAAGGGTCCAGAGAAGATGGATACACTCGACATCTTGAAAAGGAGAGCCGATTCCGATCGCTTCCACCCCGAACTGGTGGTGTTGCCTGTATCTGCCTGCCTGCTGCCTCTCGTAGCGGAACATGGGGAGGGAGTAGAAGAATTTGTGTACTTTTCCCTGGTTGTGCAAGCTCTTTTCGATAAAGCTACGCAAAACAGGGGCGGTCCCTTCAGGTCTTAAAGTGAGAGAGCGGTTCCCCTTATCTCGGAAGGTGTACATCTCTTTGGTTACGATATCGCTCGAAGAGCCGATACTTCTAGTGAAAAGATCGGTTGTTTCAAAGATCGGGGTCCGGATCTCCTCATATCCAAATGCAAGCGCAACCTCTCTCATGGTCTTTTCAAAAAAATGCCAGAGGTGGGTTTCACGCCAGTTTCCTTGTGGATCTGGGTCTTGCGGAAGAATATCAAAAACGCCTTTTGCAATACGGTAGTGCATAATCTTGAAGGTGGAGCAAAAAAGGTGAATGTACCTGATAAAAGGGTAAAAAACGAGCTTTTTTCTTAAGTCTATACAGGTGTAGTAGGGGCGATCTCCTCATTTTTCGAAGGGGGGCGTAAGGAAGGAAGGTTCTCGCCTGGGTCTTGAGAGAGGTTTTCATGGATCTGCTCTAAATATTCGAGGGTTTGGTGAGCAAGGTTTTGAAATTCGGTATTTTGTCTGTGCATTTTTCCCCAGAAAAAGCCAACAAACAGGCCGAATCCTAAAAGGAGGGTGATCCGAATGCCGGTCGAAAGAAGATGTTTTTGTTGCCGAGCAGGTGATCCAGAGGTGAGAGGGAGCGAGGGAGAAGGAGGCGGGTTGTGCAAGGGTTCTTGGGAAAGGCTCTCGAGTGGACTTATGACCTCGTCTAACAGAGTCTCCAGATCTAGGTCAGAAAGTCGGGAACTAGGCATAGCATTACCTCTCAAATTTCTTTTAACACAGATGTAGAGTGCCGTCAAGGCCCTCATCACCCTCTCAAGAAAAATTCTTAAATATCCCAAGTTGCTACCTGGACACATATATTTATGCTCCACAAAATCAATTTTACCACAGAGAACACAGAGTAGGGAAATTCTTCTCTCTCTGCTCTCTGTGTTCTCTGAAGTGTAAGTGTCTGAGGTGTAAATTGTTGAAAGTCACGTAGAAGATCCTCCAAACTCCAGAGAGGAAACGGCAAATGCATTCCATTCCTCGCATCCATAGTCGGTGAGGCAGGACCAATCCGTCTTTAGGGGCGGCTGGTGTTGCTTCACACGACTTCCTTTTCTAAACATTCTATAAAAGAAAAATTTGCTGCAAAACATGATGAGCGAAAAACTGCTTGAATTTTTGTCCTAAATAATCTAAAATATAGGAAAAGGACGCTGTTGACCCGTGTATAAGCCTCTAAAAGAAAAGAATTACAGAAACTATTTAAAAATGGTGGGGCTGGAAGCTTGTAAAAGGCCATATTGACTACAAACTTCTCGATGAAAATGAACAATTCCTTTGTACGATTAAGATTTCTCACAGTAAAAACGGAGAAAAAGGTGTAGTTCCCGATAGCGTCAAAAAAACAAAGAAAGAATTTGAGGAAAAAGGATGGACATGGCCACCAAAAAAGAAGTTAAAAAACACTTAGAAATCGCTCTAAAAGAAGTTGGGAAAATTAAGCCTTGGTTTGACGAAGAAGTTCAAGCTTGGATTTTTAGCCATTCCAAGTATCCAGTTCGTTATGCTGGTGACTCTAAAGAGGAAGTTATTAAAAATTATCCCCTCTATCTGCAAGAATTCATTGAAGAGAGGTTAAAAAGAAACTTATCTCCATTGGTTGAGAAGAGAACAAAGGGAAAGGGAGGAAAAAGAGAAGGGGCAGGGAGACCTAAAGGCACTGCAAAGGAAAAAAAGATACGTATTTATCTTCCTGAGGATGTAGCTTCGTGGATGAAACATCCTGGAGTAATCCCAGAGGTTCGCAAATTGATGGCTAAAAGCAAAAGATGAAGTCACTTACAGAAGATCTAGAAGATATTTAATTGCACTCAGATGTCAGGTCACAGATGTCAGGTCCCGCTGTCCAGCTTGAGTTCTTTTCCAGTATTATGGTATCTTGGCACAGGGCTTGCTTCAAAGTTTACATCTATTTTTATAATAAGCCCTTTTGTTTACTTAGGAGATAGGACGTGAACCTTAGCCTAAATTTTCTCAAGCCAGCCGAGCATCTGAAGGAAATAGAAGATCCCGCCAAGGTGAAAAAAGAGTATCGCTACTGGCGGTTTCGTATTTTCTACGGGATGTTCACCGGGTATGTATTTTATTACCTTACTCGCAAAAGCTTCACCTTTGCTATGCCGGCTCTTATGAATGACCTCGGGTTTGACAAAGCCCAGTTAGGGATTTTAGGGAGTATCCTCTACATTACGTACGGTATGAGTAAATTTGCGAGCGGGGTGATGTCCGACCAATCCAACCCCCGATTTTTCATGGCGATAGGGCTGATTGCAACAGGGCTTACGAATATCTTTTTTGGTATGTCGACTTCGATTCTCCTATTTGCCCTTTTTTGGGGTCTTAACGGATGGTTTCAGGGGTGGGGGTGGCCCCCTTGCGCCCGCCTCCTGACCCATTGGTACTCCCAATCGGAACGGGGATCGTGGTGGAGTGCGTGGAGTACTTCCCACAATGTAGGAGGTTTTCTGATTCCGATTCTGGCGGGAACTGTTGCCCAGTATTTTGGCTGGCGTTATGCGATGTTCATTCCAGGAGGGCTCTGCATTCTCATGGGGTTTGTTTTGATGAACCGTCTTCGGGACACCCCTCAATCTCTTGGGCTTCCTCCCATTGAAAAATTTCGCAACGATTTTTCGAGTAAAGAGGAAGAGAAAGAGTCTGAAAACGGGGAAAAAGAGCTCACGACAAAAGAGATTCTGTTCGATTATGTCCTTACAAATAAGTGGCTTTGGGTACTTGCTTTCGCCTCATTTTTTGTCTATGTCGTAAGGATGGCTATCAATGACTGGAGCGCCTTGTATCTGATCGAAACGAAAAACTACTCGATGATCAAGGCGACTGCGTGTGTCTCTTTATTTGAAATTGGGGGATTATTCGGGATGCTTACTGCAGGCTGGCTCTCGGATCGGATCCATGCCGGGCGGCGAGGTCCGATGAATGTCTTCTTTTCTCTTGGAATCCTTGGGTCGGTTATTTTCTTCTGGCTCTCTCCTGATGCGAGCGTATGGATCGATTCCGCAGCTCTTTTCACTATCGGCTTTTTCCTCTTTGGCCCTCAAATGCTCATTGGATTAGCGGCAGCTGAACTCTCTCATAAAAAAGCGGCAGGAACAGCTAGTGGATTTGCCGGTTGGTTCGCCTATTTCGGAGCAGCAGCAGCAGGGTATCCTCTTGGAAAGATCGCGCAAGATTTCGGGTGGACTGGTTATTTTATGATTCTCGTTGGCTGCGGTGTTGTGACCATTCTCCTCTTTCTCCCCATGTGGAATGCCCGTGCAGATTCGAAGTACAAAGATTCTATTGCCGACGACGAGGTCGAACCGGCAGCCACCTAAACTTTGATTGTCCCACAGGACGTCAGCATGGTATGCTGTGATTCATGTGGGTCTCTCTTCATCAACACTCTCAGTATTCGATTCTCGATGCCTCTTGCCCTGTAGAGAAAATAGCGAGAAAAGCGAAAGAATGTGGAATGCCTGCCGTAGCCCTCACCGATCATGGAAATATGTATGGGGCAATCGATTTTTATAAGGCATGTGAAAGAGAAGAGGTTAAGCCAATTCTCGGCTGCGAGGTTTATGTCGCCCCGACATCTCGCCTAGAGAAAAAAAAACTGGGGCCCAATATTCGTGTAGCCTACCACCTTGTCTTATTGGCTAAAAATCTTGAAGGGTACCACAACCTCTGCAGGCTTACATCAAAGGGGTTTCTTGAGGGATTTTACTACTACCCTCGTATCGATAAAGAACTTCTAGCAAGTCATGCTGAAGGATTGATCTGCCTTTCGGGTTGTTTATCCGGAATGGTAGCCCAGGCAGCCTTAAAGGAGGGAGAAGAGGAACTTTATGAGGAAATTCGTTGGCATCGAGACCTTTTTGGCGATGACTACTATCTCGAGTTGCAAAGACACCAGATGGAGGAAGGGGCTCTTGCCACTTTCTCAGAAACTTGGCGGAAACAGTACTATCACGACTTCATTGAAAAGCAGCAGAAGGTCAATGGCCGCCTTGTTGACGTGGGAAAAAAGTTGGGCATTCCTCTTGTTGCCACCAACGACACCCACTATATGGAGCCTGACGACTGGCAGGCTCATGAAGTTCTTCTCAATATCCAATCTGGAGAGCCGATTGAAATTTGGGAGAAAGATGGGTTTGGTAATCCGACGTTTCGGGTCCCCAATCCAAAGAGGCGTGTCTACGCCACCCATGAGCTCTATTTCAAAACGCCAGAGCAGATGCAAACCCTCTTTGCCGATATCCCTGAGGCAGTTTCCGAGACATTGGCCATTGCTAAGAAGTGTGACCTTCAGCTCGATTTTACAACCAAGCACTATCCCGTCTACACCCCTCCAGATCTTCGTGAGGTTTCCCATACCCAGAAGGAGCGGAAGGAGGTCACCGAAGCCTATTTAAAACAACTTTGCGAGGAGGGGATCCCTAAGCGGTATACCGAAGAGCGTCTGAAAAAAATTGAGGAGAAATATCCGGGGAGAGATCCGATGCAGGTTGTGCGAGAGCGTCTAGAAAAGGAGCTTTCTCTAATCATCTCGAAAGGAATGTGCGACTATCTTCTCATCGTCTGGGACTTTATCCACTGGGCGAAAATGCAAGGGATTCCAGTAGGCCCTGGGAGGGGTTCTGGAGCAGGTTCGATCATCCTCTACCTCATTGGAGTGACCGACATAGAACCCCTTCGGTTCCATCTCTTCTTTGAGCGATTTATCAACCCCGAACGGGTCTCCTACCCAGATATCGACGTCGATATCTGTATGGAAGGACGAGGAGAGGTGATCGACTATACAATGCACACCTATGGGAGACAGAACGTAGCACAGATCATCACCTTTGGCACGATGAAAGCTAGAATGACGATCAAAGATGTGGGGCGTGTTCTGTCTGTCCCTCTTGCTAAGGTGAATCAAATCGCTAAGCTCGTCCCCGAAGAGCTCAATATGACCCTCGAAAAGGCATTGGAGATCGACCCTGATCTGCATGCGATGTACCTGCAAGACGAAGAGGCGAAACGGATCATCGATTTTGGAAAAAAACTAGAAGGATCGATTCGCAATACCGGGATTCATGCTGCAGGTCTCATCGTATCAGGAGATCCCCTGACCGATCATATCCCTCTCTGTTTGGCAAAAGACTCTGATATAGCTGCCACCCAGTTCTCGATGAAGCCTGTCGAAGCTGTGGGGATGCTCAAGATAGACTTTTTGGGGCTCAAAACTCTGACAAGCATCAAAATTGCCTGTGAAGCCGTCGAGAGGCGAACGGGGAATAAGATCGATTGGGTGAATCTCCCTTTAGACGACTCTACGACCTATAAACTACTGCATCGAGGAAAAACACTTGGAGTCTTCCAGATGGAATCGGGAGGGATGCAGGACCTCGCTCGTCAACTCATGCCCGATAAATTTGAGGAAATTATTGCCATAGGTGCCCTCTACCGTCCAGGGCCGATGGGTATGATCCCGAGCTTCATCAACCGGAAGCATAAAAGAGAGCCGATCGAGTACGATCACCCTTGGCTTGAGCCGATTTTGGAGGAGACCTATGGGATTATGGTCTACCAAGAGCAGGTGATGCAGATCGCGCAAAAGCTCGCAAACTACTCCCTTGGTGAGGGGGATGTCTTGCGGCGAGCTATGGGAAAAAAAGACCATCTTCAGATGGAAAAACAGCGAGAGAAATTCCGTAAAGGGGCGATCGAAAATGGGATTTTGGATCACGTTGCTACCACCATTTTTGATAAAATGGAGAAATTTGCTTCCTACGGCTTCAATAAATCACATGCGGCCGCGTATGGCTTTCTCACGTATGTGACAGCCTATCTCAAGGCGAACTATCCAGGAGAGTGGATGGCCGCTTTGATGACTTGTGACCGAGATGATGTGTCGAAGGTGGCAAAATTTATCCGAGAGTCTCAGACGCTTCACCTTCCTATCCTTCCTCCCGATGTGAATGAGTCGGGTCTTGAATTCGTCGCTACGGAAAAGGGGATACGGTTTGCAATGAGTGGGATTAAGGGAGTGGGAGAGGGAGTTGTAGAGACAATTATCAAAGAGAGAGAAAAACAGGGTCCATTTACCTCTGTTTACAATTTTTTCAAACGGATCGATCTCAAAAAGGTGGGAAAAAAAATGATCGAATCGCTCGTTCAGGCAGGAGCCTTCGATTTCACCGGTTGGAGTAGAGATGCTCTTTTTCTCTCTATTCCGCAGATGTACGATATTGCCTTAAAAGAGCAGAAGGAAGAGGCTGCAGGGGTACTGACCTTTTTCTCCATGATGGGAGAAGACTCATCAACTCGGTTTGCGACTCCCCCAAAAGTGGAGCATCCCACCCCTAAAATTTCGATCCTCACCAAAGAAAAAGAGCTCCTCGGATTCTTTCTTACCGGTCATCCAATGGATGCCTACAAACCCATTCTCAAACGCCTTTCTACCACTCCTCTGTCAGATACCGAAAAGTTAGACCACAACGGAGTTTTCAGATCGGCCTTCATCATTGAGACGGTACAGGTGAGAATCTCACAAAAATCGCAGAAAAAATTTGCAATTCTCCGGATCAATGATGGGATGGAGTCGTTTGAGCTTCCCATCTGGCCCGACCTATTTGAGCAAAAAGGGACTCTCCTCGAAGAGAACCAACTTCTCTATGCGGTGATCCAAGTCGATAAAAGAGAAGAATCGATGCGCCTTTCTTGCCGCTGGTTTGGTGAACTTGCCAAAGTCGATGAGAAAATGCTCCAAGAGTGTGACCAGGCATTTGACCAAGCCAAAAGACTCAATCGCTTCTACCCTAAAAAACCCAAACCACAAGAGCTAAATCCCATGGAAACCACTCCTAAAAAAACCGTTTTGATCCAACTCGATCTAACGAAGACCCACCTCTCCCAGATCCTCAAGCTCAAACAGCTTCTCCATGCGCATTCCGGAGTTGAACCAGTGCAGGTCGCTTTTCTCCACGAAAACAATCGCCTTGCCACTCTCTATATCGACCAAGGGATCACCCCCTCACCCCTCTTCGACAAAGCCCTTGCCGACCTCCCCACCTCCCTCTTGTAACTAAACTCTTGCACAAATTGGGATCTGGTGTTTCGGTGGCTCTCTCTCGTTGACAGGAAGGGATCGTTCTCGGTATGATGCGCCCTTGCATTTGGTAACCGGTTTTTTTCGTGCGCTTTTTTGGATTGTTGATCTGCTGTTTGTGTCTCTGCTTTTCGGCTTATGGGGGGTATTCCCGTGTAGATGGGAATTGGAGCCCTGAGCGGTATGCTCCCGAATACTCAGTGGCTGAGCACTTTGATTATGGATCTCAGGCTCTTGAGAAGCAAAATTGGCAAGAAGCTCATACCCATTTCATGACCATCTGCTACCATTTCAAAGACTCTCCTTTTTATGCAGATGCCGTCTATTTTTGTGGGGTGGAAAATTTTGAGAAGGGGGAGCTTGACGAGGCAAATGTCCAGTTCAACACCTATCTCCAACTCCCAGGGAGACTCAAACATTTTGAGAGTGTCTTTTCCCACAAGTACGAGATCGCCGAAGCGTATCGTACGGGGAAAAAGAAGCACATATTTGGGGTAAGGCAGATGCCAAGGCTCTTTCCTGGTGGGGGGGATGCTCTTGTGATCTATGACGAGATTCTCGCAGCTCTTCCTGGAAAAGAACTCTCTGCTAAAGCCCTTTTTGGGAAGGGGAAGTTGCTCTTTAAACGAAAAGATTATCGGGAGAGTATTGAAGCTCTCCAGACTCTTTCTCGCCGTTTCCCAAGGCACTCTCTAAGTGCCGAGGGCTATCTTGTAATTGGAGAAGTCTATCTGAAGCAGAGTGACCTAGAAGCGCAAAACCCCGATTTGATCGCCCTTGCAGGGGTCAACCTCAACAAGTTCAAGCAGGCTTTTCCTGGAGATTCTCGGCATGCTCTTGCAGCTGCGAATGTCTCTCAAATGCGGGAAAATTATGCAATGAGCCTCTACCAGACGGGCCGTTTTTACGAGAGAAAGAAAAAGCCGAACGCATCGGAGATCTACTATCAAGATACGATTCGGAAGTTTTCCGAAACGGAGGCAGCTCATAAGAGCCAAGAACGTCTCTCCTCGATGGGGTTGTCTGCGGCCCAAGCTCTTGCAATGTCATAGTGGTGTATTTCACCTTTCGTCTTTTCTGGATTTTTACCCTTCTCATTCCTCTCTCTTCTTGTGGGTATCGGTTTGGGAGGGGAGAGCTCATCAACAGGTACCAAACAGTATGCGTCCCCTTCGTAGAAGGAGACTTCAAGGGAGAGCTAACCGAGGCTTTGGTCAAGGCAATCGCCACTTCGACAACTCTTGGGCTTATTTCTTGTGGGAGTGAGTTACGCTTGGAGGTCTGCCTCTTTGCTCCCGAAGATGAGAATATTGGGTTTGCTTATGCCCCTGAAGAGGACGATGAGGAAGAGAAGAAAAAGGAGAAAGAGAAATTTTCCAAAATTGTCGTTTCTAATGAGGCAAGGCTTTCTCTATCAGCCTCTTTTTCTCTGATTGAGAATCAGACGGGGTGTCTGCTTTTAGGACCTTGTCGTGTGACTTCCTCGATCGATTTTGATTTTGAGCCCGATTTGGGGAATGTCGATTTTCACGCCTTCTCTTTGGGACAGTTGGAGATGCACAATTTAGCGTTAGAAGGGGCTCTTACCCCTCTCTATACCAATTTGGCAGAAAAGATTGTGGACTATGTCCAACATGCTTGGTAAGATGCGCATGATATGGAATTTTTTTCCTCTATAGACTCTCTGCCTAAAATCATGGATTTTTTGCGTATGGAGGCAGGCAAATACAAGATTCCAGAGAAGCTCCTAAGAAGGATTGAACTTGCCTGCGAAGAGACCGTGATCAATATCGCTTCGTATGCCTATCAGTCTAAGAATGGGAAGATCAAAATTGAGTGTTCCTCCACTTCAGAGGGTTTTGAAGTGACCATCAAAGACAGGGGAGTTCCTTTTGATCCGAATAAAGCTCCAGTAGATTTGCAGACAAACAAGCCCGTTCAAGAGAGAAGTGTGGGAGGGTTAGGAATCCATTTGATCAGAAGTATCAGTGATGAATCATCGTATTCAAGAGAAGGGGATGAAAATGTCTTTCACCTCATATTTCGAATTCGGTAGATCTCTCTCTCGTTCTCTTCAATCTGTTCTAGATATTTCTCCAAAATACGCAAAACCATGCTCGATTGGTTGTAGGTTCCTTGCGTAGTGAATACCATTTCAAGCCGGGGGAATTCTTCATCGTTTAGTGCAATCAGGGTGTAGGTAGTAGGAACATCTTGGACCATTTGTGGAGTGATCCAAACGGAGAACTTGTGATTGAAAAGAGTCAGTTTCTCTTCCGATTCGATCACATAAAAATTATGGGTCAATGACTCGTTTTTCGAGTAGGGTGCATTATCTAACAGAAGGCCAAGCTCTTCTAGATGAGTAAGCTCGATTTCTATGATCCCATCAGGAATGGATCCTGGTAGATCGTGGATGTAGTGTTGATAGGCCTGTTCTAGTTGATAGGGGTCAATTTCCATAGGTTTTTGCACTGCCCTCCCTAAGGAGAAGAATAGTGAAAACAGGGGAGTGTGTCAAGTAAAAATTAGAACTTTTTCGAGAAGGGAGGGTTTGGTATACTCCACCAAATGATGTTTCGTCTTCTTATTCTTACTATCCTCTCTTTTCCTCTTTATGCAGGCTCGTTAAATATTGAGGTTGAGGCTGAAGAGGCGATCCTCCTCAACGGGAAGACAGGTAAGGTCTTATTTGAAAAGAATGGGTATGAGCCTGCTTTTCCGGCAAGTACGACGAAGATGGCAACTGCTCTCTATGCCCTCCATCTTGTGGATGACCCCAGTTCTATCACATTCGTTGCAGACCAAGACTCGATCGCTTCTATCACTCCCCAAGCTAAGAAGCAATCTCTCTACAGAAGCCCTCCCCACTGGCTGGAAACAGATGGGACGCACATGAGTATCAAGCTTGGAGAGGAGATCCCTTTGATAGACCTTTTGTACGGCTCTCTTGTAGGTTCTGCAAATGATGCATCAAATGTACTTGCAAAGAACTTAGGGGGAACGATTCCGAAATTTATGGAGGATCTCAACCAATTCCTCAAGACCCTTGGTTGTGAAAACACCTATTTCCTCAACCCTCATGGCCTCCATCACCCCTCTCACGTCTCCTCCCCCTATGATCTGGCGCTTATAGCGAAAAAGGGGCTTGAAAACCCCCTTTTCAGAGAGATCGTCTCAACCTCTCGGTATTCTTGCCCGCAAACCAATCTTGAAGAGGAGAGGACGATCGTTCAAAGCAATCTCCTTTTAAGACCTTCAAGTCCCTTCTATATGGAGAGTGCGATCGGGGTGAAGACTGGCAACACACAAGCCGCGGGAAAAAACCTTGTAGCTGCCATTGAAACGGACGATCGGATGTTGATCGGAGTCCTCTTAGGGGTCCGCGATACGAGAGCTGCTGTCTACCAGCAGATGCAGAAGATGTTTGCTGCTGCTACCCAAGAGAAGAAGATGCGCCGTACCCTCCTTCCACCAGGAGTGACAAATCTGACTACAAAAGTCCCAGGAGGACGGAAAAAGCTCAAAACCTATCTCCCTCATGGCTTTGTCTACGATTACTATCCCTCTGAGGAGACGGAGGTACAAGCCTCTGTTGTATGGAACTTCCCCCTTCTCCCTATTGCCCAAAACGCCCAAGTCGGAACTCTCCGCTTATCTGATCCAGAGGGAAATCTCGTGTCTGAAACGCCCCTCCTCACAAGCGAGCCAATCTCCCCAACCCTTTTAACCCAAGCAACTCACTATGGAAGGGAAGGGGGAGCCATCTGGTTCTTTCTTGCCCTAGCAGCCGCCATTCTTCTCTTCTTCGTCTGGCTTTTCCGCACCAGAAACCGCCCTCGCCGCTGAACTGTTAAAACCTCAAATTGCTACCTGGACACATATCTTAAGCTCCACAAAATCAATTTCACCACAGAACACAGAGGGCACAAAGTAGGGAAATTCTTCTCTCTCTTGCTCCAGCTATTCCAAATGAAGTCCTCTCTTGCCCTCGGAATCCAGGTTTTGAATTTTTCAACGGTCTCACTATGGAGAAAAAAGTTTTTTGGGGGGAGCAAAGCGCTTTTGGGGATTTTCGTCCCAATTGGACAATCGCCACGCGCAGATAGTATTTACTGATACAGCAAGCGAGCGATTGTTCAAGTGGGGCGAAAAGCAGCCAAAAGTCTACCCAAGAATGAGGCTCACTCCACTTTAATGGGGTTCACTCCACTTTGCGGAGGGTGGCGGCGAAGAAGCCGTCCATGCCCTCATAGGAGGGGAGGGAGACGAACGGGTCGCCTTCGAGCTTGAGAGGGTAAGAGGCTAAGAAGCGGTGGAGCTGGTCCTCATTCTCTTCTCTGAGCATGGAGCAGGTAGCGTAAACGATAGCTCCCTTTGGTTTTACGTAGCTGAGTGCTTTTTCAAAGATGAGTCGTTGCTCTCCTACGAGGCGATTGAGGAGGGCATTAGAAAACTTCCACTTCTGGTCTGGATTGCGGCGGAGAGTCCCAGTGCCTGTACAGGGGGCGTCAACCAAAACCCAGTCCATTTTCCTCCTAAGAGTCGCTAGGTGAGGGTGAGTATCGTGGATCACTTGCCCATTTTGGATGCCGGCTCTTTTAAGGCGTTTTTTCGCTTGGTCAAGAACTCCTCGACGCACGTCGTGGAGATAGATCTGCCCTTTCCCCTCCATCTGGTGAGCAAAAGCTAGTGTCTTCCCACCAGATCCAGCGCAGTAATCGAGAACTAAATCCCCAGGTTGTGCTTTTACGTAGAGGGCTACTAATTGGCTAGCTTCATCCTGGATTTCAAAGAGCCCCTCTTTGAATGTTGGAAAAGAGGTGAGGGGGATCCGTTTTTTACATTGGATCCCAAAAGGGGAGTGAGAGGTGGGAGAAACGGGATGCTCATTCCACTCTTCCAGAAGTGCTTCTCGGGTTGTTTTGGCAGGGTTGATGCGGACGGTGAGAGAGGCTTGGGTGTTGCAGATTTGGCAGAGGTGGATAGCCTTTTCTTTTCCATACTGTTTCACAAGATGGGCAAACAGTTCCTGGGGAAAGCTGATACGTGTGTGTAGAGGGATTGTATTGACGTAAAGATAATTCTCAGGCTGAAAATTCCGGAAAATCGTGTACCTCTTTTCCCACGAAGGGACCCCTTCACTCACATGGTCGAGAAGCAAAGACCAGCGCGTCATTCCGTAAGTCGCTTCTGCAATCAATTGCCGATCCTTTGACCCCAAGGCTTTATGAGCTTGGAAGTAGTGGCGTAAGAAAAGATCTAGGGGCAAGTGTTGGTGTTCAAATCTCCGGAGAACTTGGAAAAGATGGACCTCTGGAAAAGTATACTGCATAAGAATAGTCCTTTGCTTTTATTCATAAAAATGATACTTGAAAAAGAGTATCTTAATCAAGGGAGATAACCATGGGTGAAAGTTGTTGCAGTACGAAAACCACCGATTGCGGGAAAGAGGCTGGACCTTTTTTTGGTCGGTTTTTGATTAGTTTGATTTTTATTTTAGCGGGAACTGGAAAATTCTTCGATTTCGGAGGTGCTGTGGAGGCTCTCAGACAGATGGGGATCCATGGAGCGGGAGTCTATGCTGTCTTGGGCTTAATTCTTGAGCTTGTAGGAGGGATTTTGGTTCTTCTGGGGTGGTACACTCGTTTAGGAGTCTATCTGCTTATGATTTTCCTCCTTCCCACAACCCTGATTTTTCATGGATTTTGGAATTATTCTGGACCAGAGATGGCGCTGCAACTTTCCATTTTCTTGAAAAACCTTACAATCTATGGCGGCTTGCTCTACATTTTGAGCTACGGACCCGGAAAATGGAGTTTGGATGCGTGCCGTATATGTAAACCAAAAGAGTAGATATCTTTATCTAGGCGTTTCTTTTCTTTTGATCGCCTCTGCGCAACCTGATTGGAGTGTAGGGGCTTGTATTCTTGCTTCGTGTTTTGGATTTGCTCTTTTTTGGAAAGGTTTACTCAATTTTTCCTCCCGTAAAGCCCGCTTCTGGGTGGCCACTTTGTGGTTTGCCCTTATCCAAGCCTTTCATTTTAGCTGGTTTTTGTCCGATCGCTACGTAGGGGGGTATATTTACCCTTTTCTCTCGATTCTCTATCTTGGCTTAGGACTCCAATTCGGGCTCCTTTCGATTTTAATTCCCCGAGGGTCAAAACTCTCCTACTTCCGCCTTATCTGTTTGAGCTCTCTTTGGGTTATTTTGGAGTGGAGTCGTCTCCATATCCTTTCTGGATTTTCCTGGAATCCGGTTGGAATAGCCCTTACCTCAACTCTATATGGAATCCAATTTACCTCACTTTTTGGTGTGTTCGGTTTGAGTTTTTGGGTGATTGGAACCAATCTACTCGCTTTAAAGTTTCTCCTCTCCCCTTCCCGGAAACGAGGGATCAATTGGGGTGTTTTTGCTCTCATCCCTTACCTTTTTGGGGTGGCGCATCTCTCTTTTTTTGCCAACAGAATCGACAAAAGCGATGGGTCTTCGCTATCTATTTTGCTCGTCCAACCCTCTCTATCTCCAGAAGAGAAGTATCCTATGGAAGGGACAATCCCCTTATCTCCCGATCTGCAGTGGGAGCGTATCTTGTCGATGTTAGCCTCGTACAAAGACTCTTCTGTCGATCTCCTTGTTCTTCCCGAGGCAGTGGTCCCTTACGGGGCGGATAACGTCCTCTACTCTTCTAACACTGTAAGGCATGCCTTTACGACCCTTTTTGGGGATACAAGAGATCTTATCTTCGAACCAGCAAACTTTGTTGGCAATAGCTACTGGATGGAAAAGTTGGCCGATTTTTTTGAGGCGGAAGTGATCGTAGGTCTCGAGGATATGGAGTTTGATGAAGAGGGAAGTAGCTGTGGATACAATGCAGCGTTTTGTTTCCACCCCTCTAAAGGGCGAGAGCGATACGAAAAAAGGGTTCTTGTACCCATGGGGGAGTATATTCCTTTCAGCTGGTGTAAAAAAATTCTCTCAAAATATGGGATTTCTGACTCTTTTGTTGCTGGTAAGCAAGCAAAGGTCTTCTCTACAAAAAAAGCCTCTGTAGGAGTTTCTATTTGCTATGAGGAGACCTACGGAGAACTCATGCGTGCAAACCGCCTGCAAGGGGCCGATCTTCTGGTCAATCTTACAAATGATGGATGGTATCCTCGTTCCCGCCTCCCTTATGTCCACTACTTTCATGGGAAATTGCGGGCTTTAGAGGGAGGGATTCCGTTAGTTCGGTGTTGTAATACGGGAGTGACATGTGGTGTAGACGCCTTCGGGCGCGATTGCGGAATGTTGCCCTACGACTCCAAAAAACAAGAAAGCGCCCCTGGTATATTGGCCGTCGATCTTCCCCTTTTCTCTTACGCGACCCTATATAGTCGTTTTGGAGATAAACCAGTTTTATTTCTCTCTTTTGCCTCTCTTATTTGTTATAGCGTGGCTTTTTTGACAGGACTATTCAAATCAAAACAGCTTAAAATTAAAGACTTAAATATTTACCTCTTGAAGAAAAACTGAATATTCGTTACGCTTCTGAGGCTTTAAAGGTAGTTTTTTTGGATCCTCCGCATGTCTTGTAGGCCACAGCGTACATTGAAAAAAAAAGTCTCCTTTTCCGGTGTGGGCATTCACACAGGAAAAGAGGTCTCCTTAAGTTTTTGTCCCGCCCCTGAACACTCTGGAATTGTTTTTCAAAGAGTCGATCTTCCTGGAAAACCGACGATCCCTGCTGAGGTTGAGTATGTCCAAGACACCTCGAGGTGTACCACGATTGGAGTGGGGAGCTGCCAAGTACTAACGGTCGAGCATGTATTAGCAGCTCTTTATGCCTACCAAATCGACAATCTTTGTATCCAGGTAAGTGAAGGGGAGCCACCGGTAGGCGATGGGAGTTCCAAACCATTTGTTGCCATGATTGAAGAGGCCGGGATTGAGGAGCAGGAAAGCGTAACATCGGTCGCCTTCTTAAAGCAGCCTGTCTCCTTTACTCAAGGAGATACCCATTTAGTCGCTCTACCTTCTGAAGAGTACCGTGTAAGTTATACCCTCCACTATCCCAATACTCCCGTTATCCGCTCCCAGTATTATTCTCTCTCGATCGATGCCCATTCGTTTAAGGAGGAAATCGCTCCCTGCCGCACTTTTGCCCTCTACGAGGAGATCACGAAATTGATGGAGTGTGGACTGATTCGGGGGGGGAGTTTAGAAAATGCTGTTGTGATCAAAGATGACGTCATTTTCAGTAAAGAGGGGTTGCGGTTCCCCAATGAAATGGCCAGACACAAAATCCTCGATCTAATAGGCGATCTTTCTCTTGTAGGGATTCCTTTTGTTGCCCATATTATAGCTATTCGATCAGGACACACCTCAAATGTAGGGTTAGCACGTGAACTGGGAAAAGAATTTTCTCAAAACCTAAGGGAAGTATCATGCCAATGACTCAACAAGACCTTTTAGACCGGCAGCCAGTATTCGATATCAAAAAAATCACAGAAGTGTTGCCCCATCGGTACCCTTTTCTTCTCGTGGATAAGATTCTGGAAATCGATTTGGAGGTCCCTTCTATTCTAGGACAGAAAAATGTGACGATAAATGAGGCCTTTTTTCAAGGCCATTTCCCCGGAGCTCCGATTATGCCGGGTGTCTTGATTTTAGAGGCTCTAGCGCAAACGGGGGGGATTCTCGTCCATGAGAAGGGATTTACTGATAAAATCGCCCTTTTTTTGAGTGTCAATCATGCGAAATTTCGCAATCCCGTGAAACCTGGAGATGTCCTTCTTCTTCATGCTGAAGGAACTGTATTTAGTAGCAAAGGAGGGCGAGTGAAGACTCGTGCCATGGTTGGGTCGAAGTTGGCAGTTGAGGCAGAACTCGGCTTCGCCCTTGTGAAAAAAGAACAAATCTAAGATTGGGAGAAACATGTCAAATTCAAATATCCACGAGGCAGCCATTGTCGAAGAAGGGGCAAAAATCGGGAAGAATGTCACGATCGAACCCTGTGCGATAGTAAAGGGAAATGTCGTTCTTGAAGACAATGTTGTAGTCAAATCTCATGCCTATATCGACGGGAATACGACAATTGGTGAGGGGAGTGTGATCTACCCTTCGGCAAGTATCGGTACGAAGACCCAGGATCTCAAATATCAAGGAGAGGAGACATTTGTCAAAATCGGGAAGCATTGCCAAATCCGAGAGTTTGTTTCGATCAATTCGTCTACAGGTGAGGGATCTACAGTCGAGGTAGGCGATCACTGTCTCATCATGGCCTCTTGTCATGTTGCCCACAATTGTAAAGTGGGTAACCACGTGATTATGAGCAATAACTCCCTTTTAGCTGGGCATGTTCTTGTTGAGGATTATGCAATCATTGGAGGGATGACCCCTGTCCATCAATTTGTCCGCATCGGAACCCATGCCATGGTTGGAGGGATGAGCCGAGTCACACACGATATCCCTCCCTACACGGTTGGAGGAGGTATCCCTTACTCCCTTGGGGGCATCAATCGAATTGGGTTAAGAAGGCGGAATTTCCCCTTTGAAACTAGGCGCGCTCTTACCCAGGCTTACCGCTTGCTCTACAAAAGCCGCTTGAGCTTAGAGGAGGCTCTTGAGCAGATTGAAAAAGAGGTTGATCCTACCTCGGAAATCCTCCATTTCCTCTCTTTTTGCCGAGAGACCAAAAGAGGATTGATCGGGATGCAGGGGATTCATCAGGAAATTTCTCATAAAGGGGCAGGGATGGTCCTAGATGAGGAGGAAGAGGTCCCAGAGCAAATGCTCGTTGAAATGGGTCTTTGGTAATGCAGATCGTATTTTTTGGTACACCCTCTTTTGCCGCTACGATCTTAGACTCTCTTCTCTCTCACCCCTTTTCGGTTGTTGCCGTAGTCACAAGGCCAGACAAACCAAAAGGGAGATCGGGAAAGCCCCAGTTTCTTCCTGTAAAGAAGCTCGCTCTAGAAAAAGATCTCCCTTTATACCAACCTGATAAAGCCTCTAGCGAGGAATTTGCCGCTTTTCTAAAAACTCTAGATGCTGATCTATTTGTGCTGGCAGCTTATGCCGAAATCTTAAAAGAAAACGTGCTAGAAATCCCCTCTAAAGGGTGTATCAATGTACATGCAAGCCTTTTGCCCAAATACCGGGGAGCAGCTCCCATTCAAAGATGCCTGATGGCAGGAGATGATATAAGCGGTGTGACCATCATGAAGATGGAAAGAAAGCTCGATGCTGGGGAGATTCTTGAGACTGCGTCAACACCTGTTCCTGAAGAGATGGTTGCAGGAGAGCTTATGGAAAAGCTTTCTCATCTAGGGGCAGAGGCGCTTATCCGTGTTTTACAAAGGGTGGCACAGGGAGAACAGGTGAAAGGCGAACTCCAAGACCCCTCTCTTGTTACCCTTGCGCCAAAACTGAAACCCGAAGAAGGAGAGCTCGATTTAAGAGAAAGCTCTACAAAACTCCACAACCAAGTCCGTGGGGTCACCCCAAAACCTGGCGCTTGGATTTGGGTAGAAATCCGAGGAGAAAAAAAACGCCTCCTCATCAAAAAAACCCATTCCCACCCGTCACTCCAAGGAGAAATAGGCGAGACCCTTTCAACGTCTCCTTGGGTGATTGGTTGTGGTGAGGGAGGACTAGAACTTCTTGAGGTGCAACTCGAAGGGAAAAAAGCCCTCGATACTCCTGCCTTCCTACGCGGGATCCCAAGCACCCTGATCCATTTCCTGAATAAGTCGTAAAAATTTCACTACCAACCACTTCTGCCTTTACTTTATCTTTAGAAGAGGCTATGCTCTTACCTCAAATCAGCATAATCAAGAGGTTTTTATGATATCAACAATCCTGTCTCCTATACGATCCTTTCTCACAAATGAAGAGAATAAAGTGGCGAAGATCCTCAAAAGTGCAGAGGGACAAGACAAAGTCTTGAAGTTCATTGGCGAAGCCGCCTTTCCGGCAGCCATCGAAATTGCCTCTACCGCTGGAGCTTCCGAATCGACCCTCAAGGGGCTTGGAATTGGCCGTGAAATGGTTGTCACGACTCGTTCCGTCACGGGTCTTTTCAACGTCTTTCGCGCTTCGATTCCAATGGCCTACAACGCAGCCAAAAAAACCGGTGAGTTAACAAGAGATCTTGTTACAAGAGAAGCTCAGCCTACATCACTTGAGAGGGCAAGGTCTCAGACAGTCCACTCTCCTCAAAACTTCTCTTACACCGATCGAAATGGGGATCAACAACAGATCCAGAATGCAAGGTCAGTAACTCACACCACTCCATTGAAGCACAATAGGGTGGCCGATGGGCCAAGCGAGCGTCTTCTTCAAATGGGAATCCACTCGATGAAGTTTATCGGAGCGGGTACCTATATCACGGCATTTGGGGCGGTAGCTCCTTGCCGTTTCCTCAATTCTCTCAATACGTTTGGGAAAAATGATTCGGAAACTCCCATCGTTGAGCTAAACTCTGTTGGGAAAACTCTCGCTGGTTCGATGCCCCAGATTATGTTTGTGAACCACCTCTCAGGGATTGTGGAGAATAGCCTTCGCCTTGGCTATGAAGAGATCGCCTACAAGCGAGCGTTACGGAATGGTGGAGATCAGAGACAAGTCTTCCAAGACTACTACAAAAAAGTCAAAGAGGCTACTATTGGTTTGATCGAAAAACTTCTCGAAATACTTAAAGACGTTCTGAGTCTGCTTTCCCCGATCCCAATGCCTATGTGGTTTCGTATTCCGCTCTCAACTTTAACTCTAGGGCTGGGGCTTTATCGAGTTTGGATTAAAACAACCTAGAAGTTTAGCATTTCAAATGGAAGGGCATACTCCTTATGATAGTTAAAAGCACAGCATGTGATACCTTTCTTGCAAATCACTCAGGTCGGTTTGTCACCAAGTTGGGAAGTGAGCCTGAAGGCCTCATAAAAGTCCTCAATCTCGTAAGGACCAGTCTTAACATTACTGAATATTCCCTCTCCTTTGATCCATCGAATTTCCGTAGGTGCGAAGAGTTAAGTGCTACAAGTGGTGCCTTGGGCGATGTGAAAAGCCTCTTGTATATTTCGAAAGTTCCCTTCGAAATCCCCGCACTAAAGCGGAAAATTTGCAAAACAAAAGACGCTTATCATGAGTGTAAGAAGCAATGGGATATGAGCGGAAAAATTGAAAAAAGATCGCTTATCAAGGCTGGTACTTATACATTGGGTTCAGCCAAAAAAATTCTCTCTCTCACAACGAATGCCTTTGTCAAACCCGTCCTTTTAGCCGACAAATATTTGGAGCTTGGGGGGGCTGCCACCAAAATTGGAGAGGGGTGGGAAGTTGTCTCACTTGTCCGAACTGGCCTGAAGCTGGGGTGTTCAAGCGGAAAACTTTATCTCGGCTGTAAGCGACCGGTCAAGCGTGTCTTCGAAATAATCCTCGACTTTCTTGATCTTCTCTTTGGGACCCTTCGTCTTCATCAAATTCCGATACATCCCGCCGTCAATATCACCCTCTCTTCTATTA
>JAAKFR010000180.1 GCA_011064985.1 Chlamydiota bacterium
CACTTGGGTTCCTGTAAGAACACTGCTTGGTGTTGATAGGAGTGTCGATGTTGTGTTCGTTGCATTGGACAGAATTAGCTCTATGGGATTTCCATTAGAATCATACCTCTGCCCGTAGACGCCCCATGAATCCCCATCTTGGCCATCGCTGTACCAAGTGACGACAAAGCCACCATCATTGAGAGGTGCTGCGCTTGGGGAACTTTGGTCGCTTGTCGTGTAGGTATCGATCTGGAACTCTACCCCACTTTTCACGCCACTGCTGTCGTACCTCTGCCCGTAGACGCCATAGGAATCTCCATCTTGGCCATAGCTACTCCAAGTGACGACAAAGCCACCATCATTGAGGGGCGCTACGCTTGGGTCGAATTGGCTACTTATCGTGTAGGTGTTGACCTGGAACTCTACCCCACTTTTCACTCCACTGCTAGCATACCTCTGCCCGTAGACGCCATAGAGATCCCCATCTTGGCCGGAGCTTTGCCAAGTGACGACAGAGCCACCATCATTGAGGGACGCCGCGCTTGGGTCCTGTTGCGAGCTTGTCGTGTAGGTGTTGACCTGGAACTCTACCCCACTTTTCATTCCGCTGCTATTATACCTCTGCCCGTAGACGCCACCGCTACTCCCATCTTGGCCATCGCTTACCCAAGTGACGACAAAGCCCCCATCATTGAGGGGCGCCGCGCTTGGGTACAGTTGGTAGCTTGTCGTGTAGGTGTTGACCTGGAACTCTACCCCATTTTTCACTCCGCTACTAGCATACCTCTGCCCGTAGATGCCATAGCCATCCCCATCTTGGCCATCGCTGTACCAAGTGACGACAGAGCCACCATCATTGAGGGGCGCTACGCTTGGGAGCCCTTGGTTGCTTGTCGTGTAGGTGTTGATCTGGAACTCTACCCCACTTTTCACTCCGCTGCTAGCATACCTCTGCCCGTAGATGCCATAGGAATCTCCATCTTGGCCGGAGCTTTGCCAAGTGACGACAAAGCCCCCATCATTGAGGGGTGCTACGCTTGGATACTCTTGGTAGCTTGTCGTGTAGGTATTGACCTGGAACTCTACCCCACTTTTCACTCCGCTGCTAGCATACCTCTGCCCGTAGACGCCATAGAGATCCCCATCTTGGCCATCGCTTTCCCAAGTGACGACAAAGCCACCATCATTGAGGGGTGCTACGCTTGGGATCCATTGGTCGCTTGTCGTGTAGGTGTTGACTTGAAACTCTGAGCCTACAGCTTGCGCTTCTACTTTGGTCATCATCGTCAGAGCAAGACCTAAGGTTGGGTACTTGTAGAGAGCAAGTCCCGTAGTGACTTGGCTGTATCCTAAGAGTCTTCCTAATCCCATAGCTCCTGGTGCTACAGCAAGCATCCCTAGTACTACGCCAGCCACTTTGGCTGCTTGAGGCTCTAGTCTGCTCAAAAACTCTTCTTTGCTTACCTTCCGGATCGAGGAGAAGATCCACCCCTTATCGACGAAATACTGCACCTTCTTCCCAGAAAACTCCACCCAGGCTCCTTTCGTTTCGCAAGCAAGCGCTTTTCGTAAACTTCCACGAGTCTCATACTGCTCAAACCCATTCTCACTTCTGTGGAGGAAATACGACTTCGTCTCTTCCGCCACCTTAATCGTGTCGAAAAGACAAGAGCTCCTCAAGTACTCATGCACTTTCTCTTGCGCCGTAAATCGTTTTCCCTGGCAAACGAATGCCCCATCTCGTGTTTCAAGCTCAACTGTTGTGTGCGTACAAATCATCATCGGTCTT
>JAAKFR010000181.1 GCA_011064985.1 Chlamydiota bacterium
CCTTCAGAAATCACTTCTCCTTTCATTTCGAGGCACTCAGCCTTTCCTTGAATCTCGATCGACTCCCAATACTCCTTTTCCTCTCCAGGGATCGCGAAGAGGAGTATTACCTCCCCGTTTTGAAGCTGATAGTCTTCGAGGTCGATCGTCAGTACATTGACATTCGAATTGGTGAAGTTCCCTGTTCCTCCAGATACCGTGTAAGTTCCAACTGTTTGGCCATTAACAACGATGGGGTAGCTTACCCCGTAAACGATCATTTCTCTTGAAATAGTGATCGGCCCCGAAAAGCTCACCATATTGCTTGCTGAAATTTGCTGCGTTGACTGCATCATCGAAGTCGGCGTTTTTCCACTTGGGGAAGCTGAGGATCCTCCCGATGAAGGAGAAGAGGGAGTAAAATCCACTTGGGTTCCTGTAGGAACACTGCTTGGTGTTGATAGAAGTGTCGATGTTGTGTTCGCTACATTGGACAGAATTAGCTCTATGGGATTTCCATTAGAATCATACCTCTGCCCGTAGATGCCATAGAGATCCCCATCTTGGCCATCGCTCATCCAAGTGACGACAAAGCCCCCATCATTGAGGGGTGCTACGCTTGGGTACACTTGGTTGCTTGTCGTGTAGGTGTTGACCTGGAACTCTACCCCACTTTTCACTCCGCTGCTATCATATCTCTGCCCGTAGACGCCATTGAGATCCCCATCTTGGCCATCGCTTTGCCAAGTGACGAACAAAGCCCCCATCATTGAGGGGTGCTACGCTTGGGAGCGATTGGTTGCTTGTCGTGTAGGTATTGACCTGGAACTCTACCCCACTTTTCACTCCGCTGCTATCATACCTCTGCCCGTAGATGCCATAGAGATCCCCATCTTGGCCATCGCTGAACCAAGTGACGACAAAGCCTCCATCATTGAGGGACGCTACACTCGGGTACTGTTGGAAACTTGTCGTGTAGGTGTTAATCTGGAACTCACTGCCACTTTTCACTCCGCTGCTATCATATCTCTGCCCGTAGACGCCATTGAGATCCCCATCTTGGCCATCGCTTTGCCAAGTGACGACAAAGCCCCCATCATTGAGGGGTGCTACGCTTGGGAAGTCTTGCCAGCCTGTCGTGTAGGTGTTGATCTGGAACTCAACCCCACTTTTCACTCCGCTGCTATCATACCTCTGCCCGTAGATGCCATAGCCATCCCCATCTTGGCCATAGCTATTCCAAGTGACGACAAAGCCCCCATCATTGAGGGGCGCTACGCTTGGGTACAGTTGGCTGCTTGTCGTGTAGGTGTTGACTTGGAATTCTAGCCCACTTTTCACGCCGCTGCTATCATACCTCTGCCCGTAAACGCCATAGAAATCTCCATCTTGGCCATCGCTTCCCCAAGTGACGACAAAGCCCCCATCATTGAGGGGTGCTACGCTTGGGAACCTTTGGTAGCTTGTGGTGTAGGTGTTGATCTGGAATTCTAGCCCACTTTTCACTCCGCTGCTGTCATACCTCTGCCCGTAGACGCCATCGCGATCTCCATCTTGGCCATCGCTTCCCCAAGTGACGACAAAGCCCCCATCATTGAGGGGTGCTACGCTTGGAGTGTATTGGTCGCTTGTCGTGTAGGTGTTGATCTGGAACTCTGAGCCTACAGCTTGCGCTTCTACTTTGGTCATCATTGTCAGAGCAAGACCTAAGGTTGGGTACTTGTAGAGAGCAAGCCCCGTAGCGACTTGGCTGTATCCTAAGAGTCTTCCT
>JAAKFR010000182.1 GCA_011064985.1 Chlamydiota bacterium
TGAGAGATACGAGACCCGTGGAAGTTTACGAAAAGCGCTTGCTCGTGAGATAGGAGGAGCCTGGGTGGAGTTTTCTGGGAAGAAGGTGCAGTATCTCGTCGATAAGGGGTGGATCTTCTCCTCGATCCGGAAGGTAAGCAAAGAGGAGTACTTGAGGAGACTAGAGCCCCAAGCAGCCAAAGTGGCTGGGGTTGTGCTGGGAATTCTTGCTGTAGCACCAGGAGCTATGGAATTAGAAAGACTCTTAGGATACAGTCAAGTCGCCACGGGGCTTGCTCTCTACAAGTACCCAACCTTAGGTCTTGCTCTGACGATGATGACCAAAGTAGAAGCGCAAGCCGTAGGGACAGAGTTCCAGGTCAATACTTACACGACAAACAAACAAAAGCTCTCAAGCGTAGCATCCCTCAATGATGGGGGCTTTGTCGTCACTTGGGAAGGCGATGGCCAAGATGGAGATGGCGATGACATCTACGGGCAGAGGTATGTTAGCAGCGGAGTGAAAAGTGGGGTAGAATTCCAGATCAACACCTACACGACAGGCAGCCAAAGGTTCCCAAGCGTAGCACTCCTCAATGATGGAGGCTTTGTCGTCACTTGGGACAGCGGTGGCCAAGATGGGAATGGCGACGGCATCTACGGGCAGAGGTATGCTAGCAGCGGAGTGAAAAGTGGAGTAGAGTTCCAGGCCAACACCTACACGACAAGCTCCCAAGATCGGCCAAGCGTAGCACCCCTCAATGATGGAGGCTTTGTCGTCACTTGGAATAGCAATGGCCAAGATGGGGATCTCTATGGCATCTACGGGCAGAGGTATGCTAGCAGCGGAGTGAAAAGTGGGGTAGAGTTCCAGATCAACACCTACACGACAAGCGACCAAGACTTCCCAAGCGTAGCACCCCTCAATGATGGGGGCTTTGTCGTCACTTGGAATAGCGATGGCCAAGATGGGAATGGCGACGGCATCTACGGGCAGAGGTATGCTAGCAGCGGAGTGAAAAGTGGAGTAGAGTTCCAGATCAGCACCTACACGACAGGCCACCAAAAGTACCCAAGCGTAGCATCCCTCAATGATGGGGGTTTTGCCGTCACTTGGGAAAGCGGTGGTCAAGATGGAAGTTCCCGTGGCATCTACGGGCAGAGGTATGCTAGCAGCGGAGTGAAAAGTGGGGTAGAGTTCCAGATCAACACCTACACGACAAACATGCAATTCGACCCAAGCGCGGCACCCCTCAATGATGGGGGCTTTGTCGTCACTTGGGCAAGCTCTGGCCAAGATGGGAGTTTCGATGGCATCTACGGGCAGAGGTATGATAGCAGCGGAGTGAAAAGTGGGGTAGAGCTCCAGGTCAACACCTACACGACAAGCAACCAAGACTCTCCAAGCGTAGCACCCCTCAATGATGGAGGCTTTGTCGTCACCTGGGGAAGCGATGGCCAAGATGGGGATCTCCATGGCGTCTACGGGCAGAGGTATGATTCTAATGGAAATCCCATAGAGCTAATTCTGTCCAATGCAACGAACATAACATCGACACTCCTATCAACACCAAGCAGTGTTCCTACAGGAACCCAAGTGGGTTTTACTCCCTCTTCTCCTTCATCGGGAGGATCTTCAACTTCACCAAGTGGAAAAATGCCGACTTCGATGATGCAGTCAACTTCACCAAGCAATATGGTGGGTTTTTCGGGGTCTATCACTATTTCAGGAGAAATGATCGTTTACGAAGTAAGCTATCCCATC
>JAAKFR010000183.1 GCA_011064985.1 Chlamydiota bacterium
TACTTTGGTCATCATCGTCAGAGCAAGACCTAAGGTTGGGTACTTGTAGAGAGCAAGCCCCGTAGCGACTTGGCTGTATCCTAAGAGTCTTCCTAATTCCATAGCTCCTGGTGCTACAGCAAACATCCCTAGTACTATGCCGGCCACTTTGGCTGCTTGAGGCTCTAGCCTCCTCAAGTACTCCTCTTTGCTCACCTTCTGGATCGAGGAGAAGATCCATCCCTTATCGACGAGATACTGCACCTTCTTCCCCGCGAGCTCCACCCAGGCCCCTCCCGTCTCACAAGCAAGCGCTTTTCGTAAACTTCCACGGGTCTCGTATCTCTCAAACCCATTCTCACTTCTGTGGAGGAAATACGACTTCGTCTCTTCTACCACCTTGATCACATCAAAGGGGCAAGAGCTCCTCAAGTACTCATGCACTTTCTCTTGCGAGGCGAATCGTTTTCCTTGGCAAACGAAGGTTCCATTTCGTGTTTCCAGCTCAATTGTCGTATGGGTACAAATCATCATCGGTCTTTCCTCATGGTTTCTATAATTTCTACGCTAAGGTTATTCCATCAAAGGGAAAACTTCAAAGAAAAACAGCGTTCTAGTTTTTGGGAGTGAGGGAAAGCTTGGTGATGGGGGTGTTGCCAGGGAGTTTGAGATAGGCGTGGTTGTTTTCGAGGGATTGGATCTGGGAGGAAGAGATGAGGGGAGCTTTCTTCGACTGGAGGGAGAGGTTGACGCCATCTCGGACTTGGTGGGCGCCGTAGGAGATCCCCTCTTGGTACTCTTTGATTTCGGTTTTACCGAGGGAGCGGGAAATCTAATGAATATTAACTTTATCTTAATCTGTAGATTTTGATATAATGGGTGTACGTAAAATAAGAGGAGGAAAATAAATGGCACAACCAACGGCAGCTTATTACACACAAAATGGAGTTCTCTACCGAACAGATATTGAGGCCCAGAAATCAGACGATGTGCGGAGAGCTACCGCTTCTGCCCTCAATCTCTTACAAAGCCATCCCCTTGCAGCTCCTGAAAAATGGTCTCAAGAGCGCTCCTCAAATAGTAGTGGTTTGACTGATGCGGCTTTTGTTGCCACACATGTCATGGCCGATACTCTGAGAGATCCCCTCTTCTGGCTCAACATGCATCTTCTCTCAAACTTCCGTGCACCTGTCCCCCATTTTGGGGGAGGTGGGGGAGCCTTTGCCCCATCAGGTGGCTGTTGCAAGGGAGGAGGTGGCTGTCGTGGAGGAGGAGGTGGAGATGATGCCATTGCCATGCTTTTGATCGCAGCGATTGTTGCCCTTGCCACCTGCATTCTCGCCTCTTTTTATTTCACTGGAGAACAAGCCCTTAAAGCCGATGAATACCGAAAGAGCCTCAATGAAGTAGAAAAAGCGAAAAGTGAAACAATCGATCATGAAGCAACCGAGGTCTACTCCCAGATGGAGGGGATCATCAAAGCCGAATGGAAAAACCGGTCGGTTTCTGCCATCAGCTGTGGTGTCCTCTCGGCTGGACTCATTCTCCTTCTTGCTTCCGCATCTATTGCCCTCAATGCCCACTACTCTCACCTTGCCCTCTCCCCTTATACCATCCCATTCGCCATCTCCGGAGGAGTAGTGGGAGGCAGCGCCCTTCTCGCCCACACGATACGCCCCCTCTACTGCGCCGCAACAGAAGACTCCCGCATTGAGGCCTGCCGAGATCTCTACAACAAAGTCCTAGAACTCCAACAATACGCC
>JAAKFR010000184.1 GCA_011064985.1 Chlamydiota bacterium
AATATTTCGCCCACTTTTTCTTGCCACTTTCCAAAGTCATTTTTTTTGTCGCAGCAGAAAACTTTCGCAATCTGTATTTTGTGCGCCATCATTGTAAAAATCTGAGCTCCAAAAACTTAGGTTGCCACATTTGAACAGGTAGATCAGGAGGTATCTAGTATCACTGAATGTGACTCTATCCCCTGCATAATTGCAAGATAAAGAGCTTTTCAAGATGAAATAATGTGAAACTCAAAAAAGCCTCTCACACGCATCCACAAGCGTGATTTTTTCCAGTTAAATTTCTCCAGAGCTCCCTGAAAGAGGTCACAACAGAGTTGCTCCGTTTGATCCATTAAAAAAGCCAATTATATAACGTCAATTATCTTTGCCGGTCGACGATAACTATTTTTGCCGCTCAGCGACAAGATGGTACTCGTTCTTGGGTAATGGTAAAACCCGTGTTTGTGGCAACAAGCTCTACGAGATGGACGACATTGTCAAGGTAGGTGCACCCCGAACTCTCTTTCCGTCCAATGCCAGAACCCTATCCTTAAGGTCCCCTGATAGCCGGTCGAACCACTTTTGGATCAGCGCCCTAAGGCCATCGGGTGTAATTCGAACAAGAAGCATCCAAATCGTATCGTATGATGGGGCCCCCGTTGCCACTCCCGTTAACCCAACTAGCCAATCATGGCGAAGACGGCCAAAGACTTCGAGATCCGCGATTGTGTCACAGCCACTCATATAGCCGGCGAGAATAATCAGCCTGCAAGGTCTGCAACTCTGGGACTCTGTTGGTAAGAGGTTGTGTAGGTGTTGACTTGGAATGCGGTGTCGATGGGTTGAGCATGGGCCTGGCTTTGCATAAGAGAGTAGGCAGCCACTCCGAAAACAGGGTATTTGGAGAGAGTAAGGCTAAGAGCAACTTCTTTTGAATTGACATGGCGTGAGAGTTCGGAGAGGCTTGGCGCGAGGGCAAGAAGGCCAAGAACGATCCTCTCTGTTTTCCCAGTTTTCGCCTCGAGCTTCTTGAGATATTCCTGACGGCTAACCTTTTGCGGAGAAGAGAAGAGTCACCCCTTGTCGACAAAGTAGCGCGCTTTTCCTTGTTTCAGTTAAATCCAAGTCCTTCCTGAATCTCTTGAGAGAGCCTTGCGGAGGTTTTGCTTAGAAGAATAGGAAACTGAATGGTAGTGGTAGGAGTTTTTTTTCTCCTCAACGAGCTTTACGAGATCAACTGGAAGACACGAGAGATAGTTGTAAATACTCTTTTTAGATGAAAAAGCTTTTCCCTCAAGCGAGTATCCATTGTTTGTCTGATGAAGTTGGAGTGTGTGTTGAGAATAGATTGTCATAGCTCACTTTCTTTGTGGTTACTGGACTTTGAGTCCTTTCATTTTGGCAAATACCACCGCTTGTTCGTCTGGGCTTTCGAATGTTTCTGCTTCTTGGAGTGTTTCTAGGGCTTCTGCAATGCTCATCCGCTCATCTGGGTTGACGATGAGTAGATCTTGGATCACTTGCATGAGCAGCTTTGGGACTGCTAGATTTTGGAGTTCTTCTGTGAGGGTCTCTTCAAAGAAGGAGGCGTCGCGTTTGCTCACGGCATTCCAACTGGGGCCTCCAAAGCTATTGCGCTGTTTGACGATTTTGAGAAGAGAAGCTCCCACAGCCCAAGCTTCTGCCTTCTCTGCCGAAATAGGAGGCATCTGTTTCTTGTTGAGAATACCTGCCGTA
>JAAKFR010000185.1 GCA_011064985.1 Chlamydiota bacterium
GAGAGACAAAAGCCATTGCCTCTCTTGTAAAAAAGCTTAAAAGACTTCCAAATCCTCCTCTTGTTCTCCTCACTACCCTTACCGAAACGGGGCACATCGAAGGAAAAAAATCGGCTCCTGAGGCCGACTGGCACGCCTTTCTCCCATTTGATTTTCCCTATTTGGTCTCTCCCCTTGTTAAGAGAGTGTCCCCCGATGTTTTCCTCCTTATGGAGACCGATTTTTGGCCCCATCTTCTCCATACGGCAAAAAAAGAGGGGGCAACGATTTCCCTTCTCAACGGAAAAATTTCGGAGCGCTCTTTTAAACGGTTCTCTTCGTTATCTGCTTTCTCTCGCTTCTTTTTTTCTCCCTTCGACCATTTCTTCCTCCAAGGTCCTCTCTACCAGAAGAGATTTCTCTCTCTTGGTATCCCGCAAGAAAAACTCCACATCACCGGGAATATCAAGCTCGATTTCTCCCAATACCCCCCTCCAGATGAGCTCTTGAAAGAGAAACTCCAATTAGGGACATCCCCCCTTCTTACTCTGGGATCGACCCACGACCCTGAAGAGGCGATCTGGATTGAGGCTCTTAAAGTGCTTTGGAAGATATTTCCTGATCTCAAAGTCTTGCTTGTCCCCCGCCACCCCGAAAGATTTTCTGAGGTGGCCGATTTACTTACAAGCAAAGAGGTCTCCTTTGGCCGCTTTTCTGAAGGGGCCACTTTCCAAGATGTGAATCTTCTCCTTGTCGATGCAATGGGGATCTTGCGTAGCTGCTATTCGATCTCCACTCTCACATTTGTGGGAGGGACATTCACCGAGAAGGTAGGGGGGCACAATATTTTAGAGCCGTGTTTCTATGGGAAACCAGTTCTCTACGGCCCCTATCTCCATTCCCAACCCGACCTTTATCTCCTTTCAGAGCAATATGGAGCTGGCATAAAGATTTCTCCCGAGGAGATTGTCCCTACCCTTAAAAACCTGTTAGAAAATCCAGAAAAAGCCCGTGAACTCGGCGAAAAGGGGAAGGAGCTTGCCACCAAAGAGGGAGGAGCTCTCGACAGGACCTGGGAAGCCCTTGCCGTTAATCGAGACGTGTGATAGGATGACCTCCTTATCGCGGGATGGAGCAGTGGTTAGCTCGTTGGGCTCATAACCCAAAGGTCGGAGGTTCGAATCCTCCTCCCGCTATTTCTTCTCCTTCGGAGTTTCTTTGGCGGCATAGCTCAGTTGGTTAGAGCAACGGAATCATAATCCGTGGGTCGTTGGTTCGAATCCGACTGCCGCTACTCTTTTAACTCATTTGCTCAAGTTTCTGACGTGGACCAAGACGACAGTGTTGACAGCATCATCCTCTCTAACAAGGATCGCAATATCTTTCTTCTACGCACTAAATTCAATAAGGGAACGGGAGATCTTTTGGGTAGTTTCTAGGTCGTGCTTAGCAAAAATGTGGCGACCGTTTTCTCTGAGTGGATATCTATGTGGGCAGCAGCTCGAGCCTACACTTTTAAAAGCAGGCTTAGGGCTGGTACAACTACCGCTTGACTGACGCGGCATGTGTTGCCTTCTGCAAAGGAAATGGTAAAAACAAAATCATCTTCATCTTCAGAAATCACTTCTCCTTTCATTTCGATACACTCAGCCTCTCCTTGGATCTCGATCGACTCCCAATACTCTTTTTCCTCTTCAGGGATCGCGAAGAGGGGTATTACCTCCCCGTCTTGAG
>JAAKFR010000186.1 GCA_011064985.1 Chlamydiota bacterium
TACTCATGCACTTTCTCTTGCGCCGTAAATCGTTTTCCCTGGCAAACGAATGCCCCATCTCGTGTTTCAAGCTCAACTGTTGTGTGCGTACAAATCATCATCGGTCTTTCCTTTGAGTTTCTACAAATCTTGTTCTAAGACTATTCCCTCAAAGAAAAAAAGTCCAAGGAAAATGGGTACTAGTTTTTGAGAGTGAGGGAGAGCTTGGTGATGGGGAGTTTGAGGTAAGCATGGTTGTTTTCGGGGTGTTGGATTTGGATGGGAGAGATGAGGTGGCTTTCTTTGATTTCGGTTTCTCCAAGGGAACGGCAGATCTTTCGGACAGCTTCTAGGTCGTGCTTAGCAAAAATGTGGCAACCGTTTTCTCTGAGTGGACATCTATGTGGGCAGCAGCCTGAGCCTACACTTTTAAAAGCAGGCTTAGGGCTGGTACAACTACCGCTTGATTGACGCGACATGTGTTGCCTTCCGCAAAAGAAATGGTAAAAACAAAATCATCTTCATCTTCAGAAATCACTTCTCCTTTCATTTCGAGACACTCAGCCTCTCCTTGGATTTTGATCGACTCCCAATACTCTTTTTCCTCTTCAGGGATCACGAAGAGGGGTATTACCTCCCCATCTTGAGCCTGGTAGTCTTCGAGGTCGATCGTCAGTACATTGACATTCGAATTGGTGAAGTTCCCTGTTCCTCCAGATACCGTATAAGTTCCAACTGTTTGGCCATTGACAACGATGGGGTAGCTTACTCCGTAAACGATCATTTCCCCTGAAATAGTGATTGATCCAGAAAAGCTCACCATATTGCTTGGTGAAGTTTGCTGCGTTGACTGTATCATCGAAGTCGGCGTTTTTCCACTTGGGGAAGTTGAAGATCTTCCCGATGAAGGAGAGGAGGGAGTAAAACCCACTTGGGTTCCTGTAGGAACACTGCTTGGTGTTGATAGGAGTGTCGATGTTGTGTTCGCTGCATTGGACAGAATTAGCTCTATGGGATTTCCATTAGAATCATACCTCTGCCCGTAGATGCCCCATGAATCCCCATCTTGGCCATCGCTTTCCCAAGTGACGACAAAGTCCCCATCATTGAGAGGTGCTACGCTTGGGAACCCTTGGTAGTTTGTCGTGTAAGTGTTGATCTGGAACTCTACCCCACTTTTCACGCCGGTGCTAGCATATCTCTGCCCGTAGACCCCATAGGAATCTCCATCTTGGCCATCGCTGTGCCAAGTAACGACAAAGCCACCATCATTGAGGGGTGCTACGCTTGGGAACCTTTGGTCGCTTGTCGTGTAAGTGTTGATCTGGAACTCTACCCCACTTTTCACTCCGCTGCTAGCATACCTCTGCCCGTAGACGCCATAGGAATCTCCATCTTGGCCATTGCTTTCCCAAGTGACGACAAAGCCACCATCATTGAGAGACGCTACGCTTGGGGAACTTTGGTCGCTTGTCGTGTAGGTGTTGACTTGGAACTCTACCCCACTTTTCACTCCGCTGTTAGCATACCTCTGCCCGTAGACGCCATAGGAATCTCCATCTTGGCCAGAACTTCCCCAAGTAAAGACAAAGCCACCATCATTGAGGGGTGCTACGCTTGGGCCCCCTTGGTAGCTTGTCGTGTAGGTGTTGACTTGGAACTCTACCCCATTTTTCACTCCGCTACTAGCATACCTCTGCCCGTAGATGC
>JAAKFR010000187.1 GCA_011064985.1 Chlamydiota bacterium
AAAACCCACTTGGGTTCCTGTAGGAACACTGCTTGGTGTTGATAGGAGTGTCGATGTTGTGTTCGTTGCATTGGACAGAATTAGCTCTATGGGATTTCCATTAGAATCATACCTCTGCCCGTAAATGCCAAAGGAATCTCCATCTTGGCCATTGCTGTACCAAGTGACGACAAAGCCCCCATCATTGAGGGGTGCTACGCTTGGGTTCCATTGGTCGCTTGTCGTGTAGGTGTTGACTTGGAACTCTACCCCACTTTTCACTCCGCTGCTATCATACCTCTGTCCGTAAATGCCAAAGGAATCTCCATCTTGGCCAGAGCTTTGCCAAGTGACGACAAAGCCCCCATCATTGAGGGGTGCTACGCTTGGGTTCCATTGGTAGCTTGTCGTGTAGGTGTTGACTTGGAACTCTACCCCACTTTTCACTCCGCTGCTATCATACCTCTGTCCGTAGACGCCATAGGAATCTCCATCTTGGCCAAAGCTTCCCCAAGTGACGACAAAGCCCCCATCATTGAGGGGTACTGCACTTGGGGAGTCTTGGTAGCTTGTGGTGTAGGTGTTGACCTGGAGCTCTACCCCACTTTTCACTCCGCTGCTATCATACCTCTGCCCGTAAATGCCATAGAGATCCCCATCTTGGACTAAGCTTGCCCAAGTGACGACAAAGCCCCCATCATTGAGGGGTACTGCGCTTGGGGAGTCTTGGGAGCTTGTCGTGTAGGTGTTGACCTGGAACTCTACCCCACTTGTCACTCCGCTGCTAGCATACCTCTGCCCGTAGACGCCCCAGGCATTTCCATCTTGGCCATCACTCATCCAAGTAACGACAAAGCCCCCATCATTGAGGGATGCTACGCTTGGGAACCTTTGGTTGCTTGTGGTGTAGGTGTTGACCTGGAACTCTACCCCACTTGTCACTCCGCTGCTATCATACCTCTGTCCGTAGACGCCATTGGAATCTCCGTCTTGGCCAAAGCTTTGCCAAGTGACAACAAAGCCCCCATCATTGAGGGGTGCTACGCTTGGGTCGTTTTGGCCGGCTGTCGTGTAGGTGTTGACTTGGAACTCTACCCCACTTTTCACTCCGCTGCTATCATACCTCTGCCCGTAGACGCCATAGGAATCCCCATCTTGGCCATTGCTGTACCAAGTGACGACAAAGCTCCCATCATTGAGAGGCATTACGTTTGGGAGCCCTTGGTCGCTTGTGGTGTAGGTGTTGATCTGGAACTCTGAGCCTACAGCTTGCGCTTCTACTTTGGTCATCATCGTTAGAGCAAGACCTAAGGTTGGGTACTTGTAGAGAGCAAGCCCCGTAGCGACTTGGCTGCATCCTAAGAGTCTTCCTAATTCCATAGCTCCTGGTGCTACAGCAAGCATCCCCAGCACAACCCCAGCCACTTTGGCTGCTTGAGGCTCTAGTCTCCTCAAGTACTCCTCTTTGCTCACCTTCTGGATCGAGGAGAAGATCCACCCCTTATCGACGAAATACTGTACTTTCTTCCCAGAAAACTCCACCCAGGCTCCTCCTATCTCACGAGCAAGCGCTTTTCGTAAACTTCCACGGGTCTCGTATCTCTCAAACCCATTCTCACTTCTGTGGAGGAAATACGACTTCGTCTCTTCCAC
>JAAKFR010000188.1 GCA_011064985.1 Chlamydiota bacterium
TTTTCTATTATGAATCCTCCAACATTGAATCCAGAAATCTCCTGGCTACTGTTAATCACTTTGATAATATTTCCTTCAAAAATTTTTCTGGCTTTTTTGTATTGGGTATCCTCCAAGACTTTATTGAGGGCTTCGAGTCTCTGTGCAAATGAGAGTCCATCGGACATCCTTACCGCTTTCCCCATGCTTTCCGCTATGGAAAGGGTACCCTTAATTGTCCATTTCTTTGCTTCTACTCCACTCATAGGCATGAAAGCTAAACTGACAACGCCACCCAAATCTATCGTAGCTTTTCTTGCCTTTGTCTCAAGAGATGAAAAACTGTCATCATCTCCCTGAATCAAAACGCTTGTTCGGCCATTTGACAAAGCGGCAAAATGTTGTTCAAAGTTCCCGTAGATGTTTGGCGTTACCATATGAATCCCCGGGAAAGCACGCCCCATGCAATCTGCGTCAACAACTGGGATGTTTAACGCCGAAGCTACAAAGAGAGGATAGGTGCAATTCATTCCCCCTCCTTCAGCAAGGACCAACGCATCAACATTCTTTCCATGCTTTTTTTCAAACTCACGAATGGCCATGATCCCTTCATCGAAGGCGGGCACTCTTTCATCAACAACAACAGGGGATCCCATAGCACCAAAAACAACGACGCGCGCATCATCAGGGAGCTCGTCTAAGCTTATGGTACGAATCTCCCCTCCTTTTTTAATTGCATTAAGAGCTAATTGATGCCCGAGAACGGGGCTACCTCCACCCCCGGATCCGAGCAGACCTGCCCCTAATGCTATGTCGCCTATAGAAACTGTTGAAAGGGGTTTTGCCCTCTTCATCAAAGCCCCCCCCTCTACTTTGTCATTTCGTTTGGTTTGCGCAACACTGATGAGTGGCTCCACCTCTTGGCTGAGATTCTCTGAAGCTGTTTTACTAGCCCCCCGTGAAGATTGCAAATGATGAGAAGATCGTGAAACACGAATGTTTCCCATGTCGATGCCAACAACACTGACGCTAGTTTCATGAGGTTGACCCTTCAAATAGTTGATCTGTGTTTCAATGATGTTTGCAACTCGAATAGAGTCAGGCATAGCTCCTTTTGCAATGGCAATTTTCTTTGCTTCTTCGGTGGCTTCTGCAATAGCCGCATCTCTTCGAATTTGATCATAATCGTAGACTTGAACAAATTTGGCGCCTATCGAACTCATCCCTGCCCCAAGGGCATTGGCGACCCCTGCCGCTTTCGGAATCGTAATTGTCCGAAATTGTTTCGGCATTAGTTCATTGAGAACGTCTAAATCAAATAGGGAGGCTCCGCCACCGACCAAAACAAGATGGGGTGGAAAATCCTCTATAGAGGCTAAAGTGTATTTAATCCCCTCTACAAGCTTTTTATGCAGATCTTGATCGATTTGAGCAATCAAGTGATCAACATCTTGGCTGGGTGAAAAATGGGATATTTTTTGCTTTAATGCTTCTAAATTGAGTGTCCCTATTTTCAATCGACCCACAACGACAGCGATATCTGTAGAAGTGAGAACATCACCACCGAAGACGAGCGCTTTTTCCTGTAGATGAAGTCCCACAGAATTCGGACCAATTGTGATCGAACCTGCGCCATCAAGTGAAA
>JAAKFR010000189.1 GCA_011064985.1 Chlamydiota bacterium
TTTTGAACAAGGGAAGGTTGTATCATTCTTAGATAGAGTAATTTGTGTAAATCGCCATTTTTTATAACGTACTGGTTTTCAGATTGATATAGATGTGTTGTCTAGGGAGGCATAAGTTACGTTGAAACACGAAATGGAACCTTCGTTTGCCAAGGAAAACGATTTGCGACGCAAGAGAAAGTGCATGAGTACCTAAGGAGCTCTTGTCTTTTTGATGTGATTAAGGTGGTGGAAGAGACGAAGTCGTATTTCCTCCACCAGAATGAGGCAGAGTTTACGAGATACGAGACCCGTGGAAGTTTACGAAAAGCGCTTTCTCGGGAGATAGGAGGAACCTGGGTGGAGTTTTCTGGGAAGAAGATGCAGTATCTCGTCGATAAGGGATGGATCCTCTCCTCGATTCGGAAGGTGAGCAAGGAGGAATACTTGAGGAGACTAGAGCCTCAAGCAGTCAAAGTGGCCGGCGTAGTACTAGGGATGCTTGCTGTAGCACCAGGAGCTATGGAATTGGGAAGACTCTTAGGATACAGCCAAGTCGCTACGGGGCTTGCTCTCTACAAGTACCCAACCGTAGGTCTTGCTCTGACGATGATGACCAAAGTAGAAGCGCAAGCCGTGGGTACAGAATTCCAAATCAACACCTACACCACAAGCGACCAAAGGTACCCAAGCGCGGCGCCCCTCAATGATGGTGGCTTTGTCGTCACTTGGGACAGCTCTGGCCAAGATGGAGATTCATGGGGCGTCTACGGGCAGAGGCATGATAGCAGCGGAGTGAAAAGTGGGGTAGAGTTCCAGATCAACACCTACATGACAGGCTACCAAGGGGGCCAAAGCGTGGCGCTCCTCAATGATGGTGGCTTTGTCGTCACTTGGGACAACTCTGGCCAAGATGGAGATTCCGGAGGCATCTATGGGCAGAGGTATGATAGCAGCGGAGTGAAAAGTGGGGTAGAGTTCCAGATCAACACCTACACCACAAGCATCCAAAGTTTCCCAAGCGTAGCGTCCCTCAATGATGGGGGCTTTGTCGTCACTTGGCACAGCTCCGACCAAGATGGGGATCTCTATGGCATCTACGGGCAGAGGTATGCTAGCAGCGGAGTGAAAAGTGGGGTAGAGTTCCAGATCAACACCTATACGACAAGCAGCCAAAGGTACCCAAGCGTGGCGCCCCTTAATGATGGTGGTTTTGTCGTCACTTGGCACAGCAATGGCCAAGATGGAGATTCCCATGGGGTCTACGGGCAGAGATATGACAGCAGCGGAGTGAAAAGTGGGGTAGAGTTCCAGGTCAACACCTACACGACAAGCTACCAAGACTTCCCAAGCGCGGCGCCCCTCAATGATGGTGGCTTTGCCGTCACTTGGCAAAGCTATGGCCAAGATGGGAATGGCAACAGCATCTACGGGCAGAGGTATGATAGCAGTGGAGTGAAAAGTGGGGTAGAGTTCCAGGTCAACACCTACACGACAAGCAAGCAAAAGTACCCAAGCGTAGCGCCCCTCAATGATGGGGGCCTTGTCGTCACTTGGGAAAGCTTAGGCCAGGATGGAGATTCATGGGGCGTCTACGGGCAGAGGTATGATTCTAATGGAAATCCCATAGA